>NZ_JBHYXC010000003.1:0-483784 GCF_042751495.1 Streptomyces sp. NPDC059373 | reverse complement strand
AGGCTCCCAGTAGACGACTGGGTTGATAGGCCGGATGTGGAAGCCCTGTAAGGGGTGGAGCTGACCGGTACTAATAGGCCGAGGGCTTGTCCTCAGTTGCTCGCGTCCACTGTGTAGTTCTGAAGTAACGAACCGTGTGTTGTTCCGGTTCGGACATCTTCATAGTGTTTCGGTGGTCATTGCGTTAGGGAAACGCCCGGTTACATTCCGAACCCGGAAGCTAAGCCTTTCAGCGCCGATGGTACTGCAGGGGGGACCCTGTGGGAGAGTAGGACGCCGCCGAACAATCTTTGAGCTCCGGTCCCCTGGATTAATCCAGGGGACCGGAGCTTTTTTGCGTTGTATGGTCCCGCCATGGGATACGAGATACGGCAGGTCAGGCCCGACGAGTGGCGGCGGAGCAAGGAGCTGCGGCTGGCGGCCCTGAAGGACCCGGTCAGCAGTGTTGCGTTCGTACGGACCTATGAGGAAGAGGCCGCGTTCGCGGACGAGGTCTGGCAGGGGCGGACGTCGAGGGTCGGAGCGCAGCAGTTCGTGGCCGAGGACGAGAACGGGGTGTGGGCCGGCAGTCTCGTGGTGCTTGTCGAGCCGGACGACTCGCTGAGCATTGTCGGGGTGTATCTGCGGCCGGAGGTAAGGGGAACGGGGCTGGCGGAGAAGTTGTTCGGGACGGCGCTGGAGTGGGTCTGGGAGCGGGTGGACCGTGTGCAGTTGTGGGTGCACGAGGGGAACCCGCGGGCGCAGGCGTTCTATGCGCGGCTGGGCTTCACGCGGACCGGGAAGACGATGCCGTTTCCGCTCGATGAGACGCAGAAGGAGTACGAGATGGTGCTGCTCCGCCCCTGACCCGGGCCGCGAGTTGGTCACGGAGCCTGGTGAGGCGGTCGATTTCTGTTTCGAGGGCCGCCAGGCGGCGGGCGGCGATGCCGGGGCCGGGGGTGGTCTGGGCGCCGCCGCAGGGGCGGGTGGGGTCGATCTCGATCAGGTGGAGATGGTCGGCGCAGCTGCGGATGTCCTCGATGGTGAGGCCGACGGAGAGCAGTTCGCGGATGAGGCGGATCCGGGCCACGTCGCCGGGGCCGTACTGGCGTTGGCCGGTGGGGGTGCGGGACGGGGGCGGGAGAAGCCCGCGCTGTTCGTAGAAGCGCAGGGCGCGGGGTGTGGTGCCTGCCGCGGCTGCCGCGTCGCCGATCCGCATCTGTTCCTCCCACCGGTGGTGCGGTCTACAACTCCACTATGACGGTGCCGAGATGCTGCCCGCCCATGACTTCGTGCAACGCTCGCGGGGCGTTTTCGATGCCCGGGATGCGGACGTGGGGGAAGGTGATGTGGCCGGAACGCAACCAGTCGCCGAAACGCTTGTTCCACTCGGGTCCGACTGTGGGGTCCTCCTGGCCGCTGAAGCCGCGGATGGCGATGCGCTTGAGGATGAGCTGGAACGAGTCGATCTCGACGGGTGCGGTGGTGCCGTCGCTGTCCGGCGACAGTTGTCCGGACAGGGCGCCGACCAGGGCGAAGCGTGCGCCGGGGCGGGCGGCTGTGACTGCGGCCTGGAGTTGTTCGCCGCCGACGTTGTCCAGGAGGACGTCGATGCCGTCGGGGGCGGCCTTGGCGAGCTGCTCTGCGATGGGTTCGGCTCCACGGAGCACGGCGGCGTCGTAGCCCAGCTCGGAGACCATGCGGGCGGCTTTGGCCGGTGAGCCGGTGCTGCCGATGACGCGGTTCGCGCCGAGCAGGCGGGCGATCTGACCGGAGAGGGAGCCGACGGATCCGGCGCCGCCGGTGACGAAGACGGTGTCGCCGGCGCGTACTTGGGCGGCGCGGGTCAGGGCGCCGTACGGGGTCGAGCCCATGGAGAGGTGCGCCGCCGGGTCGGGCAGGGTGTCGCCGAGCGGCGCGCAATCGGCGGCGGGCACGGCCGCGTACTCCCGCCAGCCCTGCCAGTGGAAGACCAACTCCCCCGGACGCAGGGCGCTGCCTTCGGGGGCGGTGACGACTTCACCGACGGCGGCGCCGAAGAGCGTGTCACCCGGGTGGATGGCGGGGAAGGGGGTGGTGCCGCCTTCCGGACCGCCGCCGATGAGCGTACGAAGGGCGGGGAAGACCTGGAACCAGCGGGTGCGGATGAGGGCTTGGCCGGCTGCCGGGACGGGGAGCGGGGTTTCGACGACGGTGAAGTGTTCGGGCCTCGGCAGGCCTTGCGGGAGGGCGGCGAGGCGGACTTCGCGGGAAAGGGTGGCTGCTGGAGTTGGCATGGCGGGACGCTAACCCCTGACGTACGGGTCAGAGGCAAGCCGTCAGGTCAGCAGGATCGCGTCCGGGACCTCGTCGAGCAGGCCGGGGGCGGTGGGGCCGAGGACGAGGCGGGCGTCGGCGCGGTGCCAGAGCGGGGTACGCCAGTGGGCGCGGGCCTGTTCCGGGGTGCGGAGGACGGCGAGGGTGGGCAGGCCGAGGGCCGTGCCGGTGGCGAGGAGCTCGGGGAGGTCGGGCAGCGGGGCGAGGGCTGCGATGTCGTCCAGCACCAGGGTGAGTGGTGGGTCGAGCCGACCGGCGGGTGACCGTGCGGCCATGCGCCGGCCGTGCTCGACCACGCTGGAGACGAGTGCGGTGAGCAGCGGCATCGCACCCGGGCGAGTCCGTGGATCTTCGTTGGGCTCGCCCACCACATACATCGTTCCCCGCTCGCGTACGAACGATTCCAGGTCGAGGGCATCGGCCCGGCCGGGATTGCAGGCGTCGCGGATGTGGACGGAGTTGAGGGATTCCAGGGTCCGGTGGATCAGGGCCTGGGCTGCGTCCCGGCGGTCGGTGTGGGCGTGCAGTACGGATTCCAGCTCCCCGCTCCAGCCGGTGGCGGCCTTGGGGTGCGTACGGAGGATGCGTACGGCGTCCTGGCCGCCGTTGCCGCCGGCCCAGCGGTGCACCTGGCGGAAGGGCAGGCCGTCGATGGCGGCGGCGTGCAGCCAGCAGCGCAGCAGGGTCTCGGCGGCGTCGAACATCGTGGCGTCGGCGGCGGCGTGCGGGCGGCACGGGAACAGCAGGGCGCGGGCGGTGGTGAGGGCGGTGGGGACGTCCTCGCAGCCGGTGTGCGGGGCCCAGCGGAGGCGGCCGGGGGTGTCGACGAGGTGGGCCGGGTCGTAGATGTGGACGGGGCCGAGCTTGGTGCGGTTGCCGACGGTCTGGTGGAAGGTGTCGGGGTCGGAGGTGGTGAGGACGGCTGCGCCGGCGGCGTTGAGGAGGGCGGGCTGGATGAGGCGTTTGGCCTTGTCGCCTCGTGATGGAGCGAAGACGGCGTAGGTGCGGGTGAGTTCGGACTCGAAGGGGTCTGTGGGCGGGGCCGGGGCCGTGGGCGGGCTCGGCTCGGCGGTGGCTGAGGCAGGGGTTGACTCCCCCACCCCGCCCCTTCCCGAAACCAGGGGGCTCTGCCCCCTGGACCCCAGCTCCTCAAGCGCCGGAGGGGCTGGGTTGTCCGGAGCGAGCTGAGTTTTGCGCCCACGTCTCAGGCGCGTACGGGCGACTACGCCGATCACGAAGACCGTCAGCACGAACAGCACCATCAACTGCCCGAGGAAGACGCCCCAGAAGAGTCCCCAGCCGGGGAGTGCGTCGGGCGGGGACTGGGGCCAGGCGGCGGCGATGTCGTGGGGGTGGCCGATGAGGTGCCGCATGGCCTGGGGCGTACGGGTGAAGTGGACCTCGGCGGGCCAGGCGCCGTGGGAGAGGAGGCCGGCTATGCCGGTGGCGGTCCAGAGGAGGACGGTCATGCCGAGGAGGAAGCCGATGACGCCCAGGATGAGGCCGTCGGGGATGCCGCCGTCGCTCTGCTGTTGCCGCTGTCTCTGATTCGTCATCACGCCACCGCGTCGTCGGCCAACTGCTTGTCGAGGGAGACCGGGAGGGCTTCGTCCCGTTCCGCGTCGGCTTCCGCCGAGGACTGGGTCATGGCGCGGTCGGTGTAGACGAGGGGGCGCTCGGTCTCGGTGATGAGGTGTTTGACGACCTGGACGTTGCCGTTGACGTCCCAGACGGCGATGCCGGGGGTGAGGGTGGGGATGATCTCCACCGCCCATCTGGGGAGGCCGAGTACGCGGCCGGTGGCGCGTGCCTCGTCGGCTTTCTGGGCGTAGATCGTCCTTGTGGAGGCCATTTTGAGGATCGCTGCCGCTTCCTTCGCTGCCGCGCCGTCCACGACGTCGGAGAGGTGGTGGACGACGGCGACGAAGGACAGTCCCAGGCGTCGGCCGAACTTCAGCAGTCGCTGGAAGAGTTGGGCGACGAAGGGGGAGTTGATGATGTGCCAGGCCTCCTCGACCAGGAAGATGCGTTTCTTCCGGTCGGGGCGGATCCAGGTGTGTTCCAGCCAGACGCCGACGATGGCCATGAGGATCGGCATGGCGATCGAGTTGCGGTCGATGTGGGAGAGGTCGAAGACGATCAGCGGTGCGTCGAGGTCGATGCCGACGGTCGTCGGGCCGTCGAACATGCCGCGCAGGTCGCCGTCGACGAGCCGGTCGAGGACGAGGGCGACGTCCAGGCCCCAGGCGCGTACGTCGTCCAGGTCGACGTTCATCGACTCGGCGGCGTCCTCCATCGGGTGGCGCAGCCGCTCGACGATGTCGGTGAGGATGGGCTGGCGGTCGGTGATGGTCTCGATGACGTACGCGTGGGCGACCTTGAGGGCGAAGCCGGCCCGCTCGTCCAGGCCGCGCCCCATGGCGACCTCGATGATCGTACGGAGCAGGGCGAGCTGGCCGGTGAGGGTGATCGCCGGGTCGAGGGGGTTGAGCTTGATGCCGCCGTCGAGGGCGGCCGTCGGGTCCAGGCGGATGGGCTGTATTCCGAGGGCCTTGGCGATGAGGTTCCACTCGCCGGCGCCGTCCTCGCCCTGGGCGTCGAGGACGACGACCTGGCGGTCGCGGAAGCGGAGCTGGCGCAGGACGTAGGTCTTCTCGAGGGCCGACTTGCCGTTGCCGGACTCGCCGAGGACCAGCCAGTGGGGGGCGGGGAGTTGCTGGCCGTAGAGCTGGAAGGGGTCGTAGATGTAGCCCTTGCCGGAGTAGACCTCGCGGCCGATGATCACGCCGGAGTCGCCGAGGCCGGGGGCGGCGGTGGGGAGGTAGACGGCCTGGGCCTGGCCCGTGGACGTACGGACGGGGAGCCGGGTGGACTCGACCTTGCCGAAGAGGAAGCTGGTGAAGGCGTCGGTGAGGGCCGCGAGGGGGTCGAGCATGGCCATCAGATGGACCTCCTCGTTGGCGTTGGCAGGGTTGGTGGCTGCCGGAGACCATGGTGCGGGGCGGTCGGCTTCGTGTGCGCGTGCGCATGGCGGTGCGCACGGAGGCGCGTCGGCGGCGCAGGGGGCTCCCCCACCCCGCCCCTTCCCGAAACCGGGCTCTGCCCGGACCCGCTGGGGCTTCGCCCCAGACCCCGAACGCCCTCCGGGCGTGTCCTCAAACGCCGGACGGGCTGAAGATGTTCCGTCGGCCGCCGGACGGGCTGAGTAGTCACCGGCGGATTCCTGTCGCGAAGGGCAGCGTGTTGACGAAGGCGCGGTGGTGCTCGCGGTCGCACCACTCCAGCTTCAGGTAGGACTTGCCGGCGGAGGCGCGGATGGTGCGCTTGTCGCGGGCCAGGGCCTCCGGGCTGCGGGAGGAGACGGTGATGTAGCCGACGAGGTTGACGCCGGCGGCGCCGGAGGCGAGGTCTTCGCCGCGCTGGTCGATGCGGCCGTGGTGGGCGACGTCGCGGGGGTCGATGACGCGGTTCATCTTGGCGGCGCGGCTGGCGTCGGCGTCGTCGTTGGTCTTCTCGGTGAGCATGCGCTCGATGGCGACGTCGGTGGGCTCGAGGTCCATGCAGACGGCGACGGTGCGGATGACGTCCGGGGTGTGGACGAGGAGCGGGGCGAGGAAGTTGACGCCGACGGGGGTCATCGGCCATTCCTTGACCCAGGCGGTGGAGTGGCACCAGGGGGCGCGGGTGGAGGACTCGCGGGTCTTGGCCTGGAGGAAGGTCGGCTCGGTGGCGTCGAGTTCGGCGGGCCAGGCGTTGCGGCGGGTCATGGCCTGGATGTGGTCGATGGGGTGGTCCGGGTCGTACATGGAGTGGACCAGGGAGGAGAGGCGGGCCTGGCCGAGGGGCTGGCGTACGCGGATGTCGGCTTCTGCCAACCGGGCGCAGATGTCGGTGAGTTCGCGGGCCATGACGGCTGCGATGCCGGAGTCCTTGTCGACGTTCTTGCCCCGGATGCCGGTGGCGCGGGCGATGGCGTTGCCCTCGGCGGCGAGTTCGCGGCTGTAGTGCATGCAGGCGACGAGGTAGGCGCGGTGCTGCTCGCTGGAGGTGGACACCATGGACTGGAGCTGGTCGTAGGAGTCCTTGATCCACTTCTCGGCGCTCTCGTCGCCCCGTACGGCGACGTCCTTGGCGTGGGCGTCGGGGTCGGCGGGGAGGGTGCGGGCGAGCATCTGGAGGCGGGTGACGAAGCCGTCGCCGTTGGCCACGTGCTTGAGGAGGGTGCCGAAGCGTTCGACCAGGGCCTCCTGGTCCTCGCTGTCGCGCAGGCCGACGCCGGGGCCCTCGATCTCGATGGCGGCGGTGACGGTGCGCCGGTCGACGTGGAGGAGGACGGCGATCTCGTCGGGGCCGAAGGGTGCGGACAGCCAGCTGATGCGGCCGATGCCGGGCGGCGGGCCGACCTCGACCTCGCGGCCGTCGAGGCGGATGCCGGACTCGGCGGCGGCGGAGCGGTAGGTGGCGGCGTTGCGCAGGGTGCGGCGGTAGGTGCGGTTGATCTCGAACCAGCGGTAGAAGGTGCGGCGGCGGTACGGCATGTAGACGGCGGCGAAGGCCAGGATCGGCGGGCCGGTCAGGCCCAGGATCCGCAGGGGGAGGATCGGGATGAGGAGCCCGCACATCATGCCGATGAAGGCCCCGGCGATGATGAGGGTGATCTCGCCGGTCTCGCGGTTCTTGCCGACGATCGCGTTCGGCCGGGCTTTGCCGATGAGATACGTACGACGTGGTTGCTGGGCGGCGTAGGGCTGGGACGTCACCGGCTGTCACCTCCGGACTTGCTGCTACTGCTGGTGCCGTGGTTGCCGCGGTCCGGCGTCGTGCGCGGGGCGGGGGTGGCGGCGCCGGAGCTGCCGCCTCGGGTGCTGTGGGCGGCGACGCCGCCGGCCACGCCGTTCGCGGGCTGGGAGGACCCGCCGCCGGATGCGGCCTGTTCCTGGGGGCCGCCGCGCGCGCTGTGGGTCTTGATGCCCTGCTTCACGAGCGCGGCAGGGCTCGAGATGACGGCGGCCGCCTGGCTTTCGCCGCTGGCCTTGCGGTTGTTGCGGAGGCTCTGGACGTCGTCGCCGAAGCCGGGCACGAAGCGGTAGATCATGGCGCTGGCGAAGATCGCGAGCAGGATGATCGACAGGCCGGAGACGACGGCTCCGAAGGCGGTGGGGCCGTCGGTGGTCGTCGTCAGTGCGCCGGCGAGGCCGAGCACGATCACGATGACCGGTTTGACCATGATCACCGCGATCATGATGCCCGCCCAGCGGCGGACGTGGTGCCACATGTTCTTGTCGACCATGCCGGCGTAGACGGCGGTGCCGAGCAGCGCGCCGACGTAGAGCAGGGCGGCCCGGATCACCAGCTCGAGATACAGGACGCCTGCGGCGAGGACGGAGACCAGGGAGACGATGATGAGCATGATCGGGCCGCCGCCGATGTCGGTGTTCTTGGTCAGCGCGTCCTGGAACGAGCCGAAGAAGACGTCCGAGTTGGAGTTGGTCCCGGAGGCGATGACGTTGGTCACGGCGTCGGTCGCCGACACGACGGTGTAGAGGATGAGCGGCGTGAAGGCCGAGGCGATGACGGTCAGCCAGAGGAAGCCGACCGCCTCGGTGAGGGCTTCGGTGAGGGGGACGCCGCGTACGGCCCGCTTGGCGACGGCCAGCAGCCACAGGACGAGGGTCAGGATCGTCGAGGCGGCGAAGACGACGGCGTACTGGCGCAGGAACGCCGTGTTGGTGAAGTCGACCTCGGTGGTGTGGGTGACCGCTTCGGACAGCTTCCCGATGACCGCGGAGGCGGCTTTGGCGCAGCCCTTGGCCAGGGAGGTGAGGGGGTCGAGGGAGTCGGGGATGCCACCCGTGCCGGTGCCGCTGCCGGTGTTGCCGCTTTCGCAGTAGTCCTTGGCGACACCGATGAACTGGCTGCAGTCCACGGACGCGCTCGGGGTGGGCGTGGGTGCGGCAGCCGCCTGCCACGCGGTCAGGACGACCGTGGCCTGAGCCCCGGCGAGGACGGCGGCGACTGACAGGGTGCGGCGGTGGTTACCTGGCATACGTGAACCCTCCATACCCCTGGACGGCGTTCGCGATCTCGTCGGCGCCGGCGGCCTGGTCGTCGCCGCTGACCGGTGCGGGGCCGTGGGTCTGGCTGGACGACTCGATCTTCCAGTCGCCGCCGACCCACTTCAGCTTCTCGGTGACGGTGAACCAGCTCTGGCTGACGGGCTTGGTGGAGCCGGTGCCGGCGAGTCCGGCGAGGCCGGTGCACCACACCTCGACGGTTGCCGTGGTGTCCGTGTGGCCGGTGGTCTTGGTGCCGACGGGGATGGTGCGGGAGACGAAGGTGTAGCCGCTGGGGGTGGAACCGTCCGCGTTGAGGCCGAGGCTGGTGAACAGGCCGGCGGTGTACGCCTTGTCGAGCTTGCTCTGCATCGCGTTCACCACCGCCGGGTCGTGGATCGCGGCGACGATGGTGTGGCGGCGGTCGGTGCTGAACATGCCGTCGCCGCCGAGGGCCACCGCGTAGTTCGCGGCGGCGGACTGGGCGCCCTGCGAGGTCCGGGCGAAGCCGGAGGCGATGCCCTCGGCCGAGTTGGAGCCGGACACGGGTTTCTGGCCGGTGGCGGCGGTGGGCTGGGACTGGGCGCCGGTGTTGCCGCTGCCGTTGCTGCCGGAGGTGCCGGCGGATCCGTTGCCGCCGCCGCGGTTGGCGAAGGCGATGGCGGCGATGAGCAGGACGACGACGCTGACGACCGTGACGAGGTTACGGCTGGAGCGGGGCGTCCGGCGCGCGCCGGTGCCGCCGGGGCCGGCCTGGCCCTCGGGGAGCCGGGTGCGGGTGGTGGGCGGCCCGTCGTAGCTGTCGTAGCCGTCGGGATCGTCGTGGCCGAGGCTCATGGTGCGCTCGCCCCCGCACGCGAGAAGGGCAGGGCGGAGCCGCTGGCGGGTCCGGCATCGCTGCTCGGGTGAGTGGGCATCAGCACGCAGCCTCGGGTGGGGAAACGGGGCCGGGACGGGCCCCTTGGGGACATAACTGGAGGACAGGGACAAGGAGACGAGAAGACGGGATTCCTGGTGTGGGGCCGGCTAGACCGCCATCCCGTAGACGATGGTGAACAGCGTGCCGAGGGAACCGATGATGAACACGCCGGTCAGTCCGGCGATGATCAACCCCTTGCCCTGCTCGGCACTGAATGTGTCGCGGAGCGCCGTCGCGCCGATCCGCTGTTTCGCCGCGCCCCAGATCGCGATGGCCAGGCACAGCAGGATCGCCACTGCCATGACCACCTCGATCATCACGCGCGCTTCGTTCCCGAGGGAGCCGAAGGGACCCCAGTCCGGGGCGATGCCACCGATGATGGTGTTGATGTCGCCCTTTGCGGCTGCCAGGATCATGAGAACTCACCACCACGCTAGATCAGTTGGTCTCCTCGCCAGGGCGCAAGGAGCCAAGGTCTATCTTGGCGGAGGATTCCGCTGTCGGATGTCGACTCAACGACTTTCTCAGCCGATTCCCCCGTGTGATCCCGGCCGCAGCCGTCAGACTGGTCGGATTGGCGTGCGAGCCGGTGTTCGATGGGGCATAGATGACTACTCTGTGTATCACGCTGGTGAGCGCAGGGCAACGATTGGGGGCGGCGATGAGCGGTGATGCTTCTTCGGGGCCGACTCACCGTCACCACCCGTGCCTGAACACGCAGAAGCCGACCGACGAGCGGGGGGTCCGGGGATGAAGGCCGCGCGCAAGGCTTGGCTCGCCGCGGGCGTCGCCGGTGGGGTCTTCTTCTCGTTCCTCGCGCTGCTCGTCGTGGGTACGTATTCGGCCGCCGCGAGCCTGACCGGGAACGGCGCGGTGACCCTGGCCAAGGGCGCGGTGCCGACGGCGTACTCCGGCATCGTGCAGCAGTGGGGCAACCTCTGTTCCGCCATCAACCCGGCGCTGCTGGCGGCGCAGCTCTACCAGGAGAGCGGTTGGAACGCGAAGGCCCGGAGTCCGGCCGACGCGCAGGGCATAGCGCAGTTCATCCCCGGCACGTGGGCGACGCACGGTATAGACGGCAACGGCGACGGGGTCCGCGATGTGTGGGACCCGGCGGACGCGATTCCGTCGGCGGCCTCGTACGACTGCGAGCTGGCGACGTATGTGAAGGACGTGCCCGGCGATCCGACCGAGAACATGCTGGCGGCGTACAACGCGGGCGCGTACCGGGTGATCCAGGCGGGCGGGGTCCCGGACATCGCCGAGACGAGGAACTACGTCAAGGCCATCACGACCCTGGCGAAGAGCTTCGCGGCACCGACCGGCACCGTCGCGGCCTCGCAGCAGGCGGCGGGGGCCATTTACTACGCGCAGAAGAAGCTCGGCACCCCCTACCTGTGGGGTGGCACCGGTACGGCCGCGCAGAGCGGGCGGTTCGACTGCTCGGGGCTGACGCAGGCCGCGTACCACTCGGTGGGGATCGAGCTGCCGCGGGTGGCGAAGGACCAGTGGAACGCCGGGCCGCATCCGTCCCGGGATCAGCTGGCGCCGGGGGACCTGGTGTTCTTCGCGTACGACCTGAACGATCCGACGACCATTCATCACGTGGGGATCTACGTCGGCGGCGGGTACATGATCAACGCGCCGCACACCGGCGCCGTCATCCGCTTCGACAGGATCGACTCGGCGGACTACATCGGCGCGACCCGGGTGACGCAGGACGGCGCGGCGGCGCTGCCGACGGCGTCCACGGCTACGAATTCGTGACGCGGGTCTCCCTTCGATAACTTACTGGTGATCATCCGGTGGAGACCGGAACGCTACGTACCGTGTGCGCCGTTGTACGGGGAGAATGGCCCCGAACGTATGTATATGCAGGATGCGACGGGGGTTGCAGCGCGGCGGCAGGACGGACCAGTGAGGGGCATCACCGATGGCAGAGCTCGCGCTTGACGGCTCGAACCCCGATGTCGGCCTGCTCCGTGACATCAACGGCCTTGCGAAGGACGCCCCCGGGTGGTTCGACCGGGGCGTGGAGTTCGTCGGTGAGTACGGGCTGATCCTGCTGTTGGTGCTGCTCGCGGGCTGGTGCTGGTGGCGGGTGGCCCGGCGCGGCCCGGAGGCGCCGGCGGCGGTTGCGGGGGTGCTGTGGTCCGGCCTGGCGGCCGGGATCGCGCTGCTGCTCAACATCCCGCTGCGGGGCTTTGTGGAGCGGCCGCGGCCCTTCGTGGACCACGACGGGCTGGATGTCCTGATCAAGGGCAAGACGGACTTCTCGTTCGTGAGCGACCACGCGACGCTGGCGATGGCTGTCGCGGTGGGGCTGTTTCTGGTCAGTCGCAAGGCGGGGGTCGTCGCGATCGGCCTGGCCCTGGTGGAGGGCTTCTGCCGCGTCTACATGGGCGTGCACTACCCGACCGACGTCGTGGGCGGCTTCGCGCTGGGCACGGCGGTGGCGCTGCTGCTGGCTCCGCTGGCGATGGCGTTGCTCACGCCCCTGACCACGGCGGTCGCCGGGTCGGCCCGGGCGGGCTGGCTGGTCCGCTCGGCGCGGCCGGCGCGTCAGCCGAAGGGCGAGCCGTATCCGGAGCCCACGTCGTACGACAAGGATCTGGCGGCCTGAGCGCCTCAAGCCTCTGGGGTCAGCGCCCCTCGTGCTCCGCGGCGTCGCGGCGGGCCCGGTCGCGGGCGCGGCGAGCGGGGCCGCGCCAGCCGCAGACGCAGGTGGCGTGGGCGAACGGGCCCTTTTCGACGGTGGTCGCGCGGTGGGGCGTGGGGGGCTGGTTGAGCACGCAAGCAACGGTACCGGGGAGACCGTGACGACGGGCCCGAGCCGTCGTTATGCCGAACGAGGGCCATGGTGCGGGATGTTGCAGGGGGTTGGCGGACATGGGGCAGCGGACGCGCGCGACTGCCGCAGCTGTGGGTCTCGGGCTGTTCGCGGCGGCGCTGACCGGCTGTGTCGGCAGCGGCGAGGCCGCCGAGCAGGACCACGAGCCGTCCGCCTCGACCCCGTCGGAGGCCGTGCGGCAGGCGGCCGACGTGCTGATCCGCGCGGGCAGCTCAAGAATCCGTACGTCGATGGAGATGGCCAGCGGCGGTACGAAGGTCTCGGTCACCGGCACCGGAGGCTTCGACTTCGCCCGGCATCGCGGCAACCTGAGGGTGGTGCTGCCGCCGGACGCCGCCGGCGCCCCGGAGCACAAGCCGATCACCGAGCTGCTGACCCCGGGCGCGCTCTACATGAAGAACCGCGGCGAGGGTGTGCCCGAGGACAAGTGGGTGCGGGTGGACACGACCCGCCTCGCCGACGGGAATCTGGTCACCGGCGGGGCCACCGAGCCACTGGCCGCCGCCGAGCTGCTGCGCGGCGCGCGGGACGTGACGTACGTCGGCGACGAGACCGTCGGTGGCGCGCCGGTGCGGCACTACCGGGGCGTCGCGGACATGGCGCTGGCGGCGAAGGGTGCGACGCCGGACTCGCGGAAGCCGCTGCGGGCCGCGGCGAAAGGGTTCTCCGTGACCACGGTGCCCTTCGACGCGTATGTGGACGGGAAGGGGCGGCTGCGGATGCTGCGGCAGCGTTTCACCTTCACCAACGGCGCCGAGGTGGTCTCTACCACGTGGTTCTACGCCTTCGGGTCGCCGGTGCGGGTCGTCCTGCCCGCGAAGAACGACATCTACAGCGGAAAGATCGTTTCTGCGTCAGCAAAGTAGGCCACCCCAAATGGTCCGTCCGTGTCATGCACCGACCGCGTGTCCGTCCCTACCCTGGGGTGGGGAGGAGGTGGTGCACGTGCGGTTGTCGCCCGGATCCCAGGCGGTCCTGGACCAGGACCACGTGGCCCTCGCGGAGATCGAACTGTGCGGCGAGCTGATGATCGCGGCTTCGGCCGCCGATGAGGAGCGCCTGAGCTCCGCCCGGATCGACGAGGTGCTGCGGGTCGAGCACGTGCCGTCGGGCGCCGCGGGGCGCTGAGTCGCTAACTGCGGAGCAGCCGGGCTATCGCGGCTGTGGCCTCCGCCACCTTGTCGTCCGCTTCGGGGCCGCCGCGCGCGGCGGCGTCGGCGACGCAGTGTCGCAGGTGTTCCTCCAGGAGTTGCAGAGCGAAGGCCTGCAGTGCCTTTGTGCCGGCTGATACCTGGGTAAGGATGTCAATGCAGTAGACGTCCTCCTCGACCATGCGCTGGAGGCCGCGGACCTGCCCCTCGATGCGGCGCAGCCGCTTCAGGTGCTGGTCCTTCTGTTTGCTGTACCCATGGGAGCCGTGGTGGTCGGCGCCGACCTCGGTGGCGGTCATGTGCCTGTCCCTCCTGCCCCGGTATACCCCTGCCGGGTATATCGTACCGAATTCGGCTCATTGTGCGAGGTGACCCCTGTGGGGATCACATCGGGCCATGAGCGACACTGTAGGGCGCCGGTTAGCTGTGGCCGGATGATGCGCCTAGCATCAATGCGACCGAAAACCGATGTATCCGAGGACTTCACGTGCGCTTTCGTCTGACCCCCAGGGAGACGAGCTTCTACGACATGTTCGCCGCGTCCGCGGACAACATCGTCACAGGATCGAAGCTCCTCATGGAACTGCTCGGAGCCGATGCGGCCACGCGGACCGAGATCGCCGAGAGGATGCGCGCGGCGGAACACGCCGGGGACGATGCGACACACGCGATCTTCCATCAGCTGAACTCCTCCTTCATCACGCCGTTCGACCGTGAGGACATCTACTCTCTCGCGTCGCAGCTCGACGACATCATGGACTTCATGGAGGAGGCCGTCGACCTGGTCGTTCTCTACCAGGTCGAGGAGCTTCCCAAGGGTGTCGAGCAGCAGATCGAGGTGCTGGCGCGGGCGGCCGAGCTGACCGCCGAGGCGATGCCCAACCTGCGGACGATGACCGATCTCACCGAGTACTGGATCGAGGTCAACCGGCTGGAGAACCAGGCGGACCAGATCCACCGCAAGCTGCTCGCCCAGCTCTTCAACGGCAAGTACGACGCCATGGACGTGCTCAAGCTCAAGCAGATCGTGGACGTACTCGAAGAGGCGGCGGACGCTTTCGAACACGTGGCGAACACGGTAGAGACCATCGCGGTCAAGGAGTCCTGACCGGCGTGGACACCTTCGCACTCGTCGTCGTCATCGGCGTCGCGCTCTTCTTCACGTACACCAATGGCTTCCACGACTCCGCGAACGCCATCGCGACCTCGGTGTCCACCCGCGCCCTCACCCCGCGTGCCGCGCTGGCGATGGCGGCCGTGATGAACCTGATCGGTGCCTTCGCGGGCGGCGGCGTCGCCCACACGGTCAGCAAGGGCATCATCGAGACCCCGACCGGCGAGCAGGGCATGATCATCCTGTTCGCCGCGCTCATCGGTGCGATTGTCTGGAATCTGACCACCTGGTACTTCGGTCTGCCGTCGTCTTCCAGCCACGCGCTCTTCGGTGGCATGGTCGGCGCCGCGTTGGCCGGCTCCAGCGGGGTCATCTGGAGCGGTGTCGTCGACAAGATCATCATCCCGATGATCCTCTCCCCTGTCGTCGGCCTGGTGGTCGGCTATCTGGCGATGGTCGCCGTGATGTGGATCTTCCGCCGCTCCAATCCGCACAAGGCCAAGCGCGGTTTCCGGATCGCCCAGACCGTCTCCGCGGCGGCGATGGCGCTCGGGCACGGTCTGCAGGACGCGCAGAAGACCATGGGCGTCGTGGTGATGGCCCTCACCATCGGCGATGTCCAGCAGGGCGACAGCATTCCGATCTGGGTGAAGTTCGCCTGCGCCGCGATGCTGTCGCTCGGTACGTACGCCGGTGGCTGGCGCATCATGCGCACGCTCGGCCGGAAGATCATCGAGCTGGACCCGCCACAGGGCTTCGCGGCGGAGGCCACGGCCTCGTCGATCCTCTACACGACCTCGTACGTCTTCCAGGCCCCGATCTCCACGACCCACGTCATCACCTCGGCCATCATGGGCGTCGGCGCCACCAAGCGGGTCAAGGCGGTCCGCTGGGGTGTCGCCAAGAACATCGTCATGGGCTGGTTAATCACCATGCCGGCCGCGGGCTGCGTCGCCGCGGTGGTGTACTGGATCACGCACCTGATCTTCGGCTGACGCCCGCTTCCCGTACGTACGAAATGGGCCCGCCCCCCTCACAGGGGGCGGGCCCTTCGCCTTGCGGTGGCACCGCCATGCAGCACCGCAGGACGTGCTCAGCCGAAGCGGCCGGAGATGTAGTCCTCGGTCGCCTGGACGGACGGGTTGGAGAATATGCGCTCGGTGTCGTCGATCTCGATGAGCTTGCCGGGCTGACCGACGGCCGAGAGGTTGAAGAAGGCGGTGCGGTCGGAGACCCGCGCGGCCTGCTGCATGTTGTGGGTGACGATGACGATCGTGAACTTCTCCTTGAGCTCGCCGATCAGGTCCTCGATGGCGAGGGTGGAGATCGGGTCGAGCGCGGAGCACGGCTCGTCCATCAGCAGTACGGCGGGCTCGACGGCGATCGCCCGCGCGATGCACAGGCGCTGCTGCTGGCCGCCGGACAGGCCGGAGCCGGGCTTGTTGAGGCGGTCCTTGACCTCGTTCCAGAGGTTGGCGCCCTTGAGGGACTTCTCGACGATGGTGTCGAGCTCGCGCTTCTTCTTGACGCCGTTGAGCCTCAGGCCCGCCGCCACGTTGTCGTAGACCGACATGGTGGGGAAGGGGTTGGGGCGCTGGAAGACCATGCCGACGGTGCGCCGCACGGTGACGGGGTCGACGCCGGAGCCGTACAGGTTCTCGTCGTCGAGCATCACCTTGCCCTCGACGCGGCCGCCGGGGGTGACCTCGTGCATGCGGTTGAGGGTGCGCAGGAAGGTGGACTTGCCGCAGCCGGAGGGGCCGATGAAGGCGGTGACCGTACGGGGCTCGATGTTCATCGAGATGTCGTCGATCGCCTTGAAGCCGCTGTAGTAGGCGGACAGTCCGCTTACGTCGATTCGCTTGGCCATGGGTAGTGCTCTCAATCCGTAGGTCGCTGGGGTTGGCCGCGTCAGCGACCGGTCTTCGGGGCCTTCCAGCGGGCGATGCCGCGGGCCACCACGTTCAGGATCATGACGAAGGCGATGAGGACGAGTGCCGCCGCCCAGGCCCGGTCGTAGCTGGCCGAACTGCCCTGCTGATACTGCTGGTAGATGTAGAAGGGCAGTGATTCCTGCGGACCGCTGAACGGGTTGTTGTTGATGATGCTGCTGCCGAAGACCAGCAGGGCGATGGGTGCGCTCTCACCTGCGATACGGGCCACAGACAGCATGACACCGGTGGTGATGCCGCCGACAGCGGTCGGCAGGACCACCTTGACGATGGTCCGCCACTTCGGGATTCCCAGGGCCAGGGAGGCCTCACGCAGCTCGTTGGGGACGAGCTTGAGCATCTCTTCGGTGGAGCGGACCACGACCGGGGTCATCAGGATCGCCAGGGCCAGCGAGCCGGCGAAGCCGGAGGCGGGGGCGTGCGAGGTGACCACGAACCATACGGAGAGGATGAACAGACCGGCGACGATGGACGGGATGCCCGTCATGACGTCGACGAAGAAGGTGACGGCCTTGGCGAGCCTGCCCTGGCCGTACTCGACCAGGTAGATCGCGGTGAGCATGCCGAGCGGGGCGCCGATGATCGTGGCGATGCCGACCTGCTCCAGCGTGCCGATGATGGCGTGGTAGACGCCACCGCCGGGGTAGATGTTCTGCACGCCGTTCATGGAGTGGCTGAGGAAGGCGACGTTGAGGACCTTGACGCCCTTGACGATGGTCGTCTCGATCAGCGAGTACAGCGGGATGACGGCCAGGATGAATGCGGACCAGATCGCGCTGGTGGCGACCCGGTCCTTGGCCTGGCGGGTGCCCTCGACCTTGGCCGTGATCAGATACGTGCCGATCACGAACAGGGCGAGCGCGATCAGGCCCCACTGGATCTTGCTGGAGAGGCCCGCGCCGATGCCGATGCCGACGGCGACCGCGATCGCCCCGGCCGCGATGGCGGCGGGGGCCCAGCGCGGGAGGCTGGCGCTGGACAGGGAACCGGGGGCCGGAGCGGCAGCTGACATGGGATGCCTGTCGACGGTGACGTTGCTCATGCGTTGGCCCCCGAGTACTCCTTGCGGCGGGCGATGATCATCCGGGCCGCGCCGTTGACCAGCAGGGTGATGATGAAGAGCACCAGACCGGAGGCGATCAGCGCGTTCCGGCCGAACTCGTCGGCCTCGCCGAACTTGGCGACGATGTTCTGCGAGAAGGTGCCGCCTGCCGGGTCCAGGATGTGGATCGTCAGGACCGAGGAGGCGGACAGCACGGTGGCGACCGCCATGGTCTCGCCGAGGGCGCGGCCCAGGCCCAGCATCGCGGCGGAGATGATGCCGGAGCGGGCGAAGGGGATCACTGACAGACGAATGGTCTCCCAGCGCGTCGCGCCGAGGGCCAGCGCGGCTTCCTCGTGCATCCTCGGGACCTGGTTGAAGACCTCGCGGCTGACGTTGGTGATGATCGGCAGGATCATGATCGCCAGCAGGATGCCCACGGTGAACAGTGAGCGCGCGGCGTCCGGGTTGTCGGACTTGAAGATCACGGTCCAGCCGAAGTAGTTGGTCAGCCAGTGGTTCAGCCCGACCAGGTGCGGCACCAGGAAGATGGCGCCCCACAGGCCGTAGATGATGCTGGGGACCGCGGCGAGCAGGTCGATCACGAAGGAGATCGGCGTGGCGAGCCTGCGCGGTGCGTAGTGCGAGATGAACAGCGCGATGCCGACCGCGATCGGGACGGCGATGACGAGCGCGATGATCGAGCTGACCACGGTGCCGTAGGCCAGGACGGCGATACCGAACACCGGCGGGTTGAGCGCGGCGTTCCACTCGAAGGTGGTCAGGAAGTTGCCGTGGTCCTTGGAGATCGCGTCGACCGAGCGCACGGTGAGGAAGACCGCGATGGCGGCCATCACCACCAGCAGCAGGATGCCGGATCCGCGTGAGAGGCCGGCGAAGATCCGGTCGCCGGGACGCGTGACAGCGCCCTCGGCGGTCTTGTCTGCCGGCGGCGGGGGAGCGGAAGTCTGTGTGGTTATGTCCATGGGGTTTCTCCGGTCTGTGGGGGATCACTCCCCCGGCGGCGGTGCACCGGATGGGCGGCCGGACCCGCGGTCTGTGAGAACCGCGGGCCCGGCCGTTGGGTCAGGAGAGGGAGGAGATGGTGGAGCGGACCTTGGTGACCAGCTCGGCCGGCAGCGGCGCGTAGCCGGCGTCCGGGAGGACCTGCTGGCCGGCGTCGCTGGCGATGTAGGTCAGGAAGGACTTCGTCAGCGGCAGGGTGGCGGCCTTGTTGCCCTTGTCGCAGGCGATCTCGTACGTCACCAGGGTGATCGGGTACGCGTTGTCGGCCTTGGTGGTGTACGCGGACGACAGGTCCAGGGAGAGGTCCGAGCCGGTGCCGACGACCTTGGCCTGCGCGATGGCGGCGGAGGAGTTGGCGGCGGTCGCCTCGACCGGGGCGGAGGCGCCGGTGTTGACCTTGGCGGTCTTGATGCTGTTCGCGGTCGCGTAGGAGACCTCGAAGTAGCCGATCGAGCCGTTGGTCTGCTTGACCTGGGCCGCGACACCCGCGGACTTCGGCGCGGACTGGCCGCCCTTGCCGGCGAACGCCTTGGCGTGCTCGTACGGCCAGGCCTTCGGGGCGGCGGTGCTCAGGTACTTGGTGAGGTTGTCCGTGGTGCCGGACTCGTCCTGGCGGTGAACGGCCTGGATCTTGGTGTGGGGCAGCGTGACGCCGGAGTTCAGCTTCTTGATCGCCGCGTCGTCCCAGTAGGTGATCTTCGAGTTGAAGATCTCGCCGATCGTGGTGGCGTCCAGGACCAGGTTGTCCACGCCGGAGAGGTTGTAGCCGATCGCGATCGGGCCGCCGACCAGCGGGATGCTGATGCCGGTGCCACCGGTGCAGACCTTCTTGGAGGCGGTGATCTCCTCGGGCTTCAGCGGGGAGTCGGAGCCGGCGAAGGCGTCGGTGCCCTGGTTGAAGTCGACGATGCCCTCACCGGAGGACGACGCCTTGTAGTTGATCGTCGCGCCGGAGCAGGCCGCCTGGTAGTTCTTGACCCACAGGTCCATGGCGTTCTGCTGGGCCGAGGAACCGGAGGCGAGGATCTGGCCACCCTTGTCCGCACACTTGATGCTGCCGGACGAGGAGGAGGACGAGCTGCTCGCGTTGTCGGACGCGGTGTTGTTGTCGGAGCCACACGCCGTGAGGAGCAGGGCGCCGGAGATCGCGACCGCGCCGACAGTCAGGGCACGCACGCCGTTCTTACGCTGAAGCTTCACCTTCGGTGTTTCCTTCCTGAAGCCCGCCGGGACGGCGAAGCAGAGGTGTGAGTTGTTCTGCATTCACCCGGCGGCGTACTGCTCACCGGTAAGGCCGAAATTAGGCAAATCAAGTGAAGCGACCGATGGGACAGGGTGAACGGAGGGTGAACCTCGCATATCAGTGCGGTTGACCGGCCTGTCAATTCTGGTCAGCGGGCGTTTTGTCCAGAATGACGGATGAAGGCGTCGATGAGTGGACGATCCCGTTCGTGTGTCAGCCGGTGTCGCGCCGCGACCGGCGGCAGCCAGATCATCCGGTCGACCTCACGATTCGGGGTGAAATGCCCGCCGGTGGCCTCGGCGGCCCAGTAGCGGACGTGCTTGGGCCGGCCGGAGGCCACGTAGAAGGAGGACGGAAGGGACGCCCCGAGGACGCAGCCCTGGCCGGTTTCCTCCTTGACCTCGCGGATCGCGGCGGTGGCCGGAAGCTCGCCCCGCTTCAGCTTGCCCTTGGGGAAGGACCAGTCGTCGTACCGGGGGCGGTGGATCAGGGCGAGCTCGATCCCGCCGTCGACGGGGGACCTGCGCCACAGGACCGCTCCGGCGGCGAGGACGGGGGTGGTCGTGGTGTCCATGACGTTCCCCTTTCCGGAACGGCGTCGGGGTCAGGAAACCGGGGTGCGCTGCCACAGGTGTACGAAGGCGAAACGCGCCTGCTCGACCTCCTGGCGCTGGTCGGCGTGCAGGACGCCCAGCGCGTAGGCCGTGGCCGGCGCTATCCGGGGGGTGCGGGCGGCGGAGGTCACGGCGGCGGCGGCCTCGGCTGCCTCGCGGTGCTGCTCGAGTACGTGGGCGAGGGCGGTGGGCCGGGATTCGGGTTCCCCGTCGGCGTACGGGAACACCTCGCGGGCGTAGCGGCTGAGCCGCAGCAGGATCCGCACCCGGTGCCAGGGGGCGTCCTGGCGCTCGGCGGACAGCTCGGCGGCGAGCGCGGACCGCAGCGCGTCGCCGTTGTACGGGTGCCCGGCCCGGGGCAGCGGCAGGGTGCCCACCGCCTCGGCCAGCCGGGCGTGGGCCTGGCCGGTCAGCGTCGGCAGCACCTCACCCGCCGGGGCCCCGGCGGCGGCCGCCAGTGGCACCTCGGAGGCCAGCACCGCCACCGCGTCGGCCACGGCGTGGAACCTGGACGAGCCCATCGCTTGCAGAGCCGCCGAGTGCGCCCGGGTCCGGGCCAGGCTCAGCTGCCGCTCCAGGAGCGCCCCGGCCCGGGCGGCGCCGACGGCCAGCGGGCCACCCCCCGGCGCCGGCTGCTGGGCCCGGGCCGGTACGAGGGCGGCGGCCTCGTCCTCCAGCATGTCCTCGTCGGCGGAGAGCCGGTGCAGGGCGGTCAGCAGCCGCGCCAGGCGACCGCCGTGCTCGTGCTCCCGGGCCAGCGTCGAGGAGAGCCAGCCCAGCTCCGCCCGGAGCGGCTCGGCCCACGCCGGGTCGGTCAGCGACCCGTACGTGTGCAGCGCGGAGCCGATGCGCCGGGCGGAGCGGCGGAGCTGGTGCCCGGCATCGGGTGCGTCGGTGTCGCTCTCGCCCTGGCTGCTCTGGGTGAGGGCGCGCAGGAAGGCGGTGGCCTGTTCCCGCAGATACGCCGCGAGAACGTCCCCGGCGGGAAGCGCCGCGCGCTCCCCCACCTCGGCCAACGCCATGTCAGGGTGTCGCTGGGCCACGCCGGCGCCTCCGCGCGTCGATGAGCATCTCCTGGATGTTGCGCAGCGGGCGCCCGTCGGCGTCGACGCTGTGCCGCGTCCAGTTCCCGTCCGGGCCGAGGTGCCAGGACGAGGTGGAGTCGGAGGTACCGAGCTCCAGCAGGCGGTTCAGGGTCGTACGGTGGGCGGGGTCGGCGACCCGGACCATCGCCTCGATGCGGCGGTCGAGGTTGCGGTGCATCATGTCGGCGCTGCCGAACCAGACCTCGGGCTCGCCGCCGTTGCCGAAGACGAAGACCCGGGAGTGCTCCAGGAAGCGGCCGAGGACGCTGCGTACCCGGATGTTCTCCGACAGGCCGGCCACGCCGGGCCGCACCGCGCAGATGCCGCGCACCCAGATGTCCACGGGCACGCCGGCCTGCGAGGCCCGGTAGAGCGCGTCGACGATCGCCTCGTCGACGATCGAGTTGACCTTGACCCGGATGTAGGCCGACCGGCCCGCCCGGTGGTGGTCGATCTCCTTCATGATCCGGGTGATCAGGCCGTCCCGCAGACTGCGCGGGGCGACCAGCAGCCGGTTGTACGTCTCCCGGCGCGAGTAGCCCGACAGCCGGTTGAAGAGGTGGGACAGGTCCGCGCCGACCTGCGGGTCGGCGGTGAGCAGGCCCAGGTCCTCGTAGAGGCGGGCGGTCTTGGGGTGGTAGTTGCCGGTGCCGACGTGGCTGTAGCGGCGGAGGGTCTCGCCCTCCTGGCGTACCACCAGCGACAGCTTGCAGTGCGTCTTCAGGCCGACCAGGCCGTACACGACGTGGCAGCCGGCCTCCTCCAGCTTGCGGGCCCACTTGATGTTGGCCTGCTCGTCGAAGCGCGCCTTGAGCTCGACCAGGACCAGCACCTGCTTGCCGGCCTCGGCGGCGTCGATCAGCGCGTCCACGATCGGCGAGTCGCCGGAGGTGCGGTACAGGGTCTGCTTGATCGCGAGGACGTCCGGGTCACCCGCGGCCTGGTCCAGGAAGGACTGCACGGAGGTCGAGAAGCTGTCGTACGGGTGGTGCAGCAGCACGTCGCGCTCGCGCAGTGCGGCGAAGATGTCCGGCGCGTGCGCGGACTCCACCTCGGCCAGGTCGCGGTGGGTGCCGGCGACGAACTTCGGGTACTTCAGCTCGGGCCGGTCCTGCGAGGCCACCGCGAACAGTCCGGTCAGGTCCAGCGGGCCGGGCAGCGGGTAGACCTCGGCGTCCTCGATCTTCAGCTCGTGGACGAGGGTGTCCAGGGCCTTCGGGGAGATCGACTCCTCGACCTCGAGGCGGACGGGCGGGCCGAAGCGGCGCCGCATGAGCTCCTTCTCCAGGGCCTGGAGCAGGTTCTCGGTGTCGTCCTCCTCGACCTCCAGATCCTCGTTGCGGGTGACCCGGAACATGTGGTGGTCCATGACCTCCATGCCCGGGAACAGCTCCTCCAGATGCGCCGCGATGACGTCCTCGAGCGGGACGTACCGCTGCGGGCTCGCCTCGAGGAAGCGCTGCAGGATCGGCGGGACCTTGACGCGGGCGAAGTGGTCGTGGCCCGAGACCGGGTTGCGTACGGTCACGGCGAGGTTCAGGGACAGGCCCGATATGTACGGGAAGGGGTGGGCCGGGTCCACGGCCAGCGGGGTGAGGACCGGGAAGATCTGGTTCCGGAAGAGCGTGAAGAGCCGGGCCTGCTCCTTCTCGGTGAGCTCGGCCCACCGGATGATGTGGATGCCCTCTTCGGCGAGCTGCGGGGCCACGTCGTTCTGGAAGCAGGCCGCGTGGCGGGCCATGAGCTCGCGCGAGCGGCTCAGGATGTTCGACAGCACCTCGCGCGGCTGCATGCCGGACGCCGAGCGGGTCGCGACGCCGGTCGCGATGCGGCGCTTCAGGCCGGCGACCCGGACCATGAAGAACTCGTCCAGGTTGCTCGCGAAGATCGCGAGGAAGTTGGTCCGTTCGAGGAGCGGCGTACTCGGGTCCTCGGCGAGCTCCAGCACCCGCTCGTTGAAGGCCAGCCAGCTCTGCTCCCGGTCCAGGAAGCGGCCCTGGGGCAGCTCACCGGTGTCGTCGCCGTCGGTGACCGCCGGCACGGGCACGTCGGACATGTCCGAGGTCAGGTCGGGCACGGCGCGGGGGCGGTACGCGGCCACGGCGCTGCCACCCGCGTCGCTGGGGGCGGCGGCTTCTGCGGGGAAGTTCATCGAGGCCATGGGTGCGAGCCCTCCTCCGGATCCAGCACGGCATTCCGTCTCCCATTCTCCCGTGCGCGCTGCCGTTCCGGCAGGTCGGGCGGTTGGAGGGTCGACGTGCGGATGGCGGGCTGCATTCTGTGATGCTCGCAAGCGATATTGAATCGCCGGTAACGGGCAGGTGGCGACAAGGAAAGCGGGACGCGGCCGCAGGGGCTCGGACGGTGGCGCGGCGCAGGTCTGTGCGGCTCACATCTCCGTGCGGTACATGAGGTCGACCTCGTACAGGCTGAAGCCGAGGCGCTCGTAGACCGTGACGGCGGGGACGTTGTCGGCGTCGACGTAGAGCATGGCGGTGGGCACCTTGCGGTCGTACGCGAGGTGGCGCAGGCCGATGGCGGTGAGGGCCTTGCCGAGGCCGCTGCCCTGCTCGTCGGGGTGGATGCCGACGACGTAGACCTCGCCGAGCTGCTGGGTGGCGTGGACCTTGGTCCAGTGGAAGCCGGCGAGCCGGTCGCCGCGGAAGGCGAGGAAGAAGCCGGCCGGGTCGAACCACGGCTCCGCCGTGCGGTCGTCCAGGTCGCGCTGGGTGAGGGAGCCCTGCTCGGGGTGGTGGGCGAAGGCGGCGGCGTTGACCGCCAGCCAGGCGGCGTCGTCCTGGCCGGGCACGAAGGTCCGTACGGTGATGCCTTCCGGGAGGACCGGCTCGGGCAGCGGCGGCGCGGCCTCGCCGTCCAGGGGGCGCCGCATCTGCCGCAGCTCGCGGAAGAGGGCCAGCCCGAGCAGCCCTGCGAGGTGGCGGGCGGCGGGGTGGCCGCCGTGCGCCCAGACCCGCATCCGGCGGCCTGACGTGTCCAGCAGGGCCCGGCCGAGCGCCCGCCCGTGCCCCTTCGCCCGGTGCGTCGGGTGGACCACCAGCTCGGCGGCCGGCGCCTCCACCGGGTCGGTGTCCTCCAGCTGCGCGTAGCCGACCAGCTCCTCGTCCGCCGTGACCAGGAAGTGCCGTACGCCCGGCCGTGCGCCGCCCCGCAGATTCAGCCGCCCCTGCTCCGACACCGCCGACTGCCCGTCCACGGCTGCGGCGTCCTCGATGAGCGCGAGCACCGCTTGCGCCTGGGCGGGCGTCACCTCGTCCACGACGTCGATGCGGCGGGGGGTGGCGGTGGTCTGTGCGGCGGCGTCCGTCATGCGTTGAGCTTACGACCGCGGTGGTGGCGGAGGCTGTCCCCCCACCACGACCTTTCCCGAAACCAGGGCGCTGCCCTGGACCCGCTGGATCAGGCTGTGACCGGCACGATCACCGCGGCCGCGCACGCGAGGCCGGCGGCGGTGGCGAAGGCGGGCCAGTAGCCGGTGGCGGTGATGAGGGCACCGACGAGGGGTGGGGAGAGGGCGGCGGCGAGGTTCTGGCCGGTGTTGTGGACGCCGAGGGCGCGGCCGGACCAGGCGGGGCCGGCGCGTTCGGCGGTCGCGGTGAAGGAGAGGCCGTTGGTGCTGGCGGTGATGCCGACGGCGACGACGAGGGCCAGGTCGGTGAGCGGGGAAGGGAAGGCGGCGGTCAGAGCGCAGGCGGCGACCACGGCGGCCGTGGCGAGGGCGAGTTGGCGCATGGGCCGCAGACGGCTGCCGACCCGGTCCGACCAGCGGCCTGCGGCGACGCGGGAGAGCGCGCCCAACACCTGGGCCCCGGCGATCAGTTGCCCGGCGTGGACGGCGGACCAGCCGCGTACGTCCACGAGCATCACCAGAGCGAAGGCCCCGGCCGTGAACTGCGGTACGACGAGCAGCGCCCCGGCGCCGTGGATCCGCCACAGCATGGCCGAGCCCCGGTAAGGGTTGCCGGTGCCGGGGTCGGTCTCCCGGCCGGCCGCCGCACGCGGAGGATCGGCCGCGTAGAGGGCGATGAGCAGCGCGATCACGCCGCACAGCCCGGCCAGGAAGGCCATCGCGCCGCCCACGCCGTACGCGGCGGCCAGCGGCGGCATGGACAGCGCGGCCAGGCCCATGCCCAGCGGCGTCGAGGTCTGCCGGATGCCCATCGCGAGGCCGCGTTCCTCGGCGGAGAACCAGCCCATGACGAGGCGGCCGCTGGCGGAGTAGACGGAGGCCCCGGCGGCGCCCGCCAGTGCCAGGAGGATGCCGAGGGCGACCATGCCGTCGGCGGTGTACGCGGCGGCGAGCAGCGCCGTCGCCAGGCCGAGGCCGCTCGCGATGACGATGCGCTCGCCGTAGCGGTCGGCGGCCGCGCCCCACCCCACCAGGGCCAGGACGAGGCCGAGCGTCGGGCAGGCCACGAGCACGCCGACCTGGGTCAGGGTGAGGTGGTCCGTATTCCTCAACTCGGCTGCCAGGTACGGGATTCCGTAGACGAAGGCACAGGCGGCGGTCTGCGCCCCCGTGCCCAGGGCCAGCATCAGCCAGCGGCGTGGCATGGCGAGCACCTCCTGCTCGGTCGGTGGTGGGGCCAACTATGCCGCGTGTTCGCATGGCGAGACAGATCATTCCGGTATATGAGACGCGCTGACGTGGCGGAAGGGGGCGGCCCGTCGGCGGGCCGCCCCCTTCCGGTCTGAACTCGGCTTACCTCGCTACACGTCGGACGGGTCCAGGCGGTAGACCGTCGAGGTGCTCGTGCTCGAACTGTCGCCGTACGCGGACGGCTTCACCAGCGTCCCGTGCTGCTGGATCCACGTCGTCAGCGCGGAGTTGCCACGGCCGCCGGTCTCGACGTAGTGCAGTTTGCCGGCCTTGACGAGCGTCTGGAGCTTGTCGAGGGTCATGGCGTTGTCGGAGCCGGACCAGCCGCCCATGGAGGCAACGGGCTTGCGGGACTGGAGGATCAGCTCGGAGGCGGTCTGGTCGGTGGAGACCGCCAGAATCCAGGTGGCGCCGTCCTGGTGCTTGATCAGGTACGACACCAGCTGGGTGCTGACGCTGCCGCCGCGCATACCCCCGCCGCCGAAGCCGCCGCCGCCCGCCTGGGGCTGGCCGCCGCCGGAGGGCATCTGGCCGCCCGCCTGGGGCTGGCCGCCGCCCTGCTGGCCGCCTTGCGGCGCACCCTGCTGGGCGCCTTGTTGTCCACCCTGCTGTCCGCCGGGCCGGCCCATACCGCCACCCCCACCGCCGCCGCGCATACCCCCGCCGCCGAAGCCGCCGCCGCCCGTCGAGGGCCCGGCTGTCGGGTTGGTGCCGTTGGACGAGCCGCTGGTGGCCGCGTCGACGGCGTACGCACCCGGGCCGGCCAGCAGTGCCAGCAGCCCGGCAGCGGCAGCCGCTGCGCCCAGCCGGCGCGGGGACGGCAGCCCGGGGGCGAAGCGCATGACGAGCAGACCGGCGACCGACAGCGCCGCCACGACGCCCACGACCGGGCCCAGCCAGGCGTTCCAGCTGGTCGTGCGGTTGAGCAGGACGACTGCCCACACCGCGCTCACCGTGATCGCGGCCGGCAGCACCCACACCCAGCGCAGACCGCCGCGCCGGAAGGCCCGGTACATGGCCACGCCGCCGGCGCCGGTGAGGGCGGCGATGCCGGGGGCCATGGCGGTCGTGTAGTAGGGGTGGAAGGTGCCCTCGGCGAAGCTGAAGACGAGGTAGTGGACGCCGAACCAGCCGCCCCACAGCAGATAGGAGGCCCGCTGCATGTCCGTACGGGGCCGCCGCCCGCGCAGCACCAGTCCGGCGAGCAGCGCGATCGTGGCGAAGGGGATCAGCCAGGAGATCTGGCCGCCCATGATGCTGTTGAACAGGCGCCCGGCACCGGCCGCACCGCCGAAGTTCGCACCCTGACCGAACGTGCTGCCTCCGACGGCGCTTTCGCCGAAGACCCGGCCGAAGCCGTTGTAGCCGATGACGAGGTTCCAGACGGTGTTGTCCGTGGAGCCGCCGATGTACGGCCGGGAGTCCCTGGACACCAGGAAGTCGGCGACCACCACGTACCAGAAGGTGGAGGCGGCCAGCGCCACGCCCGCCACCGCGAGGTTGCGGACCCGCTTCCGGACGCCGACCTTGGCCGCGAAGGCGTACGCCAGCAGGAAGGCCGGAAGGCACATGTAGCCCTGCAGCATCTTGGCGTCGAAGGCGAAGCCCACCGCGACCGCACACCATACGAGCGGCGCGAGCCGCCCGGTACGGATGGCGCGCAGGCACCCGGCGGCGCCGAGCAGCATGAGGAGCACCAGGAAGGGGTCGGGGTTGTTGTCGCGGTTGATGGCGACCGTGATCGGGGTGAGGGCGAGCACGAGGGCCGCGATGGTGGCGGCCACGTAGCCGAAGCTGCGCCGGACCATGGTGTAGAGGAGCGCGACCGAGGCGACGCCCGCCGCGGCGACCGGCAGCATCATCTGCCAGGTGCCGAAGCCGAAGACCCGGCAGGACAGGCCCATCACCCACTCGGCGAGCGGCGGTTTGTCGACGGTGATGAAGTTCCCGGCGTCGAGGGAGCCGAAGAAGAGCGCCTTCCAGCTCTGGGTGCCGCTGAGCACGGACGCGGCGTAGAAGGAGTTGGCGTTGCCGATGGACGAGAGGTTCCATACGGACAGGGCGGCGGCCAACACGAGGACGGCCCACAGTGTGGGCCGGGCCCAGCGGGGGGCGCGGGGGCTGCCGAGGGCCAGTTGCCTGGCCCTTACGACGGCGGGCGCGGGGGGAGTGTCAACGGACATGGCCGCCAGCCTTCCCACGTGATATGGGCTGACGCTGAGACGTCAATGAACGCCCGATGAGAAAACAATAATTTACCCGCCGGTTGCCCTCTCTCGACCGAATACAGGGCCAGGACCGCCCTCCATGAGGATTCTCAATCCAACATGAGTAAACCTAACCGACTGCTCACCAGGGCTTAACGGTATTCGGCTGTCCGTCGCTGTTGATCTCTGTAGTGTCCTCTCTGTCGGCGCCGAACGGACGCCAACAGGACACAACGAAGAGGTAATTGAGATGGCTTTCAAGGCCCCTGCCCCGCTGCCCAAGCCGAAGAAGAAGCTTCTTCCCCCGCCGCCGAAGCCGAAGGCGAAGAAGAAGCACGCGCCGGCCCCCCGGCCCGTCAACGCGGACGGCTCTGCGGCCAACTGAGCTTCGCAGCCTGGTAGTTCGTAGCCTGAAAGAGGGCCGGTGGCACTGACCACCGGCCCTCTTCGCGTTCCCGGCACTCGGGTCCGGACGCTCTCATGAAGGCCCGCGGTTCCCGTTCCAGGGTGAGAAGAGGCCTCACATTGATTTCATAGGCATCTCACCGCAATTGGCTTCCGAAGCGCATTCCCTGGCGTAATGTTTTCCGTGTCGAAGCCAAAAGGGCAGCGATGCAGAGATGCAAGAGAATGCGAAAAGGGAGAATCCCCATGAGCTTCCGCAAGGTCGCCCCCCTCGCCAAGCCGGCCCCCAAGCACGAGGTCCACAAGAAGGCCGCTCCGGCGAAGCCGGTCACCAAGAAGACCCACAAGAAGGACCGCCCCCGCCCGATCGGTGACTGACCGCATCAGCGCAGTCCCCGAGGCCACCCGCACCCGCATCACCCAGCACGGAACGGAAGAGACACCCGCATGAGCTTCAAGAAGATCGTCCCGGTCAAGCCCGCCAGCAAGCACGAGCCGGCCAAGCACGAGCCGGCCAAGCCCGCGAAGAAGGCCCACAAGAAGCCCGCGCGTCGTCGCCCCATCGGCGGCTGACCCGGAGGAACCGGAGGCGGGCCGCGGCGCAGAGCCGCAGGCCCGCCTCGGCCATGTCCGTACGCAAGTGGGTATCGAGGTGGGAGAGACCTTGTCCGCGTATCAAGACCAGGCGACGATGCAACTGCGCGTCATCGACCCGGACGAAGCTGCCGCAGGCGCCGCAGGCCGCCACCGCAAGCAGCCCCAGCGCGCCCGCCCGTACGGACGCCACCGCCACACCGGCCAGTTCGAGATCATCTACGACGGGGGTCACGCCCCCGAGGTCGAGGCCGAGACGGAGGAAGAGGAGGAGTACACCCCCCACCTCCCGGTCCGCGAGGCCTTCAAGCGCTTCTGGCCGCTGACCAAGGGCGACCGCCGCTGGCTGGTCGTCATCGTCCTGTGCGTGGTCGTCGCCGCCCTCGGCGAGACCGCCGCCATCCTGCTCTTCAGCGACCTCACCGACACCGCCCTGACGACCGGCTCACTGTCCGCCTTCTGGGCCCCGGCCGGGAAGTGGCTCGGGGTCACGGTCCTCGGCGCGATCGTCGGCTACGTCGGCAACTCGCTCGCCGTATGGACGGCCGAGCGCTTCGTGCTGCGGCTGCGCGCCAAGGTCTTCTCCCATGTACAGGACCTGCCGCCCGACTTCTTCCAGCGGCACCGCCTCGGTGACCTGGTCGAACGCCTCACCGGCGACGTCGAGTCGATCGAGCACATGGTGGTCTCGGGTGTCGTCGGCACCATCTCGGCGGTCTTCAGCGTGGTCTTCTTCTCCGCCGCGGCCCTGTGGATCCGCTGGGACCTGGCGCTGGCCACCTTCGTCCTGGCGCCGCTGTTCTGGCTGTCCGCCAAGCTCTTCTCCGGCAAGCTCAAGGACGTCTCCCGCGACGAGCGGGTCGCCGACGGCGCGATCACCTCGGTCGTCGAGGAGTCCCTCGGCAACATCCTGCTGACCCAGGCCTACAACCGTAAGCGGGCCGAGGAGAAGCGACTGCGGCTGGAGGCCAGGGCCTGGATGAAGGCCTCGGTCACCAGCGGCCGGCTCAGCGAGCGCTACAGCCAGCTGGTCGAGGTCGTGGAGACCGTCTGCGTCCTGGTCGTCATCGGCCTCGGTGCCTGGGAGATCTCCCAGGGCCGGATGACCATCGGCAAGCTGCTCGCCTTCGCCGCCTTCCTCGGCTACCTCTACCCGCCGATCCGCTCCCTGGGCACCCTGGGGCTGACGCTGAACGCCGCCACGGCCGGCGCCGAGCGGATCCTGGAGATCATGGACGCCGAGCCCGCCGTCCGCGACCCCGAGCGGGCCGTCCCCGTCCCCCGCCGCGTCCAGGGCCATGTCGACTTCCAGCAGGTCGGCTTCCGCTACCCCGGGGCGGAGAAGGACTCCGTACGCAACGTCTCCTTCTCCGCCCACCCCGGCGAGCTGGTCCTGGTCACCGGCGCGAGCGGCGCCGGCAAGTCGACCATCTCCAAGCTGCTGCTGCGCTTCTACGACCCGGCCGCCGGCTTCGTACGCCTGGACGGCATCCCGCTCAGCGACTACCCGGTCGACCACCTGCGGGAACAGATCACCCTGCTGCCGCAGAAGACCCTCATCCTGCATGCCACCATCCGCGAGAACATCGCCTGCGGCCGCCCGGCCGCCACCGACCAGGAGATCGTCGCCGCCGCCCGCGACGCCCAGGCCCACGACTTCATCGCGTTCCTCCCCAAGGGCTACGACACCGAGATCGACGCCCACACCGCCCAGCTGTCCGGCGGTCAGCTGCAGCGCATCGCGATCGCCCGCGCCATGCTGCGCGACTCGCCGGTCCTCGTACTGGACGAGCCGACCACCGGCCTCGACGCGCTCGCCGCCCGCCGGGTCATCAAGCCGCTGCGCCGCCTGATGAGCGGCCGCACCACGATCATGATCACCCACGACCTGAACCTCGCGCCCGACGCCGACCGGATCCTCGTCCTGGACCACGGCCGGCTCGCCGAGGTCGGCACCCACCACCAACTACTGGCCCAAGGCGGTGCGTACGCGCACCTGCACCACTCGCAGAACAACGGAACGGCGGACGGCACCGGGCAGTTCGACACGTTCGACAAAGTCGAGAAGGTCGACAGGTCGGACAGGTCGGACAGGTCGGACAGGTTCGACACCGGCCAGTTCCGCGTTCCCACCGAGCTCGCGACGGAGAACCGAACATGGCGATGACGATGACGGAGGCAGGATGGGAAGCCGGTACCCGCAGCGGTACCGCCCCCAGCATCCTGGTGGTCGACGACGAGCGGGCGATCCGTGACGCCCTCAACCTGATCCTCAGCAGGAGAGGGTACGAGGTCCTGCTCGCCGGCGACGGCGCGGAGGCCCTCGACATGGTCGAGTCGATGCGCCCCGACCTCGTCATCCTGGACGTCCTCCTCCCCCACATGGACGGCCTCACCGCCTGCCGTCACCTCCGCGCCCGTGGCGACGAGGTCCCGGTGCTGATGCTCACCGCCCGCGACACCATCGGCGACCGCGTCACCGGCCTGGAGACCGGCGCCGACGACTACCTCGCCAAGCCCTTCGCCACCGACGAGCTCATCGCCCGCATCCGCGCCCTGCTGCGCCGCAACCGCGGCGGCGCCAAGCCGCAGGACACCGTCCACAGCTTCGCCGGCCTGCGGATGGACACCGTCGGCCGCGAGGTCTCCCGCAATGGCCGTGACCTGCGTCTCACCCGCACCGAGTTCGCGCTGCTGGAACTCTTCCTCGCCCGCCCCCGGCAGGTCCTGGAGCGCGAATGGCTGCTCAAGGCCCTGTGGGGCGACCACGGCCTGCCCACCGCCAACACCCTGGACGTCTACGTGATGTATCTGCGCCGCAAAACCGAGGCGGGTGGCCTGCCCCGGCTGATCCGCACGGTGCGCGGGGTCGGCTACGCACTCGACGCGGACCTGGAAGCGGTCGCGTGAGCGGCGCGACCGAAAGCGGATTCTGCGACTCCACACATCCTGCTCTCAGGAATTTCACAGATCCTGGGGCAACCGTGGACGCCATGTACGACGCGACCCAGACCGAGAACCCGGCGCGGATCCTCATCGTCGACGACGAGCCGGCCGTCCGTGAGGCGCTGACCAGAAGCCTGGAGTTCGAGGGCTACGAGGTCGACACCGCCAAAGACGGGATGGATGCCCTCCAGCAGCTGGAGATCGAGCACCCCGACCTGATCCTGCTGGACGTGATGATGCCGGTCCTCGACGGCCTCGCCGCCGCCCGCCGGATCCGGGCCAAGGGCGACACGGTGCCCATCCTCATGCTCACCGCGCGTGACGCCGTCGGCGACCGCATCGTCGGCCTCGACAACGGCGCCGACGACTACCTCCCCAAGCCCTTCGCCGGCGACGAGCTGCTCGCCCGCGTACGTGCCCTGCTGCGGCGCAGCGCGCCCATGCCGCCCGAACCGTCGCAGCACACTCCCGGCTCGCCGCAGACCGCCGGCGGGTCCAAGCAGCAGCTGGGCTTCGAGGACGTCGCGATGGACCTGCGCACCCGCGAGGTCACCCGCGGCGGCAAGCGGCTGGACCTCACCAAGACCGAGTACGCCCTGCTCAAGCTCTTCATGGCGCACCCGCGCCAGGTGCTCAGCCGGGCCGCGATCCTGCGCGAGGTCTGGGGCTTCGACTTCGAGCCGACCTCCAACACGCTCGACGTGTACGTGATGTATCTGCGCCGCAAGACCGAGTCGGGCGGCCTGCCCCGGCTCATCCACACCGAGCGCGGCACCGGCTATGTGCTGCGTCCGCCCAAGGTCCGCGAGGTCCGCTGAGCATGTTCGACGCCAACCACCTCGTCTCCGCCTTCGGTCTGCTGGGCGTCCTCGCGATCGTCTTCGCCGAGTCCGGGCTCCTCATCGGCTTCTTCCTGCCCGGTGACTCCGTACTCTTCACCGCCGGGCTGCTGATCTCCCAGCACCAGGTGATCCACCAGCCGCTGTGGCTGGTCTGCCTGCTGATCTCCGTCGCCTCGATCCTCGGCAACCAGGTCGGGTACGTCTTCGGCCGCAAGGCGGGGCCCGCGCTCTTCCGGCGGCCGAACTCGCGGCTGTTCAAGCAGGAGTACGTCACGAAGGCGCACGAGTTCTTCGAGCGGCACGGCCCCAAGGCCCTGGTCCTGGCCCGCTTCATCCCCGTCGTACGGACCTTCACCCCGATCCTCGCGGGCGTGAGCGGGATGACGTACCGCGCCTTCACCGTCTTCAACGTCCTCGGCGGCGTGCTCTGGGGCGCGGGCGTGACGGTGGCCGGCTACTTCCTGGGGCAGATCGGCTTCATCCGCGACCACATCGACGTGGTGCTGGTCGCGATCATCGTGGTGTCGGTCGTTCCGGCCGGCATCGAGGCCCTGCGGGCTCGTCGCCGTACGCCGGTCCACAGTGTCTGAAGCCGCTCGCCGCATGCCCCCCGAACATGTGAACTCCCTTTCTGTGTACCGCCTCAGGGCGATCTCAGGGCCCTCTCATTCCGGTGATACAGCATGACGTCCATGACCCCCCACACCACCTCTCACCCCACCCACGGTGTCAGGAAGGCCGTTGTTCCGGCCGCCGGCCTCGGCACGCGCTTCCTGCCCGCCACCAAGGCGACGCCCAAGGAGATGCTCCCGGTCGTCGACAAGCCCGCGATCCAGTACGTCGTCGAGGAGGCCTCCGCGGCCGGGCTCGACGACGTCCTGATGGTCACCGGTCGCCACAAGCGCGCGATCGAGGACCACTTCGACCAGGCCTCCGAGCTGGAGCGGGCTCTGGAGGCCAAGGGCGACCACGCCCGCCTCGACGCGGTCCGCAGCGCCTCACAGCTGGCCCGCATCCACCACATCCGGCAGGGCGACCCGCTCGGCCTCGGCCACGCCGTGCTGTGCGCCCGCAGCCACGTCGGCAACGAACCCTTCGCCGTCCTGCTCGGCGACGACCTGATCGACGAGCGCGAGACCCTGCTCAAGGACATGCTCGACGTGCGCGCCCGCTACGGCGGCAGCGTCATCGCCCTCATGGAGGTCGACCCGGCGCAGATCCACCTCTACGGCTGCGCGGCCGTCAAGCCCAGCGACGAGACCGGCGTCGTCCACGTCACCGGTCTGGTCGAGAAGCCGTCCCGTGAGGTCGCGCCGAGCAACTACGCGGTCATCGGCCGCTACGTTCTGGACCCGAGCGTCTTCGAGGTCCTGGAGCGCACCGAGCCCGGCCGCGGCGGCGAGATCCAGCTCACCGACGCGATCGAGGAGCTGGCGCTCACCGACGAGGTGCGGGGCGTGGTCTTCAAGGGCCGCCGTTACGACACCGGGGACAAGGCCGAATACCTCCGCACAGTGGTCCGGCTGGCCTGCGAACGGTCCGACCTCGGCCCGGAGTTCCGCAGCTGGCTCACCGAATTCGTCGCCACGTTCGACCTCGACCTGGAAGGTGGGCGGCTCGCCGCCTGAGTTATCCCATGATGCGCAGACTGCCGCTCCGCTCCCGTCTGGCCCTCCTCACGGCAGCGGCCTTCGCCGTGGCGATAGGAGTGGCAGCGGCAGCCTGCTGGTACATCACGGCCCACCAGCTCCGGGGCAACCTGGACGACTCCCTCACCACCGCGGACGTCAGCCGCGGCTGGATCAAGGTGCTGGAGACCAAGTGCGGTAAGACCCCGCCCGCGACCAACAAGTCCGGGCCGCCGTCCCGCATCACCGGGGTGCTGCTCAAGCCCGACGGCACCCGCTGCGTGGACTTCGCGGACACCGCGATCGTCATCACGCAGGCCGACCTCGACGTCGCGTCCGGCAAGACGCGCGGGGAACTGCGCAACGGTGAGCGGGACGACGGCACCGCGGTCCGCGTCTTCACCCACAAGCTGGACAACGGCGACACGATTGTCATCGCCCGCGAGATCAGCGAGGTCTCCGAGCCCCTCAACAAGCTGGCCGCGCTCCTGACCATCGTCGGCGGTTGCGGTGTGCTGCTCGCGCTCGGCGCCGGGCTGCTCATCGCCCGTACGGCGTTGCGACCGGTGCATCGCTTCACCGCCGCCGTCGAGCACATCGCCCGTACGGAAGACCTGAAGGTACGCATCCCCGTCGAGGGACACGACGAGATCGCCCGCCTCGGCACCTCGTTCAACTCCATGACCGCCGCCCTGGAGAGCTCCCGCGACCATCAGCAGCGCCTCATCGCCGACGCCGGCCACGAGCTGCGCACGCCGCTGACCTCGCTGCGCGCCAATGTGGACCTGCTCGTACGCAGCACCGAGACCGGCCGGCCCATCCCGCAGCAGAAGCGGGACGCGCTGCTCGGCAGCCTGCAGGCCCAGACGCAGGAGCTGACCAGCCTGATCGGCGATCTGCTGGAGCTGTCCCGCCCGGATGCCGCCCAGGCCGCCGCCGTGCCGACGCCGTTCCATTCGGTGGTCGAACGTGCCCTGGAACGCGCCCGGTTGCGGGGTCCCGGGATCGAGTTCGTCACCGAGGTCGAGCCCTGGCACGTCCTCGGCGACCCCGCGTCGCTGGAGCGGGCCGTGGTCAACCTGCTGGACAACGCGGTCAAGTTCTCCCCGCCGGACGGCAGGATCGAGGTCCTGCTGCACGCCGGTGAGCTGACCGTACGCGACCACGGCCAGGGCATTCCGGCCGAGGACCTGCCGCATGTCTTCGAGCGCTTCTGGCGCTCCCCCCAGGCCCGCGCCCTGCCCGGCAGCGGCCTCGGCCTGTCCATCGTCGCCCACACCGTCCAGCGCTCCGGCGGCCGGGTGACCCTGCTGCCCGCCCCCGGTGGCGGCACCGTGGCCTCAATGAGCCTTCCGGGGACGCCGGTTGGGGCGCGCAGCGTCGCTCACATTGTGAGCGGACTATGAGAACGCTGTTTCTCATACTCCGCTAATTGCCGTCTTACGAGTGCCCCAGATCCGGCCGGGAGAGTCAGGGGCATGAACCAGACGACAGCAGCAGGAGGCGCTCGGCAGCGATCGGTCGAGGTCGTGGTGCCGGTGTACAACGAGGCCCACGTCCTCGCCGACAGCATCAGCCGGCTCCACGCCTACCTCGAAGCCTCCTTCCCCTTCCCCTTCCGGATCACCATCGCGGACAACGCGAGCACCGACGCCACCTGGCAGGTCGCCACCGACCTGACCTACCAGCTGCCGCACGTGCACGCCGTCCACCTGGAGCAGAAGGGCCGGGGCCGCGCCCTCAAGGCCGTCTGGAGCCAGAGCAAGGCCGATGTGGTCGCGTACATGGACGTCGACCTCTCCACCGGCCTCGAAGGCTTCCTCCCGCTCGTCGCTCCGCTGCTGTCCGGCCACAGTGACGTGGCCATCGGCAGCCGCCTGCACCGCCACGCGGCGGTCGTCCGCGGACTGAAGCGGGAGTTCATCTCCCGCTGCTACAACATCCTGCTGAAGCTGGGCCTGGCGGCCCGCTTCTCCGACGCCCAGTGCGGCTTCAAGGCCGTACGCACCCCGGTCTTCCAGGCGATGGCCCCGCACATCGAGGACAACGCCTGGTTCTTCGACACCGAACTGCTGGTGCTGGCCGAGCGCAACAAGCTCCGTATCCACGAGGTCCCGGTGGACTGGACCGACGACCCCGACAGCCGGGTCGACGTCGTCCGGACCGCGATGGACGACCTCAAGGGCATGTGGCGGATCGCCAGGCGGACCCTCCAGGGCAAGGCGAGGATCGACGTGCCGCGCCGCGAGAACCGGTCGTACGTCGTCGGGCAGAGCCCCGCCGCCCCCTCCCCACAGGAGAAGGTGCTCACCGGCGCCGGAGCCCGCTGAGCGCGGGCCGGGGCGCCGCCGCACCGCAACGGGCCGGAGGCCTGCGGCAGTTGGTGGCCTTCGGGATCATCGGCGGCGCCTGCACCCTCGCGTACATGGCCCTGTACCTCCTGGCCCGGCAGATCATGCCGGCCATCTGGGCCAACGCCCTGGCCCTGCTGATCACGGCGGTCGCCAACACCGCCGCCAACCGCCGCTTCACCTTCGGGGTGAAGGGCTCGGCGGACGCCCTGCGTCACCAGCTCGAAGCCGGGCTGGGCTTCGCCATCGGCCTGGGACTGACGACCGGCTCCGTCGCCGGACTGCACTTCCTGGCCCCCAACGCTTCCCACGGCGTCGAACTCGCCGTGCTGGTCGGTGCCAACGCCGCCGCCACCATCATCCGCTTCGTCCTCATGCGGCTCTGGGTCTTCAGCCCGCGCCGCCGCCCCTCATCGTCCCCGGAGTACGCGTCATGACGACCCAACTCGCCCCGCCGCCCGCTGAACACGATTCCGGCCGGCGCTCCCACCGGGCCGCCTCGCCCTCCGACGGCGGACTCGCCGTCCGGACCAAGCGTCTCTTCACCGGCCACCCCGACGACCCCCGCTGGGCCCGCCCCGCGCTGTGGGCGATCCTGCTGCTGGCCACGGCGCTGTACGCCTGGAACCTCACCACGATCTCGGGCAACAGCTTCTACAACGCCGCCGTCTACTCCGGCACCAAGTCCTGGAAGGCCTTCTTCTTCGGCTCCCTGGACGCGGGCAACTGGAGCACCGTCGACAAGCCGCCGTTCTCGCTGTGGATGATGGGCATCTCCGCCCGCGTCTTCGGCTACGGCACCTGGCAGTTGATGCTCCCGATGATCGGCGCCGGCCTCGGCTCGGTGGCCCTCACCTACCGCATGGTGCGCCGCGACTTCGGACATGTCGCCGCGACCATCGCCGGCCTGGTGATGACCCTCACCCCGATCACCGTCGCCATCACCCGTGACACCAACCCGGACCCGATCCTCGTCCTGCTGATGCTGCTCGGCGCGGCCTCGCTGATGAAGGCCGTGCGTACGGGCCGGATGATGCCGCTGGTCTGGTCCGGCATCTGGATCGGCTTCGCCTTCAACACCAAGATGATGCAGGCCTTCGTGGTCCTGCCCGCCTTCTTCCTGGTCTACCTCTGGGCCGCCAAGGGCGGTCTGCTCAAGCGCATCCGCAACCTGGCCGTCGGCACGGTCGCGCTCCTCGTCAGCTCCGCCTGGTGGATGGTCATCGTCGACCTCATCCCGGCCTCGTCCCGCCCCTACATCGGCGGCTCGACGGACGGCACCGTGTGGGACCTGGTCATCGGCTACAACGGCTTCGGCCGCATCTTCGGCGCCAGCAGCACGGTCGGCAGCCAGGGCAACGGCGCCAGCTTCGGCGGCACGGCCGGCATCGGCCGCCTCTTCAACTCCATCATGGGCGGCCAGATCTCCTGGCTCATCCCCTTCGCCATCGTGGCCGTGATCGGTGGCCTGGTCCTCATCGGCCGCGCCCCGCGCACCGACGCCAAGCGCGCCTCCCTGCTGCTCTGGGGCGGCTGGGCCGGCATCCACTACCTGACCTTCGCCCTCGCCGAGGGCACCTTCCACCCCTACTACGTCACCGCCATGGCCCCGGCCATCGCCGCCCTCTGCGGCGCCGGCGGCGTGATGCTCCACAAGGCCTTCCGTGAGGGCGACGCCGCCAAGTGGGCCTGGGTCCTTCCGGTCGCCATCGCCGCCTCGGGCATCTGGGCCGTCGTCCTGCTCCAGCGGGTCAGCGGCTCCGGCACGGCGTACACCGTCGCCGAGGTCGTCGCCGGTGCGGGTGCGGCCCTGGCCGTCATCGGCCTGCTGGCCGGCCGCTTCCTGAACCGCGGCCGCCTGGTCGGCATCGCCACCGTCACGGCCGTCGTCGCCCTCCTCGCCGGCCCCACCGCCTACTCCTTCGCGGCGGCCACATCCTCCACCAACGGCACCAACCCGACGGCCGGCCCCTCCACGGGCGGCGGCATGGGTGGCGGCGGAGGCGGCGGCATGCGCGGCGGCTCCGCCCCGACCGGCGCCAAGTCCGGCTCGATGCCCTCCGGTACGAAGCCGAGCGGCAACCCGCCGTCGGGCGGCGGCATGCCGGGCGGTACCAACTCCTCGTCCGGCACCTCCTCTTCCTCCTCCGCGTCCGGCACCCAGAGCCGAGGCTCCATGGGCGGCGGTGGTGGCGGCATGGGCGGCAGCGTCAGCACCGACATGATCACGTACCTGGAGAAGCACCAGGACGGCGCCACATGGCTGGTCGCGGTCTCCAACGACCAGACCGCCTCCTCGATCATCCTGGCCTCCGGCCAGCCCGCGATGTCCATGGGCGGCTGGACCGGCAGCGACAACTCCATGACGCTCGCCAAGCTCAAGGCCCTGGTCAAGGCAGGCAAGCTGCACTACATCATGATCAGCAGCAGCGGTGGCCAGTCCACCAACACCGAGATCGCCGCCTGGGTCAAGAAGAACGGCACCGAGGTCAAGACCTCCGCCTACACCAGCTCCTCGACCTCCTCGTCGAGCACCGGCTCCACGAGCACCAGCAGCGGCCTCTACCGCCTCGACCCCTCCGACGTCAGCTGACCCCTTTGACGTCAATCCCCCCGAACAGGGCGGGCCGCCGGGTTCTCTCCCCCCGCGCGGCCCGCCCTTCTCCATGCGCGGGCTCAGTCAGTGATCACGGTCATGGCGCACCCACGTCCCGCACGCCGGCGTCGAGAACCGGGCGCGGTCAGCCGTCCTGTCCAGCACCGCCGCGAACGTTTCTGCACCCGCAGGGTGGGCCCGGCCCCGGGGCGAAATCCTTGCGCCCGCCCTACGCCTTCGCTGATCGGGCCCGCAGGTCGAGTGCCGCTCCGGCGACGAGGAGGACCACCACCGGCACGATCAGCACGTAGGCCTCCGGAAGGTCCACGTCGTCGAAGAGCAGGGCTATGGACAGGACGAGCGTGCCCACGAAGGCGATGAAGGCGGCGATGGCCGCGCGGTGCCAGGCTTTGCGGCGGGCGGCTTGGCGGCGGATCAGACCTTCGGTGTCGGGGTGGGGGGCCCAGTCGGGGCCGCGGTGTTGGAGCCAGGCGGTGTGGACGGGTTCGGCGTCGGCGGGGGTGTCGAGCTGTTCGCTGTCGACGTGGGGGAGGGCGTAGCGGCGGCCGGTGTGGGTGTAGGCCCGGACGACCCATTGGGCGCCGGCCCGTGAGCGCCAGTCGGCGAGGGGTTCGACACGGATGTCGTGGATGTCGGCCCAGGGGAGCCGGTGTTGGCGGAGGACGCCGATGACGGTGATCCCGTCGGGGCCGATAAGGGTTCTGCCGCGCTTCGCGTGCAGAAAGGTGTAGATGATCATCGCGGTCAGGGCCACGATCAGCACCCAGTCGGTCAGGTCGAGCTGCAGGGCGGGACTGGTCAGCCGCATGAAGGCCAGAGCCACCCACAGCACCACGAGCGTGATCTGGGCACGCTGCCGGCTCCGCTGGCGGTACTCACGCTGGAACCCGGTCTCGCTCATTGTCCCCACCCCATCGCTCTTGCCCCCGTTCAGGGCGGGATCGGTCTACCACGTCAACCTGGGCAGCTGCTATGCCAGGGACTGGCGGTGGGCATCCAGCGCAGGGGCGGTCTTCGTGACGAGGAATTCGGTGATGCGGTACTCGGCGACCTTCGCGACCAGGAAGGGGTCGGTGGCCGCCAGGGCCTCGACCTGGGCGCGGCTGTCGGCGACGGCGAGGATGATGCCGCCGTCACGGGGGACCTTGCGGCCGGAGGCGAGGAAGACCCCGGCGGCGTAGTGCGTGTCCAGCCAGGCGATATGGGCGTCGAGGAGGGCGTCGACCTGCTCTTCGGGCACGGTGTAGGTCAGCTCAAGAACGAACATCCGGCAAGGCTAGCCAGTCAGGCCAGCTCGACGATCACGAGGGTGCCGTGGCTGCCGCGCCGGGCGGTGTGCGGGGTGCCGGCGGGGAGGACGTAGAGCTCGCCCTTGGCGACGGAGACGGGCCGGCCGCTGACGTCGAGTTCCAAGTGGCCGTCGAGGACGAGGAGGGCCTCGGAGGTGCGGTGGGTGCGCTCGTGCACGGGCAGCTCGTGCATGCGCATGACCTTGACGGAGGCGGGGACCACGGCGGTGTCCATCAGGTTGACCAGAGCCATGATCGGGACGCTATCCGACCCGACGGCACGGCTCGCCGGTGGAAACGCAGTGGCGGCAGATGGTCACCGACTCGTCACGGCGCGGAAATGAAGCCCCGCACGAAGTCCCCGCCGAGGCCGCCGAATTGCGGCCCCTCAGCGCTCTATGACCTCGCCGATCTCCCCCGCGGCCCCCGACACCATCGACGGCGGCATCGGCGTGCCGGGCAGCCGCATCACGGCGATCGTCCCGCCACCGTGCGCCGGGTGCAGGCCGACCGTGCCGCCCGCCTGCTGGACCGTACGGGCCACGATGGACAGCCCGAGGCCGCTGCCGGGCAGCGAGCGGGAGGCCGTGGCCCGCCAGAAGCGTTCGAAGACGTGCGGCAGGTCCTCGGGCGCGATGCCGGGGCCGTGGTCGCGGACGGTGAGCTCGCCGCCGTGCAGCATCACCTCGACGGAGGTGAGGGGCGGGCTGAACTTCACCGCGTTGTCGAGCAGATTCACGATCGCCCGCTCCAGGGCGGTCGGCTCGGCCCGTACGAACCACGGGGCGAGCTGCGAGACGATCTTGATGTCCTGCGCGCGGAGGCGGGCGCGGTGCAGGGCGTTCTCCACGACCTCGTGGAAGGCCACCGTCTGCAGCGGGCCACCGCCGGGGGTCGTGTCCGGACGCGACAGCTCCTGCAGGTCCCCGATCAGCGAGGCCAGCTCCGTCATCTGCGCCTTGACTGACGTCAGCAGCGCCCGCCGGTCCTCGGGCGGGAGCGCCCGGCCCGTCGCTTCGCTGCGCTCCAGCAGCTCGATGTTCGTACGGAGGGAGGTGAGCGGCGTACGGAGCTCGTGCCCGGCGTCAGCGATGAGCTGCTGCTGCAGCTCGCGGGACGCGGCGAGGCGGGACGTCATGGAGTTGAAGGACGTCGACAGGCGCGCGATCTCGTCCTCGCCGTCGACCGGGATGCGAACGCTGAGGTCCTCGGTACGGGCGATGTGCTCGACGGTGTCGGTGAGGCGGTCCACGGGCCGAAGACCCGCGCGGGCGATCCACAGCCCGGCGGCGGTCGCGCCGACGACGCCGATGCCGGAGACGGCGAGCAGGATGAGGGCGAGGGTGTTGAGGGGGTCGGTGACGTCGCTGAGCGGTCGGGCGATGGTGGCGACAGCACCATACGTCTGGCCGTTGCTCGTCATGGTGACCTGTCCGATGGCCCGGGTGTAGACGCGCAGTGCTGTCCCGTCCGAGGCGGTCACGGTGCGGGGGGAGATGTCGTCACCCGGCCTGTGGCCGGCTCCGCCGGTGGTCTTGAGCTTGCTGGGGTCAGGGGCGACGAAGGTGGCCGCAGCTGCGGCGGCTTGCTTCTCGACGTCCGAGACGGGGAGCGTCTCATCACCCACGATCGCGCAGGTCTGGCCGTTGGACAGGACAACCCGCACGGTGGAGTTGTTCAGGTTGATCGCCCCGGGCTGCCGCCGGTTGGTGATATCGGGGGCCTTGCTCAGGCACCCGAACCTCTCAAGGGTGGTCTGGGCAACCACACTGGTATCCGCCTGCTTCAGTGACTGGTCCAGCTGGCTCATCAACTGACCCCGCACGATGAACCACGCCGACACCGCCACCGCCGCCACCGCGACCGCGACCGCCGCAGCGGTGAGGATCGCCAGCCGCGAGCGGAGCGGGAGGGACCGGAACCGCAGGATGCGGTTGCGGCGGCGGAGGGGTGCTGCCATGGAGCTCAGACCTTGCTTTCGGTGGAGCGGAGGACGTAGCCGACACCGCGGACGGTGTGGACGAGGCGGGGGAGGCTGCCCACCTCGGTCTTGCGGCGGAGGTACATGACGTAGACGTCGAGGGAGTTGGAGCTGGGCTCGAAATCGAAGCCCCAGACGGCCTTGAGGATCTGCTCGCGGGTGAGGACCTGGCGGGGGTGGGCCAGGAACATCTCGAGGAGGGTGTATTCGGTGCGGGTGAGCTCGACGGGCAGGCCGCCGCGGGTGACCTCGCGGGTGGTGGTGTCCATGCGGAGGTCGGCGAAGGACAGGACGCTGTCGTCGTCGGTGGCGCCGGCCACGGCGGCGTAGGAGCTGCGCCGCAGCAGGGCACGCAGGCGGGCCAGCAGTTCGTCGAGCTCGAAGGGCTTGACGAGGTAGTCGTCGGCGCCGGCGTCGAGGCCGGTGACGCGGTCGCCGACGGTGTCGCGGGCGGTGAGCATCAGGATGGGGACGGTGACGCCGCCGGCGCGCAGGCGGCGGGCCGTGGTGAGGCCGTCCATGCGGGGCATCAGTACGTCCAGCACGATGGCGTCGGGCTGGTAGGAGCCGACCTGGTCGATCGCGGCGAGGCCGTCCTCGGCGAGGGAGGTGTCGTAGCCCTCGAAGGCGAGGCTGCGCTTGAGTGCCTCGCGGACCGCAGGCTCGTCGTCCACGATCAGGATGCGGGCGGGGGCCTCGCCGTTCTCGCCGGGGCTCATTATCGGTGTACCTCGCGCAGGAAAGAGGGATGGGACGGGTTGTACGGGTTTTCTGCTATCAGCGTCTCACGCCGCCGCGGGGCGACGGGCGGCGGTGGCGCGGCGGCGGTTGCGGGTGGGCCGGGCGGAGGCGGCGGGGGCGGTGGCGAGCTCGGGGGCGCGGGTCGCGGCGGCGGCGATCGGCATGGCGAACGGAAGGGCCAGGTCGGCGGGGCCGGTGACGATGGTGGCGGCGTGCTCGTAACGGTGGATGGTGATGACGGCGGCGTTCATGGTGGTGCCTCCCGGGAGGGACGGTAAGGAGGAAGAGGGGGGTCAGCTGGTTCCGCCGCTGCGGAGGCTGGCGAGGTCGGACTTGACCGTGTTGATCGGGATGGCGAAGCCGAGGCCGATGCTGCCGGCGCTGCTGGAGCTGGAGGAGTCGGACGCCGAGTACATCGCGGAGTTGATGCCGATGATCTCGCCGTTCATGTTGATCAGCGCGCCACCGGAGTTGCCGGGGTTGACCGCGGCGTCGGTCTGGAGCGCCTTGTACGTGGTGGTGTTGGACCCGGTGCTGCCGTTGTAGTTCTGACCGCCGGAGGAGAACGGCCACCGGCCGCTGCCCTGGCCGCTGCCGCTCTGCGATTCGTCCGTGGAGACGGTGACGTCGCGGTTGAGGGCGGAGATGATGCCGCTGGTGACGGTGCCGGTGAGGCCTTCGGGGGAGCCGATGGCGACGACCTGGTCGCCGACCGCGACGTTGGAGGAGTCGCCGAGGGTCGCGGCGGTGAGGCCGCTGACGTTCTCGGCCTTGACGAGGGCCAGGTCCTTGTTCTTGTCGGTGCCGACGACCTTCGCGGTGGCGGTCTTGCCGTTACTGAAGCTGATCTTGATGGTGGTGGCACCGGAGATGACGTGGTTGTTGGTGATGATCTCGCCGTCGCTGGTGATGATCACACCGGAACCGGTGGCCTCGCTCGAGCCGGAGGTGGCGGTGATCTCCACGATGCTCGGGCTGTCCGCCTTGGCGACGGCCGCGACGCCGGAGCTGGAGGAGCTGGCGTTGATGACCTTCGTGGTGGTGGTGCCGGTCGCGGACGTCGTGGTCGCCCGGGCGATCAGTGCCGAAGACCCGCCGCCGATGAGGGCGGAGACCAGGGCCACCGCCGCGATCAGCGCGAACGGACGGCGGGACTTGCGCGCCTTGTGGGCGGGGGCCGCGGGGTCACCCGGCGGGACCGGGCTGCCGGGCCACACCGTCATGCCGGGGGCGGCGGTGACGGGCTGCGCCGGGTCGTACGACGGCGGGGGCGGGAAGGCGGAGGGGGAGGGGGCGCCGGCGCCGGAGGCGTTCGCGTACTCGTACGGAGCGCCGGGGCCGGACGTACCGGAACTGTCGTACCCACCGCTGCCATACGGCTGCTGCGGGTCGGAAGCGCTGCTGCTGCGGGGGGTGTCCTCGTTCATGGCTATGACTGTGAACCTCGACTATGAGAGGTTCCTGAGTGCCCGCTGAGAAGCCCGGCAGAAGTCCGTATGACCGATATAAGGAACGAAAGCCCAGGTCAGCCCCGGATCACATGCGGTCCTTACGCGCAGCCGCAGGACCTGCGGACTACCAGTCGCGACGGGAACTGACGCAGTCGGTCGCGCCGCGAACCCGACACCCGCAGACCGTCGTCGAGAACGAGGTCCACCGCCGCGCGGGCCATCGCCTGGCGGTCGGAGGCGACCGTGGTGAGCGGGGGATCGGTGAGGCCGGCTTCCTTCACGTCGTCGAAGCCCGCGACCGCCAGCTCGCCCGGCACGTCGATCCGCAGCTCGCGCGCCGCCCGCAGTATGCCGATCGCCTGGTCGTCGGTCGCGCAGAACAGGGCCGGCGGGCGGTCGGGCCCGGCCAGCAGTTCGAGGCCGACCTTGTAGGCGTCGTACCGGTTGTACGGGGCCTTGAAGAGCCGGCCCTCGGTTTCCAGGCCGGCCTCCTGCATGGCCCGGCGCCACCCTTCCACGTGGTCGGTGACGGGGTCGCCGACGGTGGGGGTGAACTCGGTGCCGCCGACGCAGGCGACGTACTCGTACCCGTGCTCCAGGAGGTGGCGGGTGGCGAGCTGGGCACCGCCGACGTCGTCCGTGACGACGGCGAACTCGTTGAGGGCCTCGGTGCGCTCGTGGAGCAGCACGATCCGCGCGTCCCAGGCCTCGATCTCGGCGGCGGCGGTGTCGCTGAGGCCCTGGCTGACGAGGATCAGCCCGGAGACCCGCATGCCGAGGAAGGCCCGCAGGTAGTGGACCTCGCGCTCGTGCAGGTAGTCCGAGTTGCCGACCAGGACCATCTTCCCGCGCTCGGCGGCCGCCTGCTCCACGGCGTGTGACATCTCGCCGAAGAAGGGCTGCCGGGCGTCGGGAACCACCAGGCCTATCAGGTCCGTACGGCGGCTGGCCATCGCCTGGGCCACACGGTCCGGGCGATAGCCGAGCTGCTTGATGGCCGCGAGCACGCGCTCGCGGGTGGCCGGTGCGACCGGCCGGGGTCCGTTGTTGATGACGTAGCTGACGACTGCGGTCGAGGTCCCCGCAAGCCTTGCCACATCGTCACGCGTCACCTTTGCCACGGGTCGAGTCTACGCGGGTCTACCGGCCGTTTGACACGGTGGGGCAAGGAGCGTGACCAGGGTGTGACCAGCGGGGACCCCAGCGTGGATCACCCTTTCTGTACGGCAGCTGTGCTCGCCGCGGCGTCCGGGGCGGCCGAGGGGGCCGCCGATGCGGCGGCGCTCGCCGCCGCGTCCGCCTCTGCGCGCTGCTGCTGCTTCAGGGCTTCCTCGGCCGCCCGCTCGACCTTCTCGGGGGTGACGAAGCGGTAGCCGACGTTGCGTACGGTGCCGATCAGGGACTCGTGCTCGGGACCGAGCTTCGCCCGCAGACGCCGTACGTGCACGTCCACGGTGCGGGTGCCGCCGAAGTAGTCGTAGCCCCAGACCTCCTGCAGCAGCTGGGCCCGGGTGAAGACCCGGCCAGGGTGCTGCGCGAGGTACTTGAGCAGCTCGAACTCCTTGAACGTCAGGTCCAGGACCCGGCCCTTCAGCTTCGCGCTGTAGGTCGCCTCGTCGACCGAGAGGTCGCCGTTGCGGATCTCCATCGGGCTGTCGTCGACGGTGATCTGCTGGCGGCCCATGGCCAGCCGCAGCCGCGCCTCGACCTCGGCAGGCCCCGCGGTGTCCAGCAGCACGTCGTCGATGCCCCAGTCGGCGGTGACGGCGGCCAGGCCGCCCTCGGTGACGACCAGAACCAGCGGGCAGCCAGGCCCGGTGGAACGCAGCAGCTGGCAGAGGCTGCGGACCTGCGGGAGGTCACGTCGGCCGTCGATCAGAATGACGTCGGCGCCAGGGGTGTCCACCAGGGCCGGCCCTTCGGCCGGCGCCACCCGGACGCTGTGCAGCAGCAGTCCGAGCGCGGGTAGTACCTCGGTGGACGGCTGGAGTGCGTTCGTCAGCAGGAGAAGAGAGCTCACCGGCTGCTCCCGTCGTAGTTCACGTTGTTGACGTTGTTCATCATCCGGTCATGCACGCTTCGCTTGCCCATTGCGAACCCTCCTCGGTCCCATGCGAGGACGTAACTGCATGCGCTCTGGCGGCCCAGAAAGCACGAAAGGACCCGGGGGCGACGCTGCCCGGATCCTCTTGACCTAAGAGAATAGCCCACATGGAGTCGCTTGAAGAGCCCCGATTTGCGCGATCTTGTTTTTCATCGATCACTTCCGGTGGTCAACGTGCGGTGTTGTTGACGGCCGACGGCGTTCGGATCGATGCGGCTTACGTCCCTCCCGCGGGGCCCCGCGCAGGTGAACGGAACATTGCGTTCGTGGTCGCCCACGGTTTCACCGGCGCGCTGGAGCGGCCCGCCGTGCAGCGGGCGGCGCGGGTCTTCTCGGAGTTCGGCGGCGTCGTCATTTTCTCCTTCCGGGGGCACGGGCGTTCCGGCGGCCGGTCCACGGTCGGCGACCGCGAGGTCCTCGACCTCGACGCGGCGGTCGCCTGGGCCCGCACGCTCGGCTTCGGGCGGGTGGCGACCGTCGGCTTCTCCATGGGCGGTTCTGTTGTTCTGCGGCAGGCGGTGGGCGGTTCGGTCGACGCGGTGGTGTCCGTGAGCTCGCCCGCCCGCTGGTACTACCGGGGTACGGCGCCCATGCGGCGCGTCCACTGGGCGATCACGCGCCCCGCCGGCCGCCTCGTCTCCCGCCTCGGCCTGCGGACCCGGATCCACGGCGAGGACTGGAACCCCGTGCCGGTCCCGCCCGTCGAGGCGGTGCCCCTCATCGCCCCCACCCCGCTCCTCATCGTCCACGGCGACCGCGACGCCTATTTCCCCGTCGACCATCCCCTCTCCCTCGCCGCCGCTGCAGGCGACTCTGCCGAGCTCTGGCTCGAGCCGGGTTTCGGCCACGCCGAGAACGCCGCTCCCCCGGCCCTCCTCCGCCGCGTCGGTGAGTGGGTGGCCGCCCAGGCCGGTTGATTCCGGTTCCTCGACGCCGCCCTCGCACTGCTCGGACCGGGTTCGTCGCGGTGCGCCATGATGGATGGCGGTAGTCAGGACGACGAAGGGGCCGCAATGGCCGGACGGGCCGGGACGATCCGGTATTGGGCGGCGGCGAAGGCCGCGGCGGGCACGGCGGAGGAGCCGTACGAGGCGGGGACGCTCGCCGAGGCGCTGGCGGTCGCGCGGGAGCGGCACGCGGGGCGGCCGGAGTTCGCGCGGGTGCTGACGAGCTGCTCGTTTCTGGTGGACGGAGACCCCGTGGGGACCCGGGACCATGCGGGGATCGAGCTGAAGCAGGGCGGGACGGTCGAAGTACTGCCGCCGTTCGCGGGAGGATGAGCGGCGTGACTTACGACCCGTATGGCGGCGCGATGCCGCAGGAGGCCGAGCAGACCGCCGTCATGCCGCCCGTGGACGACCTTGCGCCGCAGGAGGCGGGGGGCCGGGCGGCCCGCCGGAAGGGCACGGTGCCGGCGGCGCAGCGCACCGGGTCCCCGATCATTCCGCCGGGGCCGCAGCCCGCGGCGCTGACGACGGTGCTGGCGCTGCTGCTGGCCGGCGGCGCGGCGCTGGGACGGCCGGGGCTGGCGGTGCCGCTGGTGCTGCTGCAGGCGGTGACGGCGGCGGGATGGTTCCGGCTGAACGGTATGTGGCCGGCCCGTCAGGGCATCGTGCTGGCGTTCCTGGCGGGCGTGACGGCGGATGTCGTGCTGCTGGCGACGGGCGGCGAGAACGGTCCGGCCGTGCTGGTCGGCACGCTGGGCGGGTGGCTGCTGCTCGTACTCGTACTCCAGCTGCGGCACCGCGGCACCGCCGAGGAGCGGCTGTCGTCGCTGACGGCGACCGCCGCCTCGACGCTGCTGACGGTGCTCGCCGGGGGATATCTCGCCGCCGCCTACAACCCGCACGGCAGTGACGTGATCATCGTCGGCGCGATCGCGGTCGCCGTCGCGACGGTGGTCCGCAGCCTGCACGGGAAGGGCGTGGCGACGGTGGTCGTCGCCCTGCTCGCCGCCTCGGGCGCCGGGGTCGCGTGGGCACAGGCCGGCGGACTCGGCAGCGGCGACGGCGGCCTCATCGGCCTCGCCGCGGGCGCCGCCGCCCTGATCGGGCTGCGCGTGGCCAGCTACGACTTCCCGTCCCGCTTCGTCCACTTCACCGCGGGCGTCGCGCTGCCGTTGACGGCCGCGGCTCCGGCTATTTACGTACTGGGCCGGGCGCTGGTGGGGTGAGCCCCGCTAGGGTCGAGCAATGCGTGCATTGCGGATCCTGCTGATCATCGTCGTGATACTCGGCGGCCTGTTCGTCGCAGCCGACCGCGTCGCGGTGCACTTCGCGGAGTCGGAGGCGGCGAGCAAGGCCCAGCAGACCCAGGGCCTGTCCGAGAAGCCCGATGTGTCGATCCACGGCTTCCCGTTTCTGACCCAGGTGGCGTCGAAGAAACTGGACGACGTGACGGTCACGGCCAAGGGCATCACGGCGGGCACCGGCGGCACCGCGCTGCGGATCGACCGGTTCACGGCGGATCTGCGGGGGGTCCGGCTGGGCAACGGCTTCGCGTCGGCGGTGGCGGACACGGCGGACGGGTCGGCGCTGGTGACGTACGCGGATCTGACGAAGGCGGCACCGGACGGGGTATCCGTGGCGTATGGCGGCGCGGCCGCGAACGGCAAGGGGAAGGTGAAGCTGACGGTGAGTCTGTCGCTGCCGATCGTGGGTACGGTGAAGCGGTCGGTGGTGAGCCAGGTCAGCGTGACCGGCGGCAACACGATCCAGTTGCACGCGGACTCGATCCCGAACGTCAGCGGTCTGCCGTCGTCCGTGGAGACGCTGATCAGGGGCCGGATCGACTTCGCGCGGAAGCTGGTCGGACTGCCGGACGGCATCGAGCTGAAGTCGGTGGACACGAGCCCGGACGGGATCACGATCGCCGCGACGGGGACGAAGGTCGTGCTCGCGGACTGAGCGTTACGTCCGCAGGGTGAGACAGGGGAGTCCGGCCCGCAGCCGCCCGGCGCCCGGCGATCACCGACCCGGGCCTTCGAACGGGTGGGCGCCCGCCATCCGTATCACAATGCGGACACCGGCGTCCCGAATGGCGGACAGGCGGTGACACTACCCCGCTCGGTGCCTACGATCGAGGGCATGAAGCGACAGGCGGACCTTACGAAGCGGCGGGCAGTTGACCTGTGCCGCGTCGCCGCCATGCTCTGTCGCATGCGCTAGGCCTGCGCATTTCCCTGGCCGCCCTTCCCCCGTCGCGTAAGCGATAAGCGCCGCCGCCGCGCGTACCCGTCCGTACGCCGGCGAGATATCCGAACTGCCCCGGAGGAGAACAGCATGAGCCGCAGTGACGTCCTGGTGGACGCCGATTGGGTCCAGGCCCGGATCGACGACCCGAAGGTGGTCATTGTCGAGGTCGACGAGGACACGTCGGCGTACGACAAGAACCACATCAAGAGCGCCATCCGCATCGACTGGAAGAAGGACCTCCAGGACCCGGTGCGCCGTGACTTCGTCGACCAGGCCGGCTTCGAGAAGCTGCTGTCGGAGAAGGGCATCGCCAACGACGACACCGTCGTCCTCTACGGCGGCAACAACAACTGGTTCGCGTCCTACGCCTACTGGTACTTCAAGCTCTACGGCCACCAGGACGTCAAGCTCCTCGACGGCGGCCGCAAGAAGTGGGAGCTGGACTCCCGCGACCTGGTGGACGGCGCCGAGGTTCCGAGCCGCGCGGCCACCGAGTACAAGGCCAAGGCCCAGGACACCTCGATCCGTGCCTTCCGTGACGACGCCGTGGCGGCCATCGGCTCGCTGAACCTGGTCGACGTCCGCTCGCCCGACGAGTTCTCCGGCAAGCTGCTGGCCCCGGCCCACCTCCCGCAGGAGCAGTCGCAGCGTCCGGGTCACATCCCGACCGCGCGCAACATCCCGTGGTCGAAGTCGGCCAACGACGACGGCACCTTCAAGTCCGACGAAGAGCTCAAGGAGCTCTACGAGGGCGAGGGCGTGGACCTGTCCAAGGACACCATCGCCTACTGCCGCATCGGTGAGCGCTCCGCTCACAGCTGGTTCGTGCTGCACGAGATCCTCGGCCAGCCGAACGTCAGGAACTACGACGGCTCCTGGACCGAGTACGGCTCGCTCGTCGGCGTGCCGATCGAGCTCGGCGCGGCGAAGTAACAGGAAAAGGGAAGAGGACCATATGTGTGGAGCGAAGGCCGGCGGCCCGGACCTGGCAGGAGTTGACGTGGCGAGCGAGACGATCATCCAGGGTTCGGTGACCCGCGACGGCGAGCCCATCACGGGCTACGTCCGTCTGCTCGACGGCGGCGGCGAGTTCACCGCCGAGGTCCCGACCTCGGCGACCGGACAGTTCCGCTTCTTCGCCGCCCCGGGCACCTGGACGCTGCGCGCGCTCGTCCCGGGTGCGACGGTGGACCGTACGGTCGTGGCCCAGCAGGGCGCGGCGGCGGAGATCGCCATCGCCGTCTGACGGCAGCTGTACGCGTACGAGTACGTACGAAGGCCGCGCTCCTGCCGGGGCGCGGCCTTCGGCGTACCGTTGAGGCATGAGCGCGCAACGGCGGCATCGGCTCTACTTCGTCATGATGGGCAGCTGCGTCGGGCTCTTCGTCCTGGCGTGGGGCCTGGTACGCCTGTGGTCGGTCACGGCGGCCGTGGTGATGTGCGTCGTGGCGATGGTGATCCCGCCCTTCGCGGCGATCGTGGCGAACCGCAGGGACCCGGGGGAGCGCTGGTGGGACGAGTCCGGGGACTCCGAGTCCGACCGGTGGTGGCGGGAACTGGACGACAAGGAACACAAGTAGGCCGAGGCCGGCCGGTGCCTCAGTAGACGAGTGCCTGTACGCCGTCCGGCATGATCTCGCTGACGAAGACCTGGGCGCCCGCGATTCGTACGCCCTCCAGGACGTCCTTCTCGGTGATGTCGCGGCGGGCCGCGCACTGCGTGCACAGTGTGATCCGCCCGCCGCCCGCCATGATCCCGTCGATCAGCTCCGGCAGCGGCGCGGCGTGCGGCAGCTCGAACTCGGCGGCCTTTCCGGGCAGCGCGAACCACGCGGATTCGCCGGTCAGCCAGAGCGAGACCTCCACCCCGCTGGCCACCGCCACGGCCGCCACGGTGAACGCCTGCGAGCAGCGTTCAGGGGCGTCCGTGCCTGCGGTTACTTTGATCACGAGCTTCTTCGCCATGGTCCCCACCCTATGCGTGGGCTGTCTCACAGAAAAAAGACTGTCAAGAGGCTGCGTTCAGTCGACATAATGCGGTTCCGCTTGTTGCGCGTGGGGCGCGAGGGCGTTGTGTGATCGCCCGGGGGGGCCTTGTGGAAGCGCAGTCCGATTCGTTGGTTGTTCCGCCCATGCCAACGTACGCGCCGCCACCGCCACCGCCGCGCGGTCCCCGGCGCACCCCGCTGATCGCCGCCGCTGCGGTCGGCCTGGTGCTGCTGGTCGGCGCCACCGCCGGAACCGTGGTCGTCCTGGGGTCGTCGTCGTCCGACGGGACGGCGGCCGCCGCCGCGCCCAGCGCGAGCCCGTCCCCGGTGCCGACCTCCGCCGCGCCCACGCCGTCCCCGTCCCCGTCCAGCACGGTCACCGGCGCGGTGCGGAGCGGCGGCATCCACACCGGTGACCTCCGGTACTTCCTGCTGACGCCCCCGAAGGACGCCGAGATCTACGGCGACGAGGACGGCAGCGAGCTGTCCCGCTCCGAGGTCGCCGGCGGCTCCGCCTCCGTCAAGACCGCCCTGACGACCTACGGCTTCAAGGCCGGCGCGACCCGCACCTACCTCACCGCCGACGGCGACACCGAGGTCACGGTCGACCTCGCCCGCTTCTCCGGCCCGGCCGACGCCGCCGCCTTCTACAGCCGCTTCTACTTCAGCGGCACCCGCATCACCCTCGTCGGCAGCCACCCCGCGAAGGCGTACCGGCTCAGCTCCTCCTCCGCGGGGAGCACCGGCTCGGTGGTCGTCGTCTCCCACCAGGGCGACGTCCACCTCACCATCACCGTGACCGGGGCCAAGACCCCGGACCGCGCGCAGCTGCGAGCGCTTCTCGACCGCCAGTACCGCCGTCTGAAGACCGGCCGCTGAGCCGCCCGAGCCACGCAGCAGCCCCCGAACGACCCCCGTTCCGATCCACCTGTGGAGAACCCGTTGTCCCTGGACGCTCCCGTCCCCATCCCCGAGCCCCCTGTGGAGCCACCCGTGGTTCCGGATGCGGCTCCGACTCCGCCCCGGCCCCCACGCCGCCGGGGCCGTACGACGCTGATCATCGCCGTCGCGGCGATCCTCGGCGTCCTGGCCGGCGCCGGCGCCGGCTACCAGATCCAGTACCAGCGCCCCGACACCCCGCTCCCGCCGCTCGCCCAGGCCAAGCTGAAGCAGCCCACGGGCGCGGCCCCGGCCGCCAAGCCGCTCACCGCTGCCGAGGACACCCTCGTCACGTACGACGGCGACCTGCGGAAGTACCTGCTCAAGAAGCCCAAGGGCGCGAAGGACTGGACGATCCCGTCCGGCGACAACGGCTGGCTGTCGCTGTACGACTACGCCGATACGTACAACGAGCCGACTACATGTTCAACGAGCTCGCCGGCAACGGCTTCCGCCGAGTGGCGGCCACAACCTGGACCAGCGGCAGCTACCGCAGCTGGACGTCGACCGAGATCCAGCTCATCCAGTTCCGTGACGACAAGCAGACCTTCGCCGTCGACATGCTCAGCGAACAGCAGGACTACATGTCCGAGAAGAAGTACGCGGGCAACCACGGCAAGGAGATCCCGGGCTCGGTCGACGGCTACGCGTGGGTCTACTCCAAGCCCGACACCAAGGCCGGATACCTGCCCGAGTACACGGCTCGCGCGCTGGTCAGGCACGGCAACATCGTGATCGACATCTGGTACTACACGGCCCGGCCGATCAGCATGAAGACCATCCAGTCCCTCGCCAAGCGGCAGTTGGAGCGACTGTGACCGACGAGACGACCAATCTCCCCCCTGAGCCCGCGCCTGAGCCCGTGTTCGTTCCCGAGCCTGCGCCGGCTTTCCTTCCCGAGCCGCCGAAGAAGAGCCGCAAGGGCCTCGCTCTCGCCCTCGCCGTCGTGCTCGTCGGCGTCGCGGCGGGCGGTGGCATCGGCTATGCCGTGCTCAAGCACCAGCAGGACGACAAGAAGCAGGCCGCCTCCCAGCCCTGGAAGGCGCCCACCCCCAAGAAGACCGGTGAGTACGGAGCCCAGTCCGGCGGAAGCCACTACGGCACCCTCGGCAAGCTGCTGTTGCCCATGCCCGACGGCTACACGGCGGGCCCGGACATCGCCGAGTACGGCAACGACACCGAGCTCAGCGGCACGCGCGCGGTCACCCTGATGAAGGACTCGTACCGCGACCTGTCCGCCAAGCAGCGCAAGGCCGCCCGCAAGGCCGTCGACCAGTTGCACATCGAGGGCATCGGCATGCGTACGTACGCCGGCAACAGCGGCGACCTGGTCATCGAGACGCAGATCGTCCAGATGAAGAACAAGCAGGCCGCCCGCAGCATGACCGACTTCTACTCCGCCTTCACCAAGGCGCTGGGCATCTACCGCAACGGCCCGAAGATCTCCGGCCACGACAAGGCCCGCTGCATCCTGCCGCCCAAGACGCCCGGCGACAAGCTCGACTGGATGACCTGCCAGGCCACCGAGGGCGACCTCCTCATCACCATGACCGCCACCGGCACATCGCCTTTGGACAAGACGAGCGCCGCGGACCTGCTCAAGAAGCAGCTCGACCGCGTCCAGGACCCGGGAGAGTCCGCATGACGACCGAGAACGTTTCGCACACGGCCGAGCCGAAGTCGGAGCCCGCGCCCGTCGCGGAGGCAGCGCTCGAGCTGGAGCCCACGGCCACGCCGGTGCCGGAGCCCGCGCCCGTCGCGGATGAAGCGCCCGCGCCGGAGCCCACGGCAACGCCCGTGCCGGAGCCCACGCCTGGGCCGGAGGATGCCCCGAACCCCTGGGCGGCGCCCCCGGAGCCGGCGGCGCCGAAGGACCGCAGGGTGCTGCGCGCGGTGCTGCGGTGGACGGCGGCCGTGGTGGTGTTCGCCGCGCTGGGCGGGGCGGCGGCGTATGGCGTGACGCAGCCGAGGCGTACGGACATCCCGGGTTTGCAGACGCCGGACGACGGGCGCTGGACGTACCACGCGCTGAAGCTGCCGAAGCTGCCGGCCGGGAAACCCCGGGCGCTCGACGCGGACAACAACCCCGCCCTCCGGCACTACGTGGACGTACGGTCGTTGCTGCTCCCGGCCCCGGCCGGGGCGAAGCTGGACAAGACCTTTCCGGGTCGCGACGGCTGGCTTCCCACCAGCGGGTTCCTGAAGCTGTTCCAGAAGGACGGGCGGAAGGACCTGGCGCTGCGGATGGACCAGGACACGCTGCGCCACATCGCGGCGCGAGCGTGGACGATGCCGGACGGCACGCGCGCGGAGATCTATCTGCTCCAGTACACCAGTGGCGCGTACGCGATGCGCTCGCAGAGCGACATCTCCGATAACGGCGTCTTCACCGAGGCGACGGTCGCCTCGTATGACGCTCAATTCTCGACCGTCGGAGTCCCGGACACGATCATCACCAACGTCTACAACGAGGACAGGCCGCGCGGCACGAACCACGTGCGCTACGCCTTCCTCACCTCGGGCGACACCGTCGCCCTGGTCTATCTGTCCAAGAAGGGCAGCCAGCCCGAGGTGCCCTTCCGCCAGGCGGTGCTTCTCCAGGCGCAGCTGCTGGGCTGACCCGGGCGGACCCGACCGGGCCACGCGGGGGCGGCGCACCTCACTGCGCCGTCCCCGGGTGGGGCGACTAGACTCGTACGCGGTCCGTTACCGCCCCGCCTGCCCGAGGAGCTCCACCCGTGAGCATCACGTACTTCTTCGACGCCCTGCTCGTCCTGGTCTGCGTCGGCGTCGCCGCGTTCTCCGTTCTCGCGGTGAAGAAGCTCTACCAGGGACAGCGCTGAACATGATCGAGATCCCCTCCGACCTGCACCCGGAGCTCGTGCCGATCGCCTTTCTCCTGGGCAACTGGGAAGGCGCGGGAGTCTTCGACTTCCCCGGCGACGAGAAGTGCAACTTCGGCCAGGAGGTGACCTTCACCCACGACGGCCGGCCCTTCCTGGAGTACGTGTCCAAGACCTGGGTGCTGGACGGCGAGGGCAAGAAGGTCCGGCCGCTGGAGAACGAGGCCGGCTTCTGGCGGATCGACAAGGACCGCAAGGTCGAGGTCACCACCACCCGCGACGAGGGCGTCGTCGAGATCTGGTACGGCGAGCTGGCCGAGGGCAAGCCGCAGATCGACCTGGTCACCGACGCCGTGGCGCGGATCCCGTCCGCCCCGCACTACAGCGGCGGCAAGCGGCTGTACGGGTACGTCAACAGCGACCTGATGTGGGTCGCGGAGAAGACGACGCCGACCGTGCCGCTGCGCCCCTACATGTCGGCGCACCTGAAGAAGGTCGTCGACCCGCGGGAGTGGGCGAAGGACCTCAAGGATCTCCCGGACGACGGAATCGCCTTCTTCCGCTGAGTGTCGCGGTCCTTGACCACTGTGTCCGCTTCCCGGATGCTTTCGTTGCGGCACGCGCGCTGCGTGCCGCGATAAGCAACCAGCCGAGGAGCACCCATGGCTCACCAGGTCCGTGCCGTCGTCGCCCGGGAGAAGGGCGCCCCCGTAAGTCTGGAAACGATCATCGTGCCCGACCCCGGGCCGGGCGAGGCGCTGGTGAAGATCCAGGCCTGCGGGGTCTGTCACACCGACCTCCACTACCGCGAGGGCGGCATCAACGACGACTTCCCCTTCCTCCTCGGCCATGAGGCGGCCGGCGTGGTCGAGTCGGTCGGCGAGGGCGTGACCGACGTGGCCCCCGGCGACTTCGTGATCCTCAACTGGCGCGCGGTCTGCGGCCAGTGCCGGGCCTGCCTGCGCGGCCGCCCCTGGTACTGCTTCAACACCCACAACGCCAAGCAGAAGATGACCCTGCTCGACGGCACCGAGCTGTCCCCGGCCCTGGGCATCGGCGCGTTCGCCGAGAAGACCCTCGTCCACGCAGGCCAGTGCACCAAGGTCGACCCCGCCGCCTCCCCGGCCGTCGCCGGGCTGCTCGGCTGCGGCGTCATGGCGGGCATCGGCGCCGCGATCAACACCGGCAACGTCGGCCGCGGCGACTCGGTCGCCGTCATCGGCTGCGGCGGAGTCGGCGACGCGGCCATCGCGGGCGCCCGGCTGGCCGGCGCGGCGAAGATCATCGCGGTCGACATCGACGACCGCAAGCTCGAGACGGCCAAGAAGATGGGCGCGACCCACACCGTCAACTCCCGCGAGAACGACCCGGTCGAGGCCATCCAGGCGCTGACCGGCGGCAACGGCGCCGACGTCGTCATCGAGGCGGTCGGCCGCCCGGAGACGTACAAGCAGGCCTTCTACGCCCGCGATCTCGCCGGCACCGTCGTGCTGGTGGGGGTGCCCACGCCGGACATGAAGCTGGAGCTGCCGCTGATCGACGTCTTCGGGCGCGGCGGCTCGCTGAAGTCCTCCTGGTACGGCGACTGCCTGCCCAGCCGTGACTTCCCGATGCTGATCGATCTGTATCTGCAGGGGCGCCTCGACCTGGGGGCCTTCGTGACGGAGACGATCGCCCTGGACGACGTCGAGAAGGCGTTCGAGCGGATGCACCACGGTGACGTTCTGCGGTCGGTGGTGGTCCTGTAGGGCCTCCAGGGGGCAAGCCCCCTGGACCCCCGAACGCCGGACGGGCTGAATTCCGGCGACGTACAGAACCGAACTCGGCGGTGAACCTCGCATGACTGCCCGCATCGACCATCTGGTCACCAGCGGCACCTTCTCCCTTGACGGCGGTACCTGGGACGTCGACAACAACGTCTGGATCGTCGGCGACGACAGTGAGGCGATCGTCATCGACGCCGCCCATGACGCCGACGCCATCGCGGCGGCGGTGGGGGATCGGCGGCTGGTCGCGATCGTGTGCACGCACGCCCACAACGACCACATCGACGCCGCCCCCGCGCTGGCCGCGCGCACCGGTGCGCCGGTTCTGCTCCATCCGGACGACCTGTTCCTGTGGAAGCAGACCCACCCCGACCGCTCCCCGGACGGTGAACTCGCCGACGGGCAGGTGCTCTCGGTGGCCGGCACCGAGTTGACCGTTCTCCACACCCCGGGCCATGCGCCGGGGGCGGTGTGCCTGTACGCGCCCGCGCTGGGGACCGTCTTCACCGGCGACACGCTGTTCGCGGGCGGGCCGGGGGCGACGGGCCGTTCCTTCTCGCACTTTCCGACGATCATCGACTCGATCCGGGAGCGGCTGCTGACGCTGCCGTCCGACACGGTCGTACGTACCGGACACGGTGACGGCACGACTGTCGGGGCCGAGGCGCCGCAGCTCGACGAGTGGATCAAGCGCGGTCACTGACCCCGCTGAACTGGCCTTTCGTACGTCAACCGCCCCACGCTGTGGGGCGGTTTTCGTTTCTCTTGACAGGGGGTGGGGGCGCCTCCAAACTGTTGTTGCGCTTACCGCAATCAGTTTCGTCATACGCACCGAGGTGTCATGAAGATTCCCGTGTGCCGGCTCGCGGATCTGCCGCGAGGCGAGGCCTACCGGCTCGAAATCGACCCGCCTGTCTCGGTGTTCCACACCGATGACGGAGAGGTCTTCGCCATCGACGACACATGCACTCACCAGGACGCCTCGCTCGCGGACGGCTGGCTGGAAGGGTGCGAGGTCGAATGCCCGCTGCACGCGTCGAAGTTCGACCTGCGCACCGGTGCGGTCGACTCGCCGCCCGCCAAGCTGCCCGTCCGTACGCACCAGGTCGTGGTCGAGGACGGCATGATCTACGTCGAGCCCTCGCAGGCCGCGCCCAACCTGCCGCCCTGCGTCGGCGCCCGGCTCGCCGGGGGTCCCGCGTGAGAACGGTGGCCGTGGTGGGGGCCTCGCTCGCCGGTCTGTCGGCCGCCCGCTCCCTGCGCAAGCAGGGGTTTGACGGGCGGCTTGTCATCGTCGGCGACGAGCTCCACCGGCCGTACGACCGGCCGCCGCTCTCCAAGGAGTTCCTGGCCGGGACGATGGCCGAGGCCGACCTCACCCTGGAGGCGGACGGCGAGGACCTGGCCGCCGAGTGGCTGCTCGGCGTACGGGCCACGGGCCTGGACCGCAACGAGCGCCTGGTACGCCTGGCCGACGGCACGGCGGTTCGCGCCGACGGCTTCGTCATCGCCACCGGCGCCGCCGCCCGCACCCTGCCGGGCAGCGAAGGCCTTGCCGGCGTCCATACGCTGCGCACCCTGGACGACGCCCTCGCACTGCGCGCCGACCTCGCTCGTGGGGGCCGCCTGGTTGTCATCGGCGGCGGCTTCATCGGTGCCGAGGTCGCCTCGACCGCGTACGCCCTCGGGCTGGACGTCACCGTCGTCGAGGTGGCGCCGACCCCGCTGGCCGGGCCGCTCGGCGAGGCGATGGGCGGCGTCGTGTCCTCGCTGCACGCGGACCACGGCGTACGGCTGTTGTGCGGCGTCGGGGTGAAGGGGCTGAGCGGGGGAGATCGCGTGGACGCGGTCCTGCTGGCGGACGGCCGCAGCCTGCCCGCCGACACGGTCGTCGTCGGCGTGGGCGCCCGGCCGAATGTGGAGTGGCTGGAGGGCTCCGGCATCGCGCTGGAGAACGGCGTCACGTGCGGCGCCGACGGCCGCACCAGCCTGGCCGCCGTCGTCGCGGTCGGCGACTGCGCCAACTGGTACGACCCGCTCGCCGGCGCCCACCGCCGCGTCGAGCACTGGACCGGTGCACTGGAACGGCCGGCCGCCGCCGTGGCCGCCCTGCTCTCCGGGGGTACGGCCGAGCCGGGACCCGTGAGGCCGCCGTACTTCTGGTCGGACCAGTACGGCGTACGTATCCAGTTCGCGGGCCACGCCGCCGTCGCCGACAGCGTCACGGTGGAGGAGGGGGCGGCGGACGACCGCAGCTTCCTGGCGGTCTACCGCCGGGCCGGGGAACCGGTCGCGGTGCTCGGCATGAACCAGCCCCGGCTGTTCATGCGCTGGCGCAAGCAGTTGGCTCAGGCGGCTTCGATCGATTCGGTCGCTTCGACCGACTCGGCGGCTTCGGTCGCTTCGGCCGTCGTGAGGTCTTGACACCGGCGTTTCCCGCCCCACATTCTGCCTGAAAGCAGTTGCGTACTGCACATCGCGTTGCTTATCGCACAACGCCTGGAGGAGTGCCCACGTGACATCGCCCAGCCTGCCGGACAGCCTGATCGCCACCCTCTCCGGCTCCTACTACACCGACCCGGGGATCTTCGCCCAGGAGCAGGAGCGCATCTTCGAGACGATGTGGTTCTGCGTCGCGCGGGCGTCGGAGCTGGACAAGCCCGGTGCCTTCCGGACCGTCGAGGTGGGCCGGGAGAGCATCCTCGTCACGCGCTCGCGGGACAACGCGATCCGGGCCTTCTTCAACGTCTGCCGGCACCGTGGCGCCAAGCTCTGCACCGAGGAGACCGGCGAGGTCAAGCGGGCCTTCCAGTGTCCGTACCACGCCTGGACGTACGACCTCACGGGCAAGCTGATCGCCGCCCCGAACCTGACCAAGATGCCCGACGTCGGCCGCACCGAGTACGGCCTCGCCCCCGTCCACGTACGGGAATGGCTGGGCTACGTCTGGGTCTGCCTGGCCGAGGAGCCGCCCTCCTTCGAGGAGCAGGTCATCGGCGCGGTCGTGACGCGGCTGGGCGACGTGGAGTCGATCGAGCGCTACGACATCGACAGCCTGGCGGTCGGCAAGCGGATCGTCTACGACGTCAAGGCGAACTGGAAGCTCATCATCGAGAACTTCATGGAGTGCTACCACTGCGCCACGATCCACCCCGAACTCACCGAGGTGCTGCCGGAGTTCGCCGACGGCTACGCCGCGCAGTACTACGTCGGCCACGGCGCGGAGTTCGGTTCGGACGTCCAGGGCTTCACGGTCGACGGCTCGGAGGGCCTGGACCGCATACCCGGCGTCTCGGAGGACCAGGACCGCCGCTACTACGCGATCACCGTCCAGCCGCAGGTCTTCATCAACCTCGTGCCGGACCACGTGATCTTCCACCGCATGTACCCGGTCGCCGCCGACCGCACGATCGTCGAGTGCGACTGGCTCTACCTGAAGGACGTCGTGGACAGCGGCAAGGACGTCAGCCGCTCCGTCGAGCTCTTCGACCGCGTCAACCGGCAGGACTTCGACGCCTGCGAGCGCTGCCAGCCCGCCATGAGCTCCCGCCTCTACGCCAAGGGCGGCGTCCTGGTCCCCAGCGAGCACCACATCGGCGCCTTCCACGACTGGATCAAGCAGATGCTGGGCGGTTAGGGGCGCGGGGCCCCTCCCTCTGCGCCTCTCGCGGGCGCTTCGCCGGCTTCGAGCCGTGCGCGACCTGGGGGCACCTCCCGGCCGAAGGCTGGGGGACCACCACGAGCCTGAGCTTTGCCCACCGGCCTCAGCCGAGGTACCCCATCCGGTGGCTGATCTCGCCGGCACCCTTGATCAGTACCGGCGCCAGCTCGTGCATCCGCTCCTCGGTGAAGCGGTAGGAGGGGCCGGAGGCGCTGACCGCGGCGATGACGTCGCCGTCGCGGGAGCGTACGGGCGCGGCCATGGCGTGCAGGCCGATCTCCAGCTCCTCCAGGGTCCAGGCGTAGCCGCGGTCCCTGGCCTCGGCGAGGTTCTTCTCCAGCTTGGTCTTCGAGGTCAGGGTGTGCGGCGTGATCTTCTCCAGGCCCGCGTCGGACAGCAGCTCGGCGCGCTCCCGGGCCGGGAGGTGGGCGAGCAGGATCTTGCCGCTGGAGGTGGCGTGCAGCGGGGTGAGCTGGCCGACCCAGTTGTGCGCGGTGACGGCGCCGGGGCCGCGTACCTGGAAGAGGTTGATCGCGAACTGTTTCTCCATGACCGCGATGTTGACGGTCTCCTCGATCTCCTCGGCGAGGCGTTCGCACACCGGGCGGCCCTGCTGCGTAATGTCGATACGGCCGGTGACTGCGCCGGCCAGTCGTACGATCCCGAAGCCGAGCCGGTATTTCCCGCGCTCGCCGGCCTGCTCCACCAGGCCGCGTGCCTCCAGGGCGCCCAGCAGCCGGAAGGCGGTCGACTTGTGCACGTCGATCTCTCCGGCCACTTCACTCACACCGGCCTCGCCGCGCTGGGCCAGGATCTCCAGGACGCTGATCGCGCGGTCGACGGACTGGACTCCGCCGGTCTGCGATCCCGCCGTTTCGTTATCTGCGCTGAAGTTGCTCACAGCGAAACTATACGCGCGGTAAACAACAGCCCGGTAGGAAACGAATCGGAAACCTCCGGCGCCCAAGTTGCGTGGCGCGCAACCTGGTGCGTATAGCGATACTCGTACTAGCATGCCCCGCATATCGACGGCGCGATCGGGAAGCGAGAGGTCCATGGCTCCCTTGCAGTACGACTACGTCATCGTCGGCGGCGGCTCAGCAGGCAGTGCGCTGGCCAACCGGCTCTCCGCCGATCCGGCCAACAAGGTGCTGGTCCTGGAGGCCGGCCGCCCGGATCACCGGTGGGATGTCTTCATCCAGATGCCCGCCGCCCTCACCTTCCCGATCGGCAGCCGCTTCTACGACTGGAAGTACGAGTCCGAGCCCGAGCCACACATGGGCGGCCGACGCGTCTACCACGCCCGGGGCAAGATCCTCGGCGGTTCCAGCAGCATCAACGGCATGATCTTCCAGCGCGGCAATCCGCTGGACTACGAGCGCTGGGCCGGCGACCCCGGCATGGAGAAGTGGGACTACTCCCACTGTCTGCCCTACTTCCAGCGCATGGAGAACTGTCTCGCCGCCGACAAGGACGACGAGTTCCGTGGCCACGAAGGCCCCCTGGTGCTGGAGCGCGGCCCGGCCACCTCGCCGCTCTTCCCCGCGTTCCTGCAATCGGTCCAAGAGGCCGGCTACCCCCTCACGGACGACGTCAACGGCTACCGCCAGGAGGGCTTCGCCCGCTTCGACCGCAACGTCCACCGGGGCCGTCGCTACTCAGCCTCCAAGGCCTACCTGCATCCGGTCATGAACCGGCCCAACCTGACGGTCAAGACCCGCGCCCTGGTCACCAAGGTGCTCTTCGAGGGCAAGCGGGCCGTCGGCGTCGCGTACGAGCACGGCCTCGGCAAGAAGAAGCAGCAGCACGAGGTGCGGGCCGGCGAGGTCATCCTCTGCGGCGGCGCCATCAACTCCCCGCAGCTCCTCCAGCTCTCCGGCGTCGGCAACGCGGAGGAGCTCCAGGCGCTGGGCATCCCGGTCGTCCACGACCTCCCCGGTGTCGGCGAGAACATGCAGGACCACCTCGAGGTCTACGTCCAGTACGCCTGCAAGCAGCCCGTCTCCATGCAGCCGTACATGGCGAAGTGGCGGGCGCCCTTCATCGGCCTGCAGTGGCTCTTCCGCAAGGGCCCGGCCTCGACCAACCACTTCGAGGCCGGCGGCTTCGCCCGCAGCAACGAGGACGTCGACTACCCGAACCTGATGTTCCACTTCCTGCCGATCGCGGTCCGGTACGACGGTTCCGCGCCGGCCGGCGGGCACGGCTACCAGGTGCATGTGGGGCCGATGTACTCCGACGCCATCGGCTCGGTGAAGATCAAGAGCAAGGACCCGCGCGAGCACCCGGCGCTGCGCTTCAACTACCTCTCCACCGAGCAGGACAAGCGCGAGTGGGTCGAGGCCATCCGGGTCGCCCGCAGGCTGCTCAACCAGCCCGCCATGGAGCCGTACAACGCCGGTGAGGTCTCTCCGGGGCCTGAGGTCGAGACCGACGAGCAGATCCTGGAATGGGTCGCCAAGGAGGGCGAGACGGCCCTGCACCCGTCCTGCACCTGCAAGATGGGCACCGACGAGATGGCCGTCGTCGACCCCGACAGCATGAAGGTCCACGGCGTCGAGGGCCTGCGGGTCGTGGACGCCTCGGTCATGCCCTACGTCACCAACGGCAACATCTACGCCCCGGTCATGATGATCGCCGAGAAGGCCGCCGACCTCATCCTCGGCAAGGACCCGCTCCCGGCCTCCAAGGCGGAGTTCTACCGGCACCGCGACCCGCGTTGAAGCAGTTGCTGAGCCGGGTCCGCTACGAAGTCCTCCCGACCACGTCGACGGAGGACAAGGTCCTCGCCCATGTCCCGCGCGACGTGGTGATCACGGTCACCGCGTCGCCGGTCAAGGGCCTCGACCCCACGCTGGACCTCACCGTCCGGCTGGCCTCCCACGGCTACCGCGTCGTCCCGCACATCCCCGCCCGGCTGCTGCGGGACGGCGCGCACGTCGCGGAGGTCGTCGAGCGGCTCCGCGCGGTGGGCGTGGACGACGTCTTCGTCCCGGCTGGCGACGCGGACCCTCCGGCGGGCCCGTACGAGGGCGCCCTGCCGGTGCTGCGGCGGCTCGGCGAGCTGGGCAGCCCCTTCACACACGTCGGTATCACCGGCTACCCCGAGAGCCATCCCCTCATAGCCGACGACATCACCATCCAGGCCATGTGGGACAAGCGCGCCCACGCCACCTACATCGTCAGCAACCTCTGCTTCGACCCCCGCGTCCTGGGCGACTGGCTCACCCGGGTCCGCCGCCGCGACGTCACCCTGCCGGTGCACCTCGGCGTCGCCGGGCCCGTCGAACGTACGAAACTCCTCGCCATGGCCACCAGGATCGGCGTCGGCGAATCCACCCGCTTCCTCGCCAAGCACCCCTCCTGGTTCGTCCGCCTCGCCGCCCCCGGCGGCTACTCCCCCGACCGCCTCCTCACCCGCACCGCCCCGGCGCTTGCGGCACCTTCCGCGGCGGTGGCGGGCCTCCACGTCTTCACCTTCAACCAGATCGCCGAGACCGAGCGCTGGCGCCGCGACATGCTGGCGCGCGCCGGGGGTTGATGCCCCCGGCGCGTCCGGCGATTGTGTACGGCCCGCGGCCACGGCCGCGTACGGCTCCCGTCAGCGGAAGACGACGGTGCGGTTTCCGTCGGCCATGACGCGGCTTTCGCTGTGCCACTTGACGGCGTGGGCGAGGACCTGGGCCTCGACGTCGCGGCCGACGGTGACGAGCTCGTCGGGGTCGAGGGAGTGGTCGACGCGGACGACGTCCTGTTCGATGATCTGGCCTTCGTCGAGCTCGGGGGTGACGTAGTGGGCCGTGGCGCCGACGAGCTTGACGCCGCGGTCGTAGGCCTGGTTATAGGGGCGGGCGCCCTTGAAGCTGGGGAGGAAGGAGTGGTGGATGTTGATGGCGCGGCCCTCGAGTTGCTTGCAGAGGTCGTCGGAGAGGACCTGCATGTACCGGGCGAGGACGACGAGCTCGACGTCGAGTTCGCGTACGAGTTCCAGGAGCCGGGCCTCGGCCTCGGGCTTGGTCTCCTTGGTGACCGGGACGTGGAAGAAGGGCACGCCGTAGGTGTCGGCGAGGCTCTCGAAGTCGCGGTGGTTGGAGACGATCGCCGGGATGTCGATGTTGAGCGCGCCGGTGCGCTGCCGGAAGAGTAGGTCGTTCAGGCAGTGGCCGAACTTCGAGACCATGATGAGGGTGCGGGTCGGCGTGGCCGCGTCCCGGAGGGTCCAGCGGATGCCGTAGGCCTCGGCGACGGGGCCGAATCGGTAACGCAGTGTTTCCGGATCGGTGTTTGGATCGGAAACGTCGAAGTGGACCCTCATGAAGAACCGGCCCTTGAGCCGGTCGTCGAACTGCTGGCTCTGAAGGATGTTGCCGGAGTTCCGTACGAGGAAGCCGCTCACCGCGTGGACGATGCCGGCCCGGTCCGGGCACGAGAGGGTGAGGACGTACTCGTGGCCGGGTTGCGGTCGAGGGGACATGTGCGACCTCCGCTGGTGCGTAATGAGCAACAGGGTGAGTGATACGCAACATGGTCCGGTCCCGTGCCACCCGCGGTCAAGGGGTGAAACCCGCTGGCGTCAACCCCTTGACGTATGCCCCTCATTCGGACAGGGTGTTCCACCACAAGCAATTCGATGCGCAATGCGCAACGAATTCGGCTGAAGGGCTCCTCGCGTGGCAGACCTGTACCTGGACGGTGAGTGGCACGACCCGATTGCGGGCGGCCGCCGGGAGATTCGCTGCCCCGCTGATGGAACCCTGTCCGCGACCGTGTCCGAGGGCACCCGGGCGGACAGCGAGATCGCGATCATCGCAGCCCGCCGTGCCTTTGACGAGGGCCCGTGGCCGCGCACGCCGGAGCGGGAGCGCGGGGCGCTGTTGCTGAGGGTGGCGGACCTCCTGGAGCGGGACGCCAAGGAGTTCGCGCGGGCCGAATCGCTCGACACCGGCAAGCGGTTGGTGGAGAGCGAGTACGACATCGCCGATGTCGTCTCCTGTTTCCGCTACTACGGCGGCATAGCCGGCACCAGCGCCGGCCGGGTCATCGACACCGGCCGGGACGACGCCATCAGCAGGGTCGTCTACGAACCGATCGGCGTCTGTGGCCTGATCACCCCCTGGAACTACCCCCTCCTCCAGACCTCCTGGAAGGTCGCGCCCGCCCTCGCCGCGGGCAACACGATCGTCCTGAAGCCCAGTGAGCTGACCCCCTCCACCTCGATCCTGCTCATGCGGGCCCTGGAAGAGGCGGGTCTGCCCGCCGGAGCCGCCAACCTGGTCCTGGGCACCGGCCCGGAGGTCGGGGCGCCGTTCTCCGAGCATCCGGCCGTCGACATGGTGTCCTTCACCGGCGGGCTGGAGACCGGTAAACGGATCATGGCGACCGCCGCCGCGAGCGTGAAGAAGGTCGCGCTGGAGCTGGGCGGCAAGAACCCCAACGTCATCTTCGCCGACGCCGACTTCGAGACGGCCGTGGACTTCGCGCTCACGGCCGTCTTCCTGCACTCGGGCCAGGTCTGCTCGGCCGGGGCCCGCCTGATCGTCGAGGACTCGCTCCACGACGCCTTCGTCGACGAGGTCGTACGCCGGGCAGGAACGATCCGCCTCGGCGGGCCCTTCGACGCCGAGGCCGAGACCGGCGCGCTGATCTCCGCAGCCCACCGCGACAAGGTCGAGGCCTACGTCGCCGCAGGCATCGCCGAAGGCGCCGTACTGCGCTGCGGCGGCGCCCGCCCCACCGACCCCGCGCTGAAGGACGGCTTCTACTACCCGCCGACCGTCCTGGACGAGTGCACCCAGGACATGCGCGTCGTGCACGAGGAGTCCTTCGGCCCGGTGCTGACCGTCGAGCGCTTCCGGGACGGCGACGAGGACGATGCCGTACGCATCGCCAACGACACGGAGTACGGACTCGCCGGCGCCGTCTGGACGCAGGACGCGGGCCGGGCCCAGCGGGTCGCCCGGCGGCTGCGCCACGGCACCGTATGGATCAACGACTACCACCCCTATGTGCCGCAAGCTGAATGGGGTGGCTTCGGGCACTCGGGCGTGGGCCGGGAGCTGGGACCTGCCGGCCTGGACGAGTACCGCGAGCCCAAGCACATCTGGCAGAACATCCAACCGCAGCCGCAGCGCTGGTTCCGCGGCTGAAGCCCGAAGAGAGGTCGACAGTGACCCCAACCGATACTGAGGTGTCGCAGCGGCGCGACGCGTCCCAGGATCAGGACCGGACCCCGGTCGTCTCCGTGCGCGGGCTGTGGAAGGTGTTCGGCCCCAAGGCCGAAAAGGTGCCGGACTCCGAGGAGTTGAGCGGCCTGTCGCGCCGCGAACTCATGGACCGCGCGGGCTGCACGGCGGCCGTGCGGGACGTGAGCTTCGATGTGTCGCCCGGTGAGGTCTTCGTCGTCATGGGTCTGTCCGGCTCGGGCAAGTCCACCCTCGTGCGATGTCTGACCCGGCTGATCGAACCGACCGCCGGCCAGGTCGTCTTCGAGGGTGAGGACATCCGCGACGCCGACCCCAAGCGGCTGCGCGAGCTGCGCCGCCGCAAGTTCTCCATGGTCTTCCAGCACTTCGGGCTGCTGCCGCACCGCCGCGTCGTCGACAACGTCTCGTACGGTCTCGAGATACGCGGCATGGGCAAGGCCGAGCGCACCAAGCGGGCCCTCGAGGTCGTCGAGCTGGTCGGCCTGTCCGGCTACGAGAACTCCTACCCCGACCAGCTCTCCGGCGGTATGCAGCAGCGCGTCGGCCTGGCCCGGGCGCTCGCGGGCGACCCGGACGTGTTGTTCTTCGACGAGCCGTTCTCCGCGCTCGACCCGCTGATCCGCCGGGACATGCAGAACGAGGTCATCCGCCTGCACCACGAGGTCGGCAAGACGATGGTCTTCATCACCCACGACCTGTCCGAGGCGCTCAAGCTCGGCGACCGCATCCTGATCATGCGCGACGGCAAGATGGTGCAGTGCGGGACCGGCGACGAGCTGGTCGGCGCCCCGGCCGACGACTACGTGCGCGACTTCGTCAGCGAGGTGCCGCGCGCCGATGTGCTGACCCTGAAGTGGATCATGCGCCCGGCCGGTCCCGACGACGCCCTCGACGGGCCGGAGCTCGGGCCGGACGTGGTCGTGCGGGAGGCCACCCGGGCCGTGCTGGCGGCCGAGAAGCCGGTGAAGGTCGTCGAGAACGGCAAGCTGCTGGGCATCGTCGGCGACGAGGAGATTCTGTCGGTCATCGCGGGCGGTGCGTGATGGCAACCATCGCGGAGGCACCCGCGAAGCTCGGGTCCGTACGCGCGGTCAGCCGCCGGGTCGTGATCGCCGGGATCCTGGTCGGCTGGCTGGTGGTCTTCGCCGTGCTGCGCGGCCATCAGACGCTGACGCTGGCGGCGGCCGACCTGACCGATCTGCACCGCTGGTTCAACGACGTCAACGACTCCATCGGCGCCGACCGCAACTCCAACCCGCTCTTCCTCTACTTCTTCAACGAGATCCGGCTGGTCATCGACAACCTGGTGACCTTCGTCCAGTCGCTGATCTCCCAGCCGTCCGCCGGCCGCCCGGTCCCCACCATCGGCTGGCTCGGTGTCGTCGCCATCGCCGGTTACGTCTCCTGGGCCTTCGGCAACTGGCGGGTCGCGCTCCTGGCGATGGCCGGCTTCACCTTCTTCGGGCTGCAGGGCCTGTGGCAGGAGAGCATGGACACCCTGGCGCTGACCCTGTCGGCGGTCTTCGTCGCGCTCCTCATCGGCATCCCGCTCGGCGTGTGGGCGGGTCTGTCCGACCGGGTGAACCGCGTACTGACGCCGTTCCTGGACTTCATGCAGACGATGCCCACCATCGTCTACCTGGCCCCGCTCACCCTCTTCTTCCTCATCGGCCCGGCCTCCGCGGTCATCGCCACGGCGATCTACGCGGCTCCGCCCGCGATCCGGATCACCGCGCACGGCATCCGCTCGGTCCCCGAGACGACCGTCGAGGCGGCAGACTCACTGGGCTCGACCCGGCGGCAGACGCTGCTGAAAGTCCTGCTGCCGATGTCCAAGCGGACGGTGGTGATGGGCATCAACCAGACCATCATGGCCGCCCTGGCCATGGTCACCATCGCCGCTCTGATCGACGCCCCCGGGCTGGGCAAGACCGTCATGAACGCCCTGCAGTCGCTGGACGTCGGCACGGCCTTCAACGCCGGCCTCGCCATCGTCATCATGGCCATCGTCCTGGACCGCGTCACGACCGCGGCGAGCGTGCGAGCCGAGGCGGCCCGGCGCTCGCCGAGTCGCTTCGCCCCGTGGCGCAAGCAGCTGCTCGTGGCGGGCGGCGTGCTGGCGGCGGTCGTCGTCTACGTCTCGCACACCTACGTATGGGCGGCCGAGTTCCCCGGCGAGGGAAGCGCAGGCAGCTCCATCGCGAAGGCGGCGGACAGTGTCACGACATGGGCCCAGGACAACCTGTCGGGCGTCACCAACGCCGTGCGTGACGGCATCACCAACGGCCTGCTGAACCCCTTCCAGACGCTGCTGACCGACTCCCCGTGGTGGCTGGTCGGCTTGGTTCTGATCGCCCTCGGTGTGGTGCTCGGCGGCTTGCGGGCCGGCGTCACGACGGTGGTGTGCGTCGGACTGCTGGTCGGCACCGGCCTGTGGTCGGACGCCATGACCACGCTGGCCTCGACCGCCGTGGCGACGCTGCTGGTGATGGCGCTCGGCATCGTGTTCGGCGTCTGGATGGGCCGCAGTGCCATGGCCGACCGGGTCATCCGGCCCGGCCTGGACGCGGCGCAGGTCATGCCGCCGTTCGTCTATCTCGTGCCGTTCCTGGCACTGTTCGGCGCGACGCGCTTCACCGCGATCGTCGCCGCCATCGTCTACGCCGCACCCGTCACGATGAAGATCATCGCCGACGGGGTGCGGGCCGTGCCGGAGACCACCGTCGAGGCGGCCACGGCAGCCGGGTCCAACACCTGGCAGATCATCACCAAAGTCCAACTGCCGATGTCACGCAGCGCCCTGACTCTCGCGACCAACCAGGGCCTGATCTACGTGCTGTCGATGGTTGTTGTGGGCGGCCTGGTCGGTGCGGGCGCCCTCGGCTACGACGTCGTGGCCGGTTTTTCGCAGGGAGAGCTGTACGGCAAGGGGCTGGCGGCGGGACTCGCCATCGTACTGCTCGGAGTCATGTTCGACCGGATTACTCAGGCAGCGGCGCGACGCAGCAGGGCATAAGGAGAGCACGGACCATGGCAACGCAAGCAAGACACTGGCTGGCCCCCGCGGCCGGTATAGCGGCCCTCGGCCTCACCCTCACCGCCTGCGGCGGCGCGAAGGTCGGCGACACCTCCTCCGGCGCCGGCGCCAGCTCCGGCAAGTGCGGCACCTTCAATCTGGCGGTCAACCCGTGGGTCGGCTACGAGGCGGACGCGGCGGTCGTCGCGTACGTCGCAGAGAAGAAGCTCGGCTGTACGGTCAAGAAGAAGGACCTCAAGGAGGAGATCGCCTGGCAGGGCTTCGGGACGGGCGAGGTCGACGCCGTCCTGGAGAACTGGGGCCACGACGACCTCAAGAAGAAGTACATCACCCAGCAGAAGACCGCCGTCTCGGCCGGCCAGACCGGCAACAAGGGCGTCATCGGCTGGTACGTACCGCCGTGGCTGGCGAAGGCCTACCCGGACATCACCAGCTGGAAGAACCTCAACAAGTACGCCGCCAAGTTCAAGACCTCCGAGTCGGGCGGCAAGGGCCAGCTGCTGGACGGCGACCCGTCGTACGTCACCAACGACGCGGCGCTGGTGACGAACCTGAAGCTGGACTACAAGGTGGTGTACGCGGGCAGCGAGACCGCGCTCATCCAGGCCTTCCGGCAGGCCGAGAAGAACAAGCAGTGGGTCATCGGCTACTTCTACGAGCCGCAGTGGTTCCTGTCCGAGGTGCCGCTGGTCAAGGTCAATCTGCCCGCGTACAAGACGGGCTGCGACGCCGTGGCGTCGAAGATCGCCTGCGACTACCCGGTGTACAACCTGGACAAGATCGTCAGCTCGACGTTCGCCAAGTCGGGCAGCCCGGCCTACAGCCTGGTCAAGAACTTCTCCTGGACCAACGACGACCAGAACCTCGTGGCCAAGTACATCGCCGTCGACAAGATGTCGGACGACGCGGCCGCGAAGAAGTGGGTCGACGCGAACCCCGACAAGGTCGCTGCCTGGCTGAAGTAAGGCAGTTGCCTAACGCTCAGGTTAGGGATTTGCCTAACGAACCATGTGCCCGGCGGGCTGCCGTGACAGCCCGCCGGGCACATGCGTTCTGCCCTCTTGACACCCCCCGGAGGGACAGGCACATTGAGTTGCGCAACCTGAAGCTTGTTGCGCTGACAGCAACTGAGACTGCTTTTTAGGCGGAGGTGCGGCGATGGCGGGACCCCGAGTGGTCATCATCGGAGCGGGCGTCGTTGGGGCGGCGCTGGCGGACGAACTGTCCGCCGCGGGCTGGACCGAGATCACGGTCGTCGACCAGGGCCCGCTCCCGGCCACCGGGGGATCGTCCTCGCACGCGCCCGGCCTGGTCTTCCAGACCAACTCGTCCAAGACGATGACCGAGCTGGCCCGCTACACCGTCGAGAAGTTCTGCTCCCTCGACGTCGACGGCCAGCCCTGCTTCCTCCAGGTCGGCGGCCTCGAAGTGGCCACCACCGAGGCGCGCCTCGCCGAACTGCACCGCCGCCACGGCTGGATCACCGCCTGGGGCGTCGAGTCCCGGCTGCTGAGCCCCGACGAGTGCGTCGAGCTCCACCCCCTCGTCGACCGCTCACGCGTCCTCGGCGGCCTCCTGGTGCCCACGGACGGCCTCGCCAAGGCCGTCCTCGCGGTCGAGGCGCAGATCCGGCAGGCCACCGAACGAGGCGTACGGTTCCTGCCCCGCCACGAAGTCCTCGACGTGCTGCAGGAGGATGGCCGGGTCACCGCCGTCCGTACCGATGTCGGCGGCGACATTCCCGCCGACATCGTCGTGTGCTGCGCCGGCATCTGGGGCCCGAAGATCGCCCGCATGGTCGGCATGAACCTGCCGCTCACCCCGCTCGGCCACCAGCTCGCCTGGACCGGCCCGGTGCCCGCCCTCGCGGGCCAGACGGAGGAAGCGGTCCGGCCGATCCTGCGCCACCAGGACGCCGACCTCTACTACCGCGACCGCTTCGACCGCATCGGCATCGGCTACTACGGCCACCGCCCCATGCCGGTCTCCGCCGACGACATCCTCTCCGTGGACGCCGCCGACTCGGCCGAGGGCATGCCGTCCGTCCTGAAGTTCACCGAGGACGACTTCGCGGACGCCTGGACCGAGACACAGGCGCTGCTCCCCGCCACCCGCGAGGCCAAGATCGAGGAGGGCATCAACGGCCTCTTCTCCTTCACCACCGACGGCCTCCCGCTGCTGGGCGAGTCGCCGGACGTGCTGGGCTTCTGGGTCGCCGAGGCCGTCTGGGTCACCCACTCCGCCGGCGTGGCCCGGGCCGTCTCCGAGTGGCTGGTCGACGGCCACTGTTCGTCCTTCGACCTGCACGAGTGCGACGTCAACCGCTTCGAGCCGCACCAGCTCTCCCCGGAGTACGTCCTCGCCCGCGACTGCCAGAACTTCGTCGAGGTCTACGACATCCTCCACCCCCTCCAGCCCTCCGGGGACCCCCGCCCGATCCGCACCAGCCCCTTTTACGCCCGCCAGCAGGAGCTGGACGCCTTCTTCCTCGATGCGACGGGCTGGGAGCGCCCCCAGTGGTACGAGTCCAACGCGGGCCTGGTCGACGGCCGTTCGATCCCGACCCCCAACGACTGGGCCGCCCGCTACTGGTCCCCGATCGTCGGCGCCGAAGCCCAGGCCACCCGCGAGACCGTCGCCATGTACGACATGACCGCGCTCAAGCGCCTCGAAGTGACCGGCCGGGGCGCCGGGCGGTTCCTGGAGCGGCTGTCCACCGGGAAGGTCGACAAGTCCGTCGGCTCGGTCACGTACACCCTCCTCCTCGACGAGGACGGCGGCATCCGCAGCGACGTCACCATCGCCCGCCTCGCCCGCGACCTCTTCCAGGTCGGCGCCAACGGCAACCTCGACCTCGACTGGTTCACCCGCCACCTCCCCGACGACGGCTCGGTCGCCGTCCGCGACATCACCCCCGGCACCTGCTGCATCGGCCTCTGGGGCCCGCTGGCCCGCCAGGTCCTCCAGCCCCTCACCGACTCCGACTTCTCCAACGACGGGCTCAAGTACTTCCGCGCCAAGCGCGCCCACATCGGCTCCGTCCCGGTCACCGCGATGCGCCTGTCGTACGTCGGCGAGCTCGGCTGGGAGCTCTACACCACCGCCGACCTCGGCCAGAAGCTCTGGGACACCCTGTGGGCCGCCGCCCAGCCCCTCGGCGGCATCGCCGCCGGCCGCGGCGCCTTCAACAGCCTCCGCCTGGAGAAGGGCTACCGCTCCTTCGGCACCGACATGACCTATGAGCACGACCCGTACGAAGCCGGGGTCGGCTTCGCCGTCAAGCTCGACAAGGACGTCGACTTCATCGGCAAGGCCGCGCTGATCCGCCGCAAGGCCGACGTGAAGCGCCGCCTGACCTGCCTCACCATCGACGACCCGAGCGCGGTCGTCATGGGCAAGGAACCGGTCTACGACGCCGGCGGCCAGGCGGTCGGCTACGTCACCAGCGCCGCCTACGGCTACACCATCGGCAAGGGCATCGCCTATGCGTGGCTCCCGGCGGAACTGGCCACGCCGGGCCGTGCCGTGGAGATCGGCTACTTCGACCGGCGCATCGCCGCCCAGGTCGCGGAAGAGCCCCTGTTCGACCCGACGATGTCCCGCCTGCGTGGCTGATCAGGGAGGCCCTGGCCGTATGAACACCCTCAACGCACCCCTCGCCGAGCTGGACCCCGAGGTCCACGCCGCGCTCCGCGCGGAACTGCACCGCCAGCAGTCCACGCTGGAGATGATCGCGTCCGAGAACTTCGCCCCGGCCGCCGTCATGGAGGCCCAGGGCTCGGTGCTCACCAACAAGTACGCCGAGGGCTACCCCGGCCGCCGCTACTACGGTGGCTGCGAGTACGTCGACGTCACCGAGCGGCTGGCCATCGACCGCATCAAGTCCCTCTTCGGCGCCGGATTCGCCAACGTCCAGCCCCACTCGGGCGCCCAGGCCAACACCGCCGTCTACTTCGCGCTGCTCCAGCCCGGCGACACCATCCTCGGCCTCGATCTCGCGCACGGCGGCCACCTCACGCACGGCATGCGGATCAACTACTCCGGCAAGATGCTCAACGTCGTGCCGTACCACGTCTCGGAGACCGACAACCTGGTCGACATGGACGAGGTGGAGCGGCTCGCCAAGGAGCACCGCCCCAAGATGATCGTCGCGGGCTGGTCGGCCTACCCCCGGCAGCTGGACTTCGCCGCCTTCCGCCGCATCGCCGACGAGGTGGGCGCCCTCCTCATGGTCGACATGGCACACTTCGCGGGCCTGGTCGCCGCCGGGCTGCACCCCAACCCCGTGCCGTACGCCCACGTCACGACCACGACCACCCACAAGACCCTCGGCGGGCCGCGCGGCGGCGTGATCCTCACCAACGAGGCCGACCTCGCCAAGAAGATCAACTCGGCGGTCTTCCCCGGCATGCAGGGCGGCCCCCTGGAGCACGTCATCGCCGCGAAGGCGGTCTCCTTCAAGCTCGCCGCGTCCCCCGAGTTCGCCGAGCGCCAGGCCCGTACGCTCGCCGGCTCCCGCATCCTCGCCGACCGGCTCACCCGGCCCGACGCGGCGGCGGCCGGGGTCAAGGTCCTCACCGGCGGCACCGACGTCCACCTCGTCCTGGTCGACCTCCGCGACTCCAACCTCGACGGCAAACAGGCCGAGGACCGGCTCCACGACATCGGCATCACCGTCAACCGCAACGCCGTCCCCTTCGACCCCCGCCCGCCCATGGTCACCTCCGGCCTGCGCATCGGCACCCCGGCCCTGGCCACCCGCGGCTTCACGGAGGACGACTTCGCGGAGGTCGCCGACATCATCGCCCTCGCCCTCCAGCCCGACCCCGACCTCGCAGCCCTGCGGGCCCGCACCGAAGCCCTCGCCGCCGCCCACCCGCTCTACCCGCACCTGTCAGGAGACGCCCGATGAGCCCCCGCACCCCCGGTGCCGATCTCCCCGAGCACCCCGACTGGCTGTGGCGCACGCCCGAGCCGAAGAAGTCGTACGACGTGATCATCGTCGGCGGCGGCGGGCACGGCCTCGCCACCGCCCACTACCTGGCCCGAAATCATGGGATCACGAACGTCGCGGTCCTGGAGAAGGGCTGGCTCGCGGGCGGCAACATGGCCCGCAACACCACGATCATCCGCTCCAACTACCTGTGGGACGAGAGCGCCGGCATCTACGAGCACGCCCTCAAACTCTGGGAGGGACTGGAGGAGGAGCTGGACTACCCCATCCTCTTCTCCCAGCGCGGCGTCCTGAACCTCGCCCACAGCCTCCAGGACGTACGCGACAGCGTCCGCCGCGTCGAGGCCAACCGCCTCAACGGCGTGGACGCCGAATGGCTCGACGCGGAGGGCGTCCGGGAGGTCTGCCCGATCGTCAACATCTCGCCCGACGTCCGCTACCCGGTGCTGGGCGGTACGTACCAGCCGCGCGCCGGCATCGCCAAGCACGACCACGTGGCCTGGGGCCTGGCCCGCTCGGCGGACGCCGCCGGCATCGACATCATCCAGAACTGCGAAGTGACGGGCATCGACATCGTCGGCGGCCAGGTCGTCGGCGTACAGACCACCCTCGGGCCCATCGCGGCCGGCAAGGTCGCACTCTGCTCGGCCGGCCACTCGTCGGTGCTGGCCAAGATGGCGGGCTTCGATCTTCCGCTGCAGAGCCACCCGCTCCAGGCGCTGGTGAGCGAGCTGCTGGAGCCGGTGCATCCCACGGTCGTCATGTCCAACGCCGTGCACGTCTACGTCAGCCAGGCCCACAAGGGCGAGCTGGTCATGGGCGCGGGCATCGACTCGTACAACTCCTACACCCAGCGCGGCGCCTTCCACATCATCGAAGAGCAGATGTCCGCCGCCCTGGAGCTCTTCCCCGTCTTCGCCCGCGCGCACGTGCTCCGCACCTGGGGAGGCATCGTCGACGTCAGCCCCGATGCCTCGCCGATCGTCGGCCTCACCCCCGTCGACAACCTCTACCTCAACTGCGGCTGGGGCACCGGCGGCTTCAAGGCCACCCCCGGCGTCGGCTGGGTCTACGCCCACACCATCGCCCACGACACCCCCCACCCCCTCAACGCCCCCTTCTCGCTCGACCGTTTCACCACCGGCGCGCTCGTCGACGAGCACGGTGCCGCCGCCGTAGCCCACTGAGGAGCCGAACCAACCATGCTGCTCATCCCATGCCCTTGGTGCGGACCCCGCGACGAGTCCGAGTTCCACTACGGCGGCCAGGCCCACATCGCCTACCCCGAGGACCCCTCGGCGCTCACCGACGACGAATGGGCCCACTACCTCTTCTTCCGCGACAACCCCAAGGGCCCCTTCGCCGAGCGCTGGAGCCACGCGGCCGGCTGCCGCCGCTGGTTCAACGCGGTACGCGACACGTCGACGAACGAGTTCGTGGAACCTCGGCGAGTGCAGCCCGCTCCGGGCAATTCAGCCCGTCCGGCGTTTGAGGACTGGGGGTCCCCCCAGCGAAGCGAGGGGGCGGGTCCAGGGGCGGAGCCCCTGGTTTCGGGAAGGGGCGGGGTGGGGGAGCCAACGTCTGCCCCCGCCACGGAAGGCCGCACCCAGCCGTTCCGCCTCACCACCGGCGGCCGGGTGTCCCGGCACGAACGCCTCACGTTCACCTTCGACGGCACCCCATACGAAGGCCACCCCGGCGACACCCTCGCCTCCGCCCTCCTCGCCAACGGAGTGATCCGCACCGGCACCAGCATCAAACTCGGCCGCCCCCGCGGCATCTTCTCCGCCGGCGTCGAAGAGCCCAACGCCGTCATCCAGATCGAAGAGCCCTTCCCCGAGCCGATGCTCCCCGCCACGACCGTCGAGCTGTACGACGGCCTCGTCGCGACCGGCCTCCCCGGCCAGGGCCGCCTCGCCACCACCCCGGACCCGGCGCGCTACGACGCCGTGCACACCCACTGCGACCTGCTGATCGTCGGCGCCGGCCCGGCCGGACTCGCCGCGGCCGCCGCGGCAGCGAGAAGCGGCGCCCGCGTCATCCTCGCCGACGACCAGCCCGAGCTGGGCGGCAGCCTGCTGGGCACGGCCCAGCACCTCACCTGGGCCGGCGAAGTCGAAGCCCTCCTCGAAGCGGCCCCCGACGTGCGCGTCCTCCGCCGCACCACCGTCTTCGGCTACTACGACGACAACCACCTCCTGGCCGTCGAGCGCCGCACCAACCACCTCGGCGCCCACGCCCCGGCGCACGTCTCCCGCGAACGCGTCCACCGCATCCGCGCCCGCCGCGTCATCCTGGCCACCGGCGCCCACGAGCGCTCCCTCGCCTTCCCGGACAACGACCGCCCCGGCGTCATGCTGGCCGGCTCGGCCCGTACGTACGTCAACAAGTACGGCGTCGTCCCGGGCCGCACGGCCGTGGTCTTCACGACCAACGACAGCGCTTACGCCGCCGCCCGCGACCTCGCCGCCGCAGGCGTGGAGATCGCGGCGATCGTCGACACCCGCCAGGGCCAGTACGTCACCGGCACAGACGGAGAAGACCGCCTCACCGCCGTGCTCGTCGGCGACCGCCGGATCGAGGCCGACCTCCTCCTGGTCTCGGGCGGCTGGAACCCCGTCGGCCACCTCTTCAGCCAGGCGGGCGGCAAGCTCCGCTACGACGACGCCCTCGGCACCTTCGTCCCGGACCCCGGCACCTGCCGCCAGGCAGTCGAGGTCGTGGCGAACGCAGCCGAGGGCGCGGCAGCTGCCGCCCGCGCGCTGGAGGCCGAAGGCTACGTACCGGAGCAGCCCCAACTGCCGCCCGCCGAGGCCGAATCGGAGACCGCGCCGGAGACGGTCTTCGTCGTCCCCGGCACCGGCGGAGCCACGAGCTTCGTCGACCTCCAGCGTGACGTGACCGTCGCCGACCTCACCCGGGCCACCGGCGCCGGGATGCGTTCCGTCGAGCACACCAAGCGCTACACCACCGCCGGTACCGCCAACGACCAGGGCAAGACCTCCGGCGTACTGGCCTCCGGCACCGTCGCCCACCTCCTGGGCGTCGACGTCTCGGCGCTCGGCACGACCACCTTCCGGCCCCCGTACACCCCCGTCAGCTTCGCGACCCTCGCCGGCCGGGACCGGGGGGCTCTCCACGACCCGATCCGCACCACCGCCATCCACCCCTGGCATGTCGGCCACGGCGCGCTCTTCGAGAACGTCGGCCAGTGGAAGCGCCCCTGGTACTACCCGCGGCCCGGCGAGGACATGGAGACCGCCGTCCTGCGCGAATGCACCGCCGCCCGTGAGGACGTGGCCTTCATGGACGCCTCGACCCTCGGCAAGATCGACGTCCAGGGTCCGGACGCGGGCGTCTTCCTCGACCGCCTCTACACCAACATGATGAGCACCCTGAAGGTCGGCATGATCCGCTACGGCGTCATGGCCCGCCTCGACGGCATGATCTTCGACGACGGCACCGTCATCCGCCTCGCCGACGACCGCTTCATCGTCACCACGACCACCGGCAACGCGGCCACCGTCCTGGACTGGATGGAGGAGTGGCTGCAGACCGAGTGGCCCGACCTGAGGGTCCGGTTCACCTCCGTCACCGAGCAGTGGGCCACCGTCGCCCTCGTCGGCCCCCGCTCCCGCGAGGTGCTCCGCGACCTGGCGCCGGACCTGGCCGTGGACAACGCCGACTTCCCCTTCATGGCCTGGCGTGACACGACCGTCGCGGGCATCGCGGCCCGCGTCTGCCGGATCAGCTTCTCGGGCGAGCTGGCGTACGAGATCAACATCTCGCCCTGGGACGCCCTCACCGTCTGGGAGGCCGTTCACGCGGCCGGAGCCACCCCGTACGGCACCGAGACCATGCACGTCCTGCGCGCCGAGAAGGGCTACCCGATCATCGGCCAGGACACCGACGGCACGGTCACTCCGCAGGACCTGGGCATGAGCTGGGTCGTGTCGAAGAAGAAGAAGGACTTCGTCGGCAAGCGCTCCTACGCCCGCGCCAACACCTCTGCTCCCGACCGCAAGCACCTGGTCGGCCTGCTCCCCGAGGACCCGGCCGACTTCCTCCCCGAGGGCACCCACCTGGTCGCCACCTCCGTGCTTCCGGAACCGCCCGTCCCGATGCTCGGCCACGTCACCTCCAGCTACCGCAGTGCCGCCCTCGGCCGGACCTTCGCCCTCGCCCTCGTCAAGGGCGGCCGGGACCGCATCGGCGAGCGGCTGTACGCGCCCGTCGGCGACCGGCTGGTCCCGGTGACCGTCGCCGGCCCCGTCCTCTACGACCCCGAGGGAGCCCGCCGCGATGGCTGAGACCACGATGGCCGAGACCATGATGACCACGATGTTTGACACCACAACCACGACCCGCCGCCCCCAGAGCCCCCTGTCCGGCGCTCACGCCCGCTTCGCCGCCGCCACCCGCACCTCCGGCGGCGCCCTGCGGCTGGCCGAGGTCCCCTTCCTCGCCCAGGTCGACGTCCGGCTCGACCCCAAGGGACCGGCCGCCGAAGCCGTCGGGCTCGCCCTCGGCCTCGAGCTCCCTCTGGAACCCGACGCCGCCGTTCAGGCCGGGGAGCTGACCGCCCTGTCGCTCGGCCCCGACGAATGGCTCGTCGTCGGGCCGCCCGGCACGCAGGCGGACCTCGAGGCCCGGATCCGTACGGCCGTCGGCGAGGAGCCGGCAGCGGTCACCGACGTCTCCGCCCAGCGCACCACGGTCCTGGTCGCCGGCCCCCGCGCCCGCGACCTGCTCGCCCACGGCTGCTCCCTCGACCTGCACCCCCGTGCCTTCGGCCCCGGCCGCTGCGCCCAGACGACGCTGGCCCGCGCGCAGGTCGTACTCATCGGCCGGGAGAGGGGCTTCTGCGTCCTGGTCCGCTCCTCCTTCGCGGGTTATCTCGCGGACTGGCTGCTCGACGCCGCATCGGAGTACGTCTGAGGACAACTGAATACACTGGAGCGGTGGTGACCACGGACTGGAAGAGCGACCTCAGGCAGCGCGGGTACCGGCTGACCCCGCAGCGCCAGCTTGTCCTGGAGGCCGTCGACGCGCTGGAACACGCCTCCCCGGACGAGATCCTCACCGAGGTCCGCAGGACCGCCTCCGGTGTCAACATCTCCACCGTCTATCGGACCCTGGAGCTGCTCGAGGAACTCGGCCTGGTCAGCCATGCCCACCTCGGGCACGGCGCGCCCACCTACCACCTCGCGGACCGGCACCACCACATGCATCTGGTGTGCCGGGACTGCGGCACGGTCATCGAGGCCGACGTGTCCGTGGCGAGCGCGCTGACCGACCGGCTCAAGGTCGCGTACGGCTTCGAGACCGATATGAAGCACTTCGCGATCTTCGGGCGATGCGCCGACTGTTCGGCAAAGGCCAAGGATTCAACTACCGAGCCGTAGTCTTGACTCATGCAGCGACATTCACCGATCAGCCCTTTGCTGTCGCTTCCCGGCGCCGTCCCCGCAGAAGGCCCTGACGAAAGCGTTGCCGCTCACTACGGAGATCTCTTCCGTGAGCAGCGCGCTCTCGCGGACGGCACCGGCTTCGTCGACCTCTCCCACCGCGGCGTCGTCACCGTCTCCGGTCAGGACCGCCTCTCCTGGCTCCACCTCCTGCTCACCCAACACGTCAGCGAGCTGCCGCCCGGGCAGGCCACCGAGGCCCTGGTCCTCTCCGCCCACGGCCATATCGAGCACGCGCTGTATCTCGTCGACGACGGCGTGACGACCTGGATCCACGTCGAGCCCGGCACCCAGGACGCCCTCATCGCCTACCTGGAGAGCATGAAGTTCTTCTACCAGGTGGAGATCGCCGACGCGACGGACCGCTACGCCGTCGTCCACCTCCCGGCAGGCAGCATCGCGCCCGTGCCGGCGGGCTGGACCGTACGCGAGACCGCGTACGGCCGCGAGGTCTTCGTCCCGCGCGACGAGCTCGAGACGTACGCGAAGACCGTCGGCAACCCGATCGGCATCCTGGCGCTGGAAGCCCTGCGCATCGAGGCCCACCGCCCCCGCCTCGGCCTCGAGACCGACCACCGCACCATCCCGCACGAGCTCGGCTGGCTCGCCACCGCCGTCCACCTCGAAAAGGGCTGCTACCGCGGTCAGGAGACCGTCGCCCGCGTCCACAACCTCGGCCGCCCCCCGCGCCGCCTCGTCTTCCTCCACCTCGACGGCAGCGAGGTCAAGCTCCCCGGCCCCGGCACCGCCCTCCGCCTCGCCGACGACGGCCCCGACGGCCGCCCCATCGGCGCGATCACCTCCTCCGCGCGCCACTGGGAGCTCGGGCCGATCGCCCTGGCCGTGGTGAAGCGGAACACCCCGGCCGACGCGATGCTCTCCGCCGAGGGCACGCCGGCGGCACAGGAAGTGATCGTCGAGCCGTAGGCGGCTCGCGGCCGCTGCGCTTTCAGATGTCGACCAGCAACGTGAACGGGCCGTCGTTCGTGAGCGAGACCTTCATGTCCGCCCCGAACCGGCCCGTCTCCACGTGCGCTCCCAGCGCCCGCAGCTGCGCGACCACCTCATCGACCAGCGGCTCCGCGACATCCCCCGGCGCGGCCGCGTTCCAGGTGGGCCGGCGCCCCTTACGGGCGTCACCGTAAAGCGTGAACTGGCTGATCACGAGCAGCGGCCCGCCCACGTCCGAGCAGGACTTCTCGCCGGGCAGAATCCGCAGGCTCCACAGCTTGCGTGCCAGCAGCGCCGCCTTCTCCGCGGTGTCCCCGTGCGTCACCCCCACCAGCACGCACAGACCCGGCCCGACGATCTCCCCGACCGTCTCGCCGTCGACCACCACACTCGCTTCACTCACCCGCTGGGCCACCGCACGCATGGCCCCATTCTCCCCGCCCGGAGGGGGCGCGCGGCGCCGGGGCCGTACGCCCGGCTGGTGGTGCGTGCACCAGTACGCAGGGGCCGTTCGGGTGCAGAGTCGCTGCGCGGCACCCTCGCACAGTGGCACGATCGAATCCTGCCGGACGAGGGGACGACAGGCATGACCACCAGCGGTAGTACGGGTAGTACCGGTAGTACGGACAGTACGAATCAGACAGGCGGCCAGCGCATGCTCAAGGCACCGGGCCCCCGCAGCCCCTACAACCCGCTCCCGGACCCCGGGCCCGGGCCGGAGCTGTCCGCCCTCACCCTGGACGGGCTGCGCACCCTGCGCCGCGACGCCCAGCAGGAAGAGGCCGACCTCTCCTACCTGCGCCGGCTGCTCCAGGGCCGCATCGACATCCTGCGGGCCGAGACCGGCCGCCGTACGGCCCCCGACTCACCCGACGGCCTCGCCAGCCCCGACGTCCTCGACCGTCTCCCGGAAATCCTCACCGACACCCCGTCCCGCCACCGCTCCTCCGCCCGTCACGTCACCCTCGGCACCCCGGTCAGCGAGCGCAACCGCCGCCTCGCCGAGCAGATGCTCTCCGAAGTCGAGCTGTCCGACCTCACCGCGCGCACCGACGACGAACTCCACGACGCCATGGGCCGCTTGGTCCGCCACGAACAGCAGGTCTCGCGGCGCCGCCAGACGCTGCAGCGTACGGTTGACGGATGCAGCAGGGAGATCGCCCGGCGCTACCGGGAGGGCGAAGCGCGGGTCGACGACCTGCTCACCGGGGACTGACCCCTAAAACCACGTGCGAGGGCGCATCCGCCCGAATAGCGTGCTGGACATGAGCCTTGACGTCCGCACCCTCACCGCCTCCGACCTGCCGCAATGGCTGCGTGCCCACAACCGGGGCTTCCTGCACCCGCCCACCGTGTCGGACGAGGAGGTCGAGGTCCGCCGGGACGGCATGGACTTGGACCGGACCCAGGGCGCGTACGACGCCGGCCGCTGCGTGGCCACCTTCCGCAGCATGCCCCGCGAACTCACCGTCCCCGGCGGTGCGCTGCTCGACGCGAGCGCGATCACCAACGTCTCCGTGAACGCCAGCCACCGCCGCCGCGGCCTCGCCAGCCGCATGATGGCCAACGAGCTCACCGCCTCCCGCGAGCGCGGCGACGCCCTCGCCATCCTCATCGCCGCCGAGCACCCCATCTACGGCCGCTTCGGCTTCGGCCCCGCCACCACCATCACCGAGTGGGAAGTCGACGTCCCCCGCACCCAGCTCGGCCCGTTCGCCCTCCCCGAGGGCGGCCGCATCGACTTCGCCGACCCCGCCGAGGTCCTCAAGCTCGGCCCCGAACTCCACGAGCGCTTCCGCCGCCTCACCCCCGGCGCCATCAACCGTCCCGCCCGCTGGTGGGAGCTCTCGACCGGCGCCATCCGCGTCCCCTCCGCCGACTGGAGGGAACCGTTCTTCGTCGTCTACCGGGACGCCGCCTCCGACCGCGTCGACGGCATCGCCACGTACAAGGTCGACGAGAAGTGGCACGGCATGTACCCCGACTGCCCCCTGACCGTCAGCCACCTCATCGCCACCACCCCCGATGCCGAACGCGCCCTCTGGCGTTACCTCCTCTCCGTCGACTGGCTCACCAAGCTCCGCACCGGCAACCGGCCCCCCGACGACCTCCTCCCCGACCTTCTCGGCGACCCCCGCTCCGCCCGCGTCGACCACTCCTCCGACTTCATGTGGCTCCGCGTCCTCGACGCCCCCCGCGCCCTCGCCACCCGCACCTACTCCACCCCCGGCACCCTGACCCTCGACATCGTCGACCCCGCCGGCTTCGCCTCCGGCCGCTTCCGCCTCGATGTCGCCCCCAACACCACCGCCACCTGCGCCCCCACCACCGCCTCCCCCGACCTCACCCTCCCCGTCTCCTCCCTGGGCGCCCTCTACCTCGGCGACGCCTCCGCCGTCCGCCTCTCCGCCCTCGGCCACCTCACCGAACACCGCCCCGGCTCGGCCGCCCTCGCGGACACCCTCTTCCGCACCCCGCGGCGCCCGTGGTGCCCGGACATCTTCTGAGCGGGGGGGGTGGGAGTGAGGCTCACCCCCACCACACCGACCGGATCGCGATCAGCACGACCAGACCCCCGACACAGAACACCTTCGGCGACCGGGACTTCCACCCCACCGCCACCACGAACAACCCGACCGCCATCAGCGGCCCGTACGCCCGTTCCAGTAACTGGCCCAGCAGCGCCAGCACGGCTTCGTTCCACAGCATGAGCCCACCCCTTTCCAGGCGGCTGACGGCGAGGGATCCCGTCGCCGGAACGTCGTCGGGCCGGCTGGGAGGAGCGTGAAGCCAGTGATCCAGTTGATCTAGTGGGCGATGAGCAGAGCGATCACCACAAGCCCCACACAGGTGAACGTGGTGTTCCGGGCCTTATGGCCCACCGTGAACATCCCGAAGGCGACCGCACCAGCGGCGCCGTAGCGGTACTGCACAAGCTGTTCGAAGGCCAAGGCACACAGAGCGAGAGCGGGCATCTCGGGCCCCTTCCTTGTGGCGCGTTCGGCATCGTTGAACGATGCGGACAGATGTGAAGATCGGCGCGCCTAGCCGTAAGCGCTGCCCCTACCGGCACTTCATCGGGCCGGCTGCGGACCGCGCACCCCGTTGCATCAACATGCTCAACTCCGTATGGACTTGAGCTAGTTGACTAATTAGCTCTGTAGTTGTTGTCCCCGTTGACTAGCGATCCATAAACTTGTAGCAACCAACACGCTTCGCATGACCAGAAGTTGTACGCTGTGCAGCATGACCGGCGATCCTCCAGCGAGCGGGACCAAGCACACGTACAAGCGTGTCGCTGAATCCCTGCGTGCCGAGATCGACCGCGGCGACCTCGCCGCCGGATCTCAACTCCCCACCCACTTCGAGCTGGTCGAACGCTTTGACGTGTCCCGCGCCACCATCCAGCGCGCCCTCAAGGACCTCCAGAAGGCCGGCTACGTCAACTCCGAGCAGGGTCGCGGCGTTTTCGTCGCCGAAAACCCCGGCGCGGCAGCGAATCCTTCGGCCAACGGCGTCTCACACCGACAACATTCCGCCATTCCCGGTTCCGGCGAGACCGTCGACTTCGTCGCAGCGATCGAGGAGGCGTTCGAGTCCGAAGTGGTCACCATCGACGCCTTCTGCCTGACAGCCGAATCGCTCAACGGTGCGTTGCTCATGCAAATGCAGCGCATCATGTCCGGCCAGCCGGCCCCCCGGAGCATCCGCGTTCGCTTGGTCCTCCCCAGCCCGGCCACATCCCTCGCCGTCCCCCAGCGCGTCGACGAGCCCGAGGACGAGCGCCCCCTCGACCGCCTGCGCCGGTTGACCAACATGCACACGTACGGCCTAGTCAACTCACTCAAGGATCTACGTGAGCGTAACTACGTCGCCAGCGTCGAGCTCATGGTCCGGTCGGTCCGGATCACCCCCGTCCACAAGCTCTACGTGCTCAACGGCAGCCGGGGCGTCTTCGGCTACTACCGCTTCATGGAGCGGGAGCTGGGCGTCGGGGGCGGCGACACGATCCAGATCTACGACGTGCATGGAGTCGACGCGAAGTTGTTCAACCTTGAGGGTGAATTCCTCGAGGAGTCCGAGAGGTGGTTTCAATCCCTGTGGGAAACCATTGCGCAGGACGAAGAGCAGCCGCTCTTCGAGTGAATCATCTGCGTTAACACTCGCTGCCCGCATAGCGAGACTCGGTTGCAGGCGCTAGTTTACCCACTAGGCTCACGCCTCAATCCAGAACGGGGACCGAACCCGTGCGGGTTGAGGGGCTGCCTGTCTGCTGGGCTTGCGCCCAGTGACACCGTGACAAGCCAGGAGCAGCCCCGTGGGTACTGCCGTCCCTCTCGACCACCGGTCGACACAGCCTTCAAGCTGTTGCGCCGAAGTCGGCCACGTCAGGGGGGACGCCTACGACCGGTTCGTCAACCATGCGATGAAGTGCGGCGAGGTCACCGGTGGCCATCACAACCGCAACTTCCTCATGCCACTGCTTCCCCAGCTCGCGCAGCAGCTCGGACAGCAGGCCCAGAGTCTTGTGAAAGTCCGCGTGCCACGCCCGGACGCGCTGACGGTCGTCCCTCGCACGTGGAAGAGCGAGTCGCGGATCCTGCTGACGCTCCAGGGTAAAGTCCGCAACCTCCCGTCGCCCCTGCACCCCCGTCGTACGCCCTCCGTCCATCTCTGGGTGGAGGGCACTGCTCTGTCGCAGCGCTGCCCGACGGGCAAGGCCGTGGACGCCTACTACGTCGACGCCTTGGCGGAGCTGTTCGGCGTCATGACTCGCCTGGAGCGCAAGGACGTGCCCCCGCTGCCCTGGGGCTGGCCGCGGGACGGCGACAGCAGTGGCTATCTGCGCAGGCTCGTCCGCATGACGGAGACGCGGATCCGCCGGCCGAACTGGAACCGGTTCGGGGATCTCTTCGAAGCGCTGGGTGTCGGTCCGTCCGCCATGCGGGATTTCGTCAGGACCATCCCATCCATGCAGCGCCGCCCTTTCGGCCTCCTGCACACCGATTTGCACCGTGACAACCTCATCGTCACGGACGACCCGGACTGCCCCCTGTATTTTCTGGACTGGGAATTGGCGTCCTTTGGCGACCCACTGCACGACTTGGCCACCCATTTGGTCCGTATGCAGTACCCCGAAGACCAGCGGGAGCAGGTAATCGAGGCTTGGCGCAGCGCCGTCCCTGTCGAGTCGACCGTCGGACTCGAGGCCGACCTGCCCCATTACCTGGCGTTCGAGCATGCGCAGTCCGTCTACCCCGACGTCATGCGTGCAGCGATCGGTCTGGTCGGGGATGTGGCGCTGAACGGCCTCGAAGGGGCAGTTGACACTCTTCACAACGCATTGGTGAAAGCCCAGCGACCGCTTCGTCTCGGGCCTCTGGTCGACAGGGCCGGGGTCAAGACCGCCTTGCTTGACTGGCGTCACACTCAGACGCGCGAGCACGTAAGGGCGACCATCCGCCGAAGCCGACGCGGGGCCGGCTCCCTACTGGGCGAGTAGCACTGCCAGGACCGCGATCCCAGCGCACTGGAACGTGACATTGCGGGACTTGTGGCCTGCGGTGATGAGGCCCAGGGAGATGGCACCCGCCACTCCCCACCTCAGCGACACGATTTGGTCGATTGCGAAGGCGATGGTCCAGTCGAACAGGCTGAGTGCAGGCATAGCTGTCCCTCCTTCAAGGAGCAAGGCGATTGACCGAAGGACTGAGGTTGCCTCCGGCAACTCTCAGTCAGCTTGCCGGAGTTGGCGGAACTAGCTGCTGGTATCTATCTTCCGACCTCTGAATATCAGCAAACGTGACTAGTCAAGTGTGGGACGCCTGATACAAGTTGGCGAATTCTGGGTAGCTTGTGCTTGTGACCCCGAAGCCCGGACCGGATGGCGACGTAACCGCGCCCTACCGCCGCATCGCAGCTGAGCTGCGAGCGGAGATCGAAGACGGCCGTCCCCGGGTCGGGCGGCAGATGCCCACGCAGGACAAGCTCGAACGGCGATTCGGAGTCTCTCGGGCGACCATCCAGCGTGCATTGCAGGAGCTCCGGAGGGACGGCTACATCGACTCCCAGCGGGGCCGGGGCGCGTACGTCCTGGACCGGCCGGTGGCCCAGCGGGTGGGAGTAAAGCGATCACGGCACGGGCAGGCAGAGCCTGAGCTCGCCGCTCACGTAGCTGCCGCTTTTGAGGTCGAACACGTGACTCTCGATGTGTTCTCACTCACCACCGAGACTCTCAACAAGGCTGTTCAGGTACCGCTGCAGCGGATCCGGTCAGAGGACATCAAGCCGCCTGGCACCATCACAGTGAGGCTGTTGCTGCCGACGCTTGAAGGTCCCCTCGCCGTACCGCGGAGGGTCGACGACGGGAGTGACGAGCAGCCGTTGAAACGGCTGAGAAGACTCACGCGGAACCAGGCCGAGGTCTTCCAGAACTCCCTTCAGGACGTGGCCGACCGTCGCCTCGTCTCCGAGGTGTCTCTGCAGATCAAGACGGTTCCCTTCACGCCTACGCACAAGCTGTATCTACTCAATGGCCGCGAGGCACTCTTCGCCTACTACGAAGTCGTCGACCGCACGGTCTCCATCAAGGGAGAGGACATGATGATCTACGACTTCCTGGGGCTGGATGCCGAACTCTTCCACTACTCCGCTGGAGGGAATGACCCGGATCCTCATGATGTGGAGTTTGTGCGCCGTTCCCAGAGGTGGTTCGACTCCCTCTGGTCAACGATCGCCGAGCCGTTGACACTCTTCGAGTGACCTTGCCCTCTCCCGCCCCTACCGAGATACCCGTGCTGCGTGAACTCGTGGCCTCTGCGAAGTGCGTGCTGTTCGACTTCGACGGACCTGTGGCCAGACTCTTCGCCGGCTATCCGGCGGCGGATGTCGCCGGCGTACTCAAGAGACAGCTCATCGACTGGGGCCTGAAGGCCCCCGACGCCCCTGATGTTGATGACCCGTTGCGGGTCTTGCGTGACTCGATGGGTCTCGGCAGGGACCGTGAGCTCGAAGAGCTGTTGACCAAGCACGAGTTGAAGGCCGTCAAATCGGCGATACCCACGGCATACGCGGACAAGCTGGTCCGGTTGCTCTCCGCCAAGGGCAGCAGCGTGGCGGTCACCACCAACAACTCGCCGTTGGTTGCTGAGCGTTATCTTGACGGCCGGGGACTCAGGGAGTGCTTCGGGTCGCACATTCACGGCCGCACCGGTGACCCGGGTTTGATGAAGCCGGATCCGTCGTGTCTGATCAGGGCGCTGAGGTCGACCGAGACAACGCCCGCCGAGTGCCTGATGATCGGCGACAGCGCCGACGACTTCATCGCCGCGCACAAGGTCGGCGTCACCTTTTTGGGGTATGGGCGAGACGCGGAGAAGATGGCGAATTTGTACGACGCGGGAGCCTCTCACGTGGTCTCTTCGCTGGAGGATGTGTGCAGAGCTATTTCGGATGGGTGAATTCCGGTGAGTCTCGACCCGGCCGCGGGCCTGAATGTGTAGCGTGCCCCCCACGTCGCCTACGGGTAGCGGTCGGGGCGTACAGACACTAAGGAAGACAGGGCTCGCAGTCGATGGGTGCGTTGACCGCCGCCGCCGCTGAGGACGTCGCGGCCGCGCTGAGGCGGGATGGCGAGGTGGAGGGTCCCCTCAAGGGCCATCACCGCGAAACCTATGCCGTGCGGATTCACCCCACTGGCTCACGGCTGAAGGTGTCTGAGCCCAGACCGGACGTTTTCTGGTACGACTACCGTTGCTGTGGCTCCGAGGAAGAACTCATCAGGCAGTTGCGGCCGTACGTGCGCAGGATCCCGAGGGTGCTGCGCGTCGATGGTCAGGTCTGCGTGTCGATCTTCATCGAAGGCCGGACGCTCGGGGAGACCAGTGCCGTGGACACGGCCATCGACCCGCACTACCTCCAGCAGATCGCGCAGCTCTTTCGCAACCTCGCCCGGTTCGACACGCGGATTCTGGAGCGGCAGGGGATCTGCACTCGCCCTGGCGCCGTGGACAAGCAGGACTCGACGGCGTTCCTCAGGCGGATGGTCGACCACACCCGCGAGCACGTCTACGAGCGGAATCGCACGGAATACGGCCGGCTCTTCGAAGCACTCGGTGTCCCGGAGCACGCCCTGGACAGGTTCGTCGACCGCGTGGAGAAGCAAGGCGGCCTGACCCGGCGTCCTTACCGTCTTCTCCACGCGGATCTGCACCGGGAGAACTTCATCGTCGATCCCGACCGCCGACTGTGGACCATCGACTGGGAACTGGCCCAGGTCGGCGATCCGCTCTATGACCTGGTCACACACCTGCATTTGATGCGGTACCCCCAGGAACAGGCGGACGAGATGTTCGAGCGATGGCAGCGAGCAGTCGGGGAGGAAGTGTCCCGGGGGGCCGATGCGGATCTGCCGCGTTACCTCGACTACAAGCGGATGCAGTCCGTCTACACGGATGTCATCCGGGGCGCGGTCTCCTTGGGCGCGTCGCCCGACCAGAGTCGGCTTCAGCATGCGACCGCCGCCGTGCAGCGCGCGCTTGAGGCGGCGAAGCAGCCACTGGGGATCGAGAAGACACCGACCCCCTCCGAGGTCGAGCTGGTTCTGTCCGACTGGCATCGCGGTCGTGGGCGCGTCGAGTCCGTCACCGCGTAGCGGTCAGTTCACGGTCAGCGCCATCCACTGGTCCGGGGCCGCCAGGGGTTCGAAGCCGACCTTGGCGTAGACGCTGTGGGCGTCGTGGGTGGCCAGGAGGATGCGACGGAGGCCGAGGGGCTTGAGGTGGTCGCGGACGGCGGTGGTCAGGGCGGTGCCGAGGCCGCGGCCGCGGGCGGTGGGGGCCACGTAGACGTCGCAGAGCCAGGCGAAGGTGGCGTGGTCGGTGATGACGCGGGCGTAGGCGAGCTGGGTGCCGGATGCGGAGTCGTAGGCGCCGAAGTTGAGGGAGCCGGCGATGGCGACGTCCATCTTGGTGCGGGGGCGGCCGAGGGCCCAGTAGGCGTCGGTGGAGAGCCAGTGGTGGATGAGGTCGCGGTCGAGGCGGGCGGGGTCGGTGGAGATCTCGTACGGCGTTGGCGTTGGCGTCATAAGCGCGGATCGTAGTGTTGCTTACTGGTTCTGTGCACAACAATTAACTGGACCTTGAGGGTGCTGGGCCGCAGGCTCGCTCGTATGGGTATGCAGGGAGTTCACGTACCGCTGATCACGCCGTTCGGTGAGGACGGGCGGGTCGACGGCGCCGCGCTGGAGCGGCTGGCGCAGGGGCTGCTGGACGAAGGGGCCGCCGGGTTGGTGGCGCTGGGGACGACGGCGGAGGCGGCGGCGCTCGATGAGGGCGAGAGGGCTGCGGTCAGGGAGGTTGTGGGCCGGGTGTGCCGCGAGCGCGGGGCGCATTTCACGGTCGGGGCCGGGTCCAATGACACCCGGGGGACGGAAGCGGAGGTCGCGGGGCTGGAGGCGGACGCGGCTCTTGTGACGGTGCCGTATTTCACGCGGCCGTCGGAGGCGGGGGTGGTGGCGCACTTCGAGCGGGTGGCCGCGGCTTCGGCGGTTCCGTTGATTGTCTACAATATCCCGTACCGGACGGGGCAGACCTTGAGCCGGGCGACGGTTCGGGCGCTCGCCGCGATCCCCGGGATCATCGGCTTCAAGCACGCGGTCGGCGGCATCGACGCCGACACCGTGGCGCTGGTCAGGGAGGTCCCGCTCTACGCCGGGGACGACGTCTTCGCGCCGGCGCTGTTCGCGATGGGCGCGCCGGGCGGGATTCTGGCGGCGGCGCACCTCGGGACCCGGCGGTGGGCGCGGCTGGCGAAGGCGTACGAGCCGGGGCTCGGGTATGAGCTGTCGGCGATGGCGGCCACGCTGTTCGCGGAGCCGAACCCGACCGTGATCAAGGCCGTGCTGCACGCCCAGGGCCGCATCCCGACACCGGCCGTCCGGCTGCCGCTGCTGGCCGCCGGGGGCCCAGCGCGTGAGACGGCCCTCCGTGCACTTGCCGCAGCAGGGGATACTCGGGACGGTACGTACGCACTGATCGGAGAGACGGGACAGACGCGATGAGGATCGGAATCGTCGGAGCAACCGGCCAGGTCGGCGGGGTCGTGCGGAAGGTGCTGGCCGAGCGCGACTTCCCGGTGGAGCAGCTGCGGCTGTTCGCGTCGGCCCGCTCGGCCGGGCGGACGCTGCCGTGGAAGGACGGCGAGGTGGTCGTCGAGGACGCTGAGACCGCCGACTACAGCGGTCTGGACATCGTCATCTTCTCGGCGGGCGGCGCGACCTCCAAGGCGCTGGCGCCCAAGGTGGCGGCGGCCGGTGCGGTCGTGATCGACAACTCCTCCGCCTGGCGGCTCGACCCCGACGTCCCCCTGGTCGTCTCCGAGGTGAACCCGCACGCGATCGCGGACCGCCCCAAGGGCATCATCGCCAACCCCAACTGCACCACGATGGCCGCCATGCCGGTCCTCAAGGCGCTGCACGAGGAGGCCGGGCTGGCCGCGCTGGTCGCCACCACCTACCAGGCCGTCTCCGGCTCCGGCCTCGCCGGTGTCGCCGAGCTGCACCAGCAGGCCCTCAAGGTCGTGGAGACCGCCGACCAGCTGACCTTCGACGGCGAGTCGGTCGAGTTCCCCGAGCCCGGGGTCTACGCCCGCCCGATCGCCTTCAACGTGCTGCCGCTGGCCGGCAAGATCGTCGACGACGGCAGCTTCGAGACCGACGAGGAGCAGAAGCTCCGCAACGAGTCGCGGAAGATCCTCGAGATCCCCGCACTCAAGGTCTCCGGGACCTGCGTCCGCGTCCCCGTCTTCTCCGGCCACTCGCTCCAGGTCAACGCCCGCTTCGAGCGTCCGATCAGCGTCGAGCGCGCCTACGAGGTGCTGGCGAAGGCCCCCGGCGTCGAGCTCTCCGAGATCCCGACGCCGCTGCAGGCCGCCGGCAGGGACCCCGCGTACGTCGGCCGCATCCGGGTCGACGAGACCGTCGAGCACGGCCTCGCGCTCTTCCTCTCCAACGACAACCTCCGCAAGGGCGCGGCCCTCAACGCCGTCCAGATCGCGGAGCTGGTCGCCGCGGAGCTCTCCGCCCGCTGAGCAGTCGGTACGCGGCTGCCGCCCCCGTGTGGGGCGGCAGCCGCGTCCTCACCCCTCCACCGCCTTCGGGTCCATCCACGTCCGTCTCGTTCGGGGCCCGGTAGCCGTGCCGTGAGCCGGCAGGGTCAGTGCTGTCCCTCCTGCGCGAGGGACTCGGCGACGAGCTCGAATGCCGTCCTGCCGTCGAGGGACTCGCGGACGATGTCCGCATGGCCGGCGTGGCGGGCGACCTCCTCGATGAGGTGGAGGAGGATCCAGCGGGCCGACACCTTCATGCCGGGCGGGTACCAGGGGGCCTCGGGGAGTGCGACGGTGACTTCGAGGTCGGGGAGGCTGTTGACGGCCTCCTCGGTGGCGCGGGCGACGGCGTCGTAGCGGGCGAGGACGGAGGCGAGGGTCTCGCCCTGGTCGGGGAGGAGCTGGAAGCCGCTGACGTAGTCCGCCTCGTTCCCGGTGAATTCGGGGCGGCCCATCAGGGTGCCCTGAACCCAGACCTCCTCGGTGCGGGCGACGTGCTTGATCAGGCCGGCGAGGGTGAGGGAGCTCGCGCTGGCCCGGGTCGTCGCCTGCTCCTCGGTGAGGCCGAGAACGGCCCGCCGCAGGCCGCCGCGCTGGGCGTCCAGGAACTTGAGCAGGCCGTCACGCTCGTCTGTCTCCGCGGGTACCAAGGTCGGCATGGCGTACACCTCTTGCTTTCGTCGTGCGTCTTTCCTTGTCTCGAAGGTACGAGGCCTTGCGGTCAGTTTCAGTCCGCAATGTTCCGGACGGTGGCGGCGTGTTCGGCCAACCCGGCGCCTTCGGGGGGCGCAGCGCCGCCCCGTACTCCACGAACAGCGACGACGAACAGCCGATCGGACGTCGTCCGCCCGACTCCGGCCCACGGGATCGGTGATCAGCAGGTCGTACGCGGCCGCATGGTCGGCGTAGAACGGCCGGGACCGGCTCACCTGCGCCGAGCGCGCAGTCACCAGGGGAGGGGCCCCTCGGCGGCGAAGTAGCCTCCGGTGGGGCCGTCGGGGCTTACCTGGGCCATGCGGACGATGATCTCGGCGCCCTCTTCGACGGTCTGTGTGCCTGAGTTCCCGTTGAGGTCGGTCGCGGTGTAGCCGGGCTCCACGGCGTTGATCCGCATGCCGGGGAACGCCTTCGCGTACTGCACGGTGATCATGTTGACCGCGGTTTTCGACGTCGGGTAGGCAACGCCCGGGTATGCGTGCGTCGGTGTGCCGGGGGCCGTGACCCGGGTGAGCGAGGCCAGGCCGCTGCTGACGTTGACCACGACGGGGGCGGCGGAGCGCTGCAGCAGCGGAAGGAACGCGTGGGTGACGCGTACGACGCCGAAGACGTTGGTCTCGAACACCGACCGCATCATGTCGGCGGTCAGGTCCGCGGCGCCAATCACGCTGTTGTCGTCGAGCCGCATTTCGATGCCGGCGTTGTTGACGAGCACGTCCAGCCCGCCGTCGGCTTCGACGGTCTTCGCCGCGGCCGCGACGGAGGCGTCGTCGGTGACGTCGAGGACGACCAGCCGTGCCCCCGACTGCTCGGCGGCCCGGCGCCCGCGTTCGGCGTCCCGGCTGCCTATGTAGACGGTGTGACCTGCCGCGATGAGTCGGCGGGCGGTCTCGAAACCCAGGCCCTTGTTCGCTCCGGTGATCAGTGTTGTCGTCATGCCCCCAGGTTCCCGCGCGGCGGTGTGGTCAGCCAGCCCTCTCGCCATCCTGGGACTGCGGGTACCAGGCAAGTCCCCCGGTCGACGGTGTTCACTGGTGGCATGACGGCGACGGAATTCGGGCAGGCGGTGCGGCGCTGGAGGGACCGGGTCCCGCCTGAGACGGCTGGGCTGGCCGCCGGCGGACACCGGCGGGCGGCCGGACTGCGCCGCGAGGAGCTGGCCCTGCTGGCCGGGATCTCCGTCGACTATGTCACCCGCCTCGAACAGGGCCGGGCGACCAACCCGTCGGCCCAGGTCGTCGAGGCCCTGGCCCGGGCGCTGCGCCTGTCGGTGGACGAGCGCGCGCACCTGTTCCGGATGGCCGGGCTCGTGCCGCCGGGACCCGAAACGGTGCCCGCGTACATCACCCCGAGCGTTCACCGGCTGCTGGACAGGCTGGCCGGAACCGCTGTCGGGGTCTTCGACGCGGCCTGGACGCTGCTCTTGGCCAACCCGCTGTACGCGGCGCTGATGGGCGATCCGTCCGGATGGCATGGCAATGAACGCAACGGAGTGTGGCGCAACTTCCTCGGTCCGGCCGGCCGGGCCCTGCACACCCCGGAGGAGCAGCGCGCGTTCGAGGCCGGACTGGTCGCCGACCTGCGCGCGACCGTCGGCCGGTATCCGGCCGACCAGCATCTGCGGCGCCTGGTCGCGGAGTTGCGCACGAACAGCGGCCGGTTCGCCGAGCTGTGGGATGCGGGCGCCGTCGGCCGGCAGGAGGGCACCCGCAAGACCATCGAGCACCCGCAGGTGGGCCCTGTGACGCTGGACTGCGATGTGCTCAGTGTGGCGGCCAGCGACCTGCGCATCATGATCTACACAGCCGAGCCCGGCACAGAGGACGCCGAACGGCTCGCGCTGCTCGCCGTCCTCGGCACCCAGACACTCGTGGGATAGCCGCAGCGCCTCCCGTATGCCTCTCCGGCGACAAGCCGGGCGACAGCAATCAGCAGATCCCCGGGAGCACGGAAAGGAGGCTACCCACTCCTTGCCACTCTCAACTTATAGCGCGCCGGGGGGCTTGCGGCAAGGCCCGGGTCATGCCGCAAGATGGTCGGCCAAGGCCAGAACCTGCGGAAATCAGGGATTCGCGAAGTACCTGCGCTTTTGTCGACGTATCGGTTGCGCGGGAACGCCGAACCGCCGGTGGGACTCGCGGTGCGGTTGCGGGGACTTGGCGCGGAGGTGCGGGTGTGCGTGCCGTCGCCGGACTGCGCGGAGCGGCCGGCCGAAATCCAATGTCGTTGAATGGGCGTTTTGATGATTGACGTGATCGTGGTCGGCGGCGGACCGACCGGCTTGATGCTGGCCGGCGAGTTGCGGTTGCACGGCGTGCACGTGCTCGTGCTGGAGAAGTTGACCGAGCCGACCAAGGAGACCCGCGGGCGCGGCCTGCACGCGCGCAGCGTCGAGATGATGGACCAGCGTGGCCTGCTGGACCGGTTCCTCGCGGTCAGTGAGAAGTTCCAGGTCGGCGGTTTCTTCGGCGGCATCCTCAAGCCGTGGCCGGACCGGTTGGACACGGCGCACCCGTACGGCCTCTCCACCCTGCAGCCGGTCACCGAGCGGCTGCTCAACGAGCGTGCCCTCGAACTCGGTGCCGAGATCCGGCGCGGCTGCGAAGTGGTCGGGTTGAGTCAGTCCGATGACGGGGCCGGGGCCGGGGTGAGCGTCGAGCTGGCGGACGGCACGCATCTGCGCTCGCGCTACCTCGTCGGGTGCGACGGCGGCCGCAGTGTGGTGCGCAAGGGGCTCGGCGTCGGTTTCCCCGGCGAGCCCGCCAAGGTCGAGACGCTGCTGGGCGATATGGAGATGACCGAGGATCCGGCCGCGGTTGCCGCCGTCGTCGAGGAGGTCCGCAAGACCCAACTGCGGTTCGGCACCATCCCCAACGGGGACGGGACGTACCGCGTCATAGTGCCCGCCGACAGCGTGGCCGAGCGCGCGACCGCGCCGACCCTCGAGGAGTTCAAGCAGCAGCTGCGGGCGGTCGCGGGCACCGACTTCGGCGTGCACTCACCGCGCTGGCTGTCCCGCTTCGGCGACGCCACCCGGCAGGCCGAGCGCTACCGGGTCGGCCGGGTGCTGCTGGCCGGCGACGCGGCGCACATCCACCCGCCGACCGGCGGGCAGGGGCTCAACCTCGGCGTGCAGGACGCGTTCAACCTCGGCTGGAAGCTGGCCGCCGCGGTCAACGGCTGGGCACCGGAAGGGCTGATGGACAGCTACCACGCCGAACGGCACCCGGTGGGCGCCCGCGTGCTGGACAACACCCGCGCGCAGATCACGCTGCTGGGTACCGATCCGGGTGCGACCGCGCTGCGGGAGCTGTTCTCGAAGCTGATGGACTTCGAGGAGGTGAACCGGTACGTGACCGAGATGATCACCGCGGTCGGAATCCGCTACGACTTCGGTGAGGGGCATGAACTGCTCGGCCGGCGGATGCGGGACATGAAGCTGAAGCGCGGGCGCCTCTACGAGCTGATGCACGGCGGCCGCGGACTGCTGCTCGACCAGACCGGCCGGCTCTCGGTGGCGGGCTGGGCGGATCGGGTCGACCACGTCGTCGACGTCAGCGAGGAACTGGACGTGCCCGCGGTGCTGCTGCGGCCGGACGGCCACGTGGCGTGGGTCGGTGAAGATCAGCAGGATCTGCTCAGCCGGCTGCCCAAGTGGTTCGGCCCTGCCGTCAGTTGAGCGCGGCCCGGAAGGGGGTGGTCCGTTGTGACGGGAAGCGCGACATCGTGGCGACGGCCCAACCCAGCGGGGGCGGATGGAACACCATTCGTGCGCTCGTGGTCGGGCCCACCCGGCATTCCTGAAGCACATCGGCCGCGTTCTGCCGTAGCTGTGCGAGTCCGACGTGGTGTCAGCGGCTGCGGGAGCATCCGCTGCCGATCGAACTGGCGGACGTCACGGGGCCGATTCACATTCGTTGATGTCACATCTTGCCGAGCTGTTCCGTCAAAGAGGTGTAGCCACCAGCAACGACACAGGAGTGCACCATGGACGCTCGATTGAACCTCATGGCCAGCCCGGTCGCAGCCAAGGCCTTGAAGCACATCATCGCGGCGCACACGGTGCTCGCGGACTCGACGCTGCCGGCCGCGACGCGCGAGCTGGTGATGCTCCGCGCCAGTCAGATCAACGGCTGCGCCGGATGCATCGACATGCACACCAAGGAGGCCGCGCACGCCGGGGAGACCTCCACCCGCCTCAACCTGGTCGCGGCCTGGCGGGAGGCCACGGTGTTCACCGATGCCGAGCGCGCTGCCCTGGAGCTGACGGAGCAGGGCACCCGCATCGCCGACGCGGCCGGTGGTGTCACCGACGCGGTCTGGGCGAATGCCGCCAAGCACTACGACGAGGACCAGCTCGCCGCCTTGGTGTGCGTCATCGCCGTCATCAACGCCTTCAACCGCGGGAACGTCGTCACCCAGCAGCCCGCCGGCGACTACCAGCCCGGCCGGCACGGATAACGAGAAGCACCTGGCCGGGACCGCCGGTGCCGTCTCCCACCGCTTGCCCCGCTCGTCCTTCCAGAACAGCCACAACGGCTGCGACAGAAGCCCCGTCCCCTCCGGTGTGAAGTCGAGCAGCATCGCGTGATCCCGCTCCAGCCAGGACTCGACGCCACGTGCCCGTCGGTCGTCGCCGACCAGTACAACCCCGGGAAATGCCGCTGCCCGCGATACGACGGAAACCCCCGCACCGGCAGCCCTGCCTCGAACTCCACCCAGGCCGCGTCCGCGTCAGTCCGGCGCGATCACCCGGAGGGCATCGTGGGCACGCCAACTAATCGTGTGATCTTGCTGCTGGTCTCCTGCCCCGCAAGTTCGTCAGTTCTTCACCGGCTTCTGGTTCGTCATAGGAGAATGTGTACCCGGCGAAGGCGGTAACCGGGACGTATCCGATGCGCTGGTAGAGGGCGTTGCTGGTGGGGTTGGCCGGGTCCGCGAACAGGACGACGTCCGTCGCGCCTGCGGCCAGCGCGGCTCTGCTCACCTCGAGCGTCACGGCGCCCGCGTGGCCGCGACCGCGGAGGTGGGCCGGGGTGTAGACGGGGTCCACTCGGACCATGCCGCCGACCATCGACGTCGAGCCCGCCATGGAGACGGGAATGCCCTCCAGGGTCTCCCAGAAGGTGAAGTGCTTGTCCGCGAAACGTGTGTCGGCCCAGGAGCCGGCGTCAATGGCGTCTATGGAGACGTGCTCTCCGACGTCGACGCAGAACTCACGGCACCAGCACACGACTTGCTCATGGTCCTCCTCGCCCGCGACGCGGCTCCGGCCTTCTGGGCGCGGCTGCGGTGGGGTGAGCCTGCCGAGACGGTAGAGAAGAGTCCGCCAGAAGGGTACCGGCGCTGCGTCTGTGTGCCGCTGCCATGTTTCGGCGAAAGCGGTGGCGGTGTCGTAGTCCGCGATGACGTCGGAGGGGGAGTGGTCGAGGTCAGCCAGGTGAGTGGCGAGGGTGTCGGCCTGCTCGGGGGAGAGCGGGGTGAGGGTCAGGCGGCCGCGCGGAGTGCGGTAAAAGATGGCGCGGACCTCGCCTGCTGACTCCAGTCGGCCGAAGACGGTGGCTTCGGCGCCGTGTGCGTCCGCCCGGCTTGTTCGCAGTTTCTCGATCGCCGTCAGCGGCGTGTTGTGCAGGGCCGGGCGCGAACGCAGGAAGTCTCCGGCTCGGGCGAGAAAGTCGTCGACGTCTTCGGTGAGGTGCCACTCATCGGGTTGCATGCTTCATGCTTCCCCACGCTGTAGAAACGCCCAACGGTTTTCTGCCAGCGGTAGGCGCCAGGTCATGAGTCCCGGCACGAGCCCCCGTGCCGCCTCCGGCGCCTAATCCTCAGGCGGGGCGCTCGGCCATGACGACCAGACCCGGCCCGCTGAACTCATCTGCCGGGAGCCGAAGTTCGGCGACGGGGCGCAGTCCGGCCTGCTCGATCAAGCCGACGAACTGTTCCGGCCGCCATTTGTGCGTCGTCCAGCGGACGGACACACCTCCGTAGGCCTCCGTGCGCACCGCGTCCTCGTCGCCGACGTGCGTTCCGGTGATGAAGTGTCCGCCCGGCTTCAGAGCCCGCGCGAACAGGGCGAGGACCTGAGGAAGGACGCCGCGCGGGAGGTTGAACAGTGACCACCACCCGAGTACGCCGCCGAGGGACGCCTCTTCGAGGCTGAGGTCGGTGGCGGAGGCGACGCTGAAGCGGCAGTGCGGATACAGACGGCGGGCGTTTTCGATCATGCCGGGTGAGAGATCGACTCCGGACACGTCGAGTCCGCGTTCGGCGAGGTAGGCGGTCACCGTCCCGGGCCCGCAGCCGACGTCGAGGACAGGCCCGAGTTCGCTCACGGTGTCGGCGAAAGCGTCGATCGATGCCTTGAGCCAGGGATGGCGACGGATGTCGCCCATTCCCGTCGTCGCCACCATCTCGGCGTAGTTGTCGGCCACCCGGTCATAGGACTCACGGACCACGTCGAGATCGGCCGGTCGGTCAATTTGGTGTGCACGCATCAGCCAACAATAGGGCGACGAGTTCGCTGGGGCAGGAGGTTGAACAACGCATTGGGCAGCCAGGGCACCGCTGTGTCGCGGCCGAACGTCGCGGGCAGTGGCGGGGGCAGCTTGCTGCGCAGGTCGCCCGGGACTCGTTCACTTCGCATCGCAGACCCGGCGGGAAACCGCAGATACAACGGGAACGGACAACCAGCTCTGCGAGGCTCAGGCGATCCGGCACCGCCGCGTAAGCCATTTGCAAGCGATGCGCTTGCAATAGTTAGCACTACGAGGCACTATCGAAGCATGGCTTCACTGAACGTCGGCAACCTCGGCGAGTACCTGCGCGAGCAGCGCCGTAACGCGCAGTTGTCGCTGCGTCAACTCGCTGACGCCGCAGGGGTGTCGAACCCCTACCTCAGTCAGATCGAGCGGGGGCTGCGCAAGCCCAGCGCGGACATCCTGCAGCAGCTCGCGAAGGCGCTGCGCATCTCGGCCGAGACCCTGTACGTGCAGGCGGGGATCCTGGACGAGCGGGACCAGGAGGGGCTGGAGCTGCGGGCCGCGATTCTGGCGGATACGGCGATCAACGAGAAGCAGAAGCAGGTGCTGCTGCAGATCTACGAGTCGTTCCGCAAGGAGAACGGCTCCGTGGACGAGGATCAGCCGAAGGCGCCGGTGCCGCCGCGCAAGCGGGTGGCGAAGAAGGCGGCGAAGAAGGCTGTGGCCGTGCTGAAGCCGAGGACGACCGGTGGCAGTGGCGATGACGCCGCGGCTGCTGGATAGCAGATCGATAGCAGACCGGACAACGCCGAAAACCCTCACCACGGGAGAAACCCTCATGGCGATCACCGAAGACATCGTGAAAACGTTCAAGGACCCGACGCCGCTCTACGCGCTGGCCGGCACCGCCGACCTCGCCGCGGAGAAGCTGAAGGAGGTCCCGCCGCTGTTCGAGAAGCTGAAGGCGGAGGCGCCGCAGCGGATCGACAAGGTGCGCGGCACCGACCCCAAGGCTGTGCAGGAGAAGGTCACCGCGCAGGCCAAGGAGGCGCAGACCAAGGCGCAGGCCAAGGTCAGCGAGCTGCTGGGGACGATCGACGGCGACGTGAAGAAGCTGCGCGAGGCCGCGCAGGACTTCGCGCTGCAGCAGGTCGGCCGGGCGGCGGAGTACGCGGTCAAGGCCCGGGAGACGTACGACGGGCTGGCCGAGCGCGGCAAGGGTGCCGTGGCGACCTGGCGCGGCGAGGCCGCCGACCAGGTGGAGGAGGTCGCCATCGCGATCGAGCCCGAGCCGGTGAAGGCGCCCGCCCCGGCGGCTCCCGCTGAGCCTGCGAAGAAGCCGCAGCCCACCGCGAAGAAGGCCACGCCGAAGAAGACCGCGCCCAAGCCCGGCCAGTAACCCGCCCAGTAATGGGTCGGCGGTGACGGTTGCGAGACCGTGACAGAGGGCCGGGCACGCCATGCGTGCCCGGCCCGTTCAACGGGTACGGTGGAGCCGACGACGGAGGTGGACGGCATGCTGGTGCAAGGGTTCAACAATCTGTTGGGCTGGGCCTCGATCGCCCTGGTGCTGTTCACGGCGTTCGCGTTCATCGACGCGGCGATCCGTCGCCAGGACGCCTACCGCGCGGCGGACAAGCAGAAGAAGAGCTTCTGGCTGATCATCCTCGGCCTGGCCGTGGCGGTCAGTGTGTACGGGATTCTCTTCCTGCAGATCTTCGGCCTGATCGCCACGATCGTGTACATGGTCGACGTACGCCCCGCGGTCAGGGAGATCACCGGCCCCCGCCGGCGTCGTGGTGGCAGCAGCAGCGACGGCCCGTACGGGCCTTTCAACCGCTAGCCGAGCCCGAGCCCGAGCGCCGGGGCGGCCTGGCCCCGGTCGAGCAGGACGAGCGCCACGTCGTCCGTCAGCTCTCCGCCGTTGAGATCGCGCACCTCGGTGACCGCCGCGTCGAGCAGCTGCTCACCGCGCAGCCCTGCCGCCAGGTGGACGGCCATGAGCCGGACCATGCCGTCCTGGCCGAGGCGCTGAGTGCCCTCGCCGGTGTGGCCCTCGATGAGGCCGTCCGTGTAGAGCATCAGGCTCCACGCCTCGCCCAGCTCGATCCGCTCCCCGTCCCAGTCGGCGTCCGCCAGCAGTCCGAGGGCGGGGCCCCCGTGCTCGTACGGCAGCAGGCTCGGTACCTCGCCGGGGCGGGAGAGGAGCGGGGAGGGGTGGCCGGCGAGGTAGAGGTCGGCGGTGCGGCCGTCGGGTGCGATGTCGAGGGCGCAGAGGGTCGCGAAGATCTCGTCGTCGGCGCGCTCGTGCTCCAGGACCTGCTGGAGCGTGGACAGCAGTACGGTGCCGCTCAGCCCGGCGAGGGTGAGCGCGCGCCAGGCGATGCGCAGCTCGACGCCGAGCGCGGCCTCGTCGGGGCCGTGGCCGCAGACGTCGCCGATCATGGCGTGAACGGTGCCGTCGGGGGTCCGTACGGTGTCGTAGAAGTCGCCGCCGAGCAGGGCGCGGCTGCGGCCCGGGCGGTAGTGCGAGGCGAAGGTCAGCCAGTCCTCGGTGCCGGCGAGTAGTGGCACGGGCAGCAGGCCGCGCTCCAGGCGGGAGTTCTCCTGGGCGAGGAGGCGGGTCTCGGCGAGCTGGCGCTGGGTGAGGTCGGCGCGCTTGCGCTCGACCGCGTAGCGGATGGCGCGGGTGAGGTGGGAGGGGTCGAGCTCGTCGCGGGTGAGGTAGTCCTGCGCGCCGATCCGGACCGCCTCGGCGGCGCGCTCGGCGTCGGTCTCGCCGCTGCTGGTCAGGACCAGGACGGCGGTGCGGGGCGCGAGGCGCAGGACGTGGCGCAGGCTGTCGAGGTCCAGGCCGGTCTCACCGGCGAGGTCGAGGTCCAGGAGGATGCAGTTGACGTCGTCCTTCAGCAGCCGCTCGGCCTCGGTGAGGTTGCGGGCCCGGCGGATACGGACGCGGGTGCCGGAGACGTCGAGCATGTCGGGGACGGTGAAGGCGCCGGCCGGGTCGTCGCCGATCGCCAGCAGCGTGAGGGCAGCCGAGGTCCGGCCGTCGGCCAGGGACTCCTGGCGCGGGCCTGGCACGGAGGCGCGGGGGACCTCTGTTGCGGACATCGGATGTTCCTTCCCTCCCCCCGAGGGTGCTGCGCTGACTGGCGACCATAGCGGCAGCGGGTGGTGCGGTGGGAGAGCTGACGGTAAACCGCCTGTGTCATATGCGCCTCTCAGCAGGGGATTTCGCCTCTCATGGGACGAACTGGACATGACCAACGTCACGTTTGACGACTGTCTTCGCATGGCGCAGGTCACAGGGTCGAACCGGGACGTACGACGCCCAGGATCGGCATCGATCCGACCCCTGCCACGGTGATGGTCCGCCCCGGGCGCGGGGCCTGGATGATCGCGCCGTCGCCGATGTAGATGGCGACGTGGCTGGCGTCGTCGTAGTAGACGACGAGGTCACCCGGGCGCATCCGGGCCACCGGGACGTGCGGGAGCTGCCGCCACTGCTGCTCCGCCGTGCGCGGGATGGTGGTGCCGGCCGCCTTCCAGGCCTGCTCCGTCAGGCCCGAGCAGTCGAAGCCGCGGGGGCCCTCGGCGCCCCATTCGTACGGTTTGCCGAGCTGGGCGGTGGCATAGGCGACGGCCTGTTTGCCCTGGGCGGTGGCGGTGCCGGCCTTCCGGGTCAGCTGGGAGGCGGCGTCGGTTTTGAGCCAGGTGATCTGCGACTGGTAGGCCGCCTCGTCCTCCAGGCGTTCGAGGCGGGCCTTCTGCTGGGCCTGGAGGGTCGACAGCAGGGCTTTCGCCTGGGCGAGCCGGGTGGTGATCTGCTGTTTCGCGTCGGCCGTGTCCTGCTGGGCCTTGGTGAGGTTCGCCAGCTCGGCGGTGGCGGCGCTCGCGTAGGTGTCCAGCTCGGACGTGGTCGTCGTCAGCTCGCTGATCGTGGTGTTCGCGGCATGGGCCGCCTTCTCGGTGAGCGCGGCGCCGTCCAGGGCGGTGCCGGCGTCCGTGTCGCCGCCGAGGAGCAGTTGCAGTTCCGGGTCGAGGGCGCCGGTGCCGCCGCTGCGGTACTGGGCGGCGGCGAGCGCGCCGGCCTGGGCGGTGAGCGTCGTGAGCTTGGTCTGCGCCTTGTCGATGGCCTTGGCGAGGGTGACGATGTCCTTCTGCTGCTGGATCACCTTCTCGTGGGCCGCGTTGTACGCGTCCGTGGCGACCTCCGCCTTTCGGTACAGCTCGTTGACCTGCGTACGGACCTCGGCGAGGGTGCGAGGGCGGGCGTGGTCGGCGTGGGCGCTGGTGGTCGTCGTCCCGGCGAGCAGGGTGGCGGCGCAGGCTGCCGCGAGCCAGGTCGTGGTCGTACGTCGTCGTCGCATGCGGGCACCCGTTCTGTTTCTGACGGATCGTCACATCCGCTGCGGATGGTGCCACGCCGGGCCGCAATTTGGAATCAGCTGCGCGGTGTTCGGGGCGCGTGGGGCGCGTGGGGCGCCAAGGCCTCCCAGCGCACCGTCACTTCGCCCTGCCGCCAGCGCGACGGCCCGTCCACCACAGGCCAGTGGTCCGCCTCGGCCAGCGTCCGTACGGCCCGGATCCAGCGCTGCCGCGCCCCCAGCGAGGCGTACGGCGCCGCCGCCGCCCACGCACGGTCGAAGTCGCTGAGGAAGGCGTGCACCGGCTCGCCCGGCACATTGCGGTGGATCAACGCCTTCGGAAGGCGTTCCGCCAGGTCGGAGGGGCGGGCGAGCGAGCCCAGGCGGGTCGCGAAGGTCACCGTCCGGGGCCCTTCCGGCCCGAGGGCCACCCAGACATGGCGGCGGCCGATCTCGTCGCAGGTGCCCTCGACGAGCACCCCGCCGGGTGCGAGGCGCGCCCTCAGCCGCGCCCATACCGCGGCGACCTCGTCCTCGTCGTACTGGCGCAGCACATTGGCCGCGCGGATGAGTGCCGGGCGCTCCCCGCCGGGCAGCGGGACCTCGAAACCGCCGTGCGCGAAGGTCAGCCCGTCCCGTACGTACGGCTGGGCGGCCGCCACCCGCGCCGGGTCGATCTCGATGCCGACCACCCGGACGTCCGGGCGCACCCCCGCGCGCAGCCGCGTCAGCAGTTCCACCGCCGTCCATGGCGCCGCCCCGTAGCCCAGGTCCACCGCCACCGGATCCGTTGCCCGGCGCAGCGCGGTGCCGTAGGTCGCCGCGATCCACCGGTCCATCCGGCGCAGCCGGTTCGGGTTCGTGGTGCCGCGGGTGACGGCGCCGACAGGGCGGGCGGGGCGCATGGAGGGAGCGTATGCGAGCCACCTCGGGGCGCGGGCACCCGGCTGACGGGGCCGGCTGTCGGTGCCGTACCCGACAATGGGGTGGACGTAGCGGGGACACCGGAGGACGGTCGGCGATGGCGGTATGGGACGACCTGGTCGGACAGGACCGGGTGACGGCGCAGCTGTCCGCCGCCGCGCGGGACGCGGACGCCTTCGTCACGGCCGTGGCAGCGGGACAGGAACACCCCGCCGCGTCGAAGATGACGCACGCCTGGCTGTTCACCGGCCCGCCCGGCTCCGGGCGCTCGACCGCGGCCCGGGCCTTCGCGGCGGCCCTGCAGTGCGTGAGCCCGGACCGGGCGCTGGGCGGTGCGCCGGGGTGCGGATTCTGTGACGGCTGCCATACGACGCTGATCGGGACGCATGCCGACGTCGAGGTGGTCCGGACCGAGGGGCTCTCCATCGGCGTGAAGGACACCCGCGACCTGGTGCGCCGCGCCTCCCTCTCCCCGGCCGGCGGCCGCTGGCAGGTCATCCTCCTGGAGGACGCCGACCGCCTCACCGAGGGCGCCGGAAACGTGCTGCTCAAGGCCGTCGAGGAGCCCGCGCCCCGCACCGTGTGGCTGCTCTGCGCGCCCTCCGTCGAGGACGCGCTGCCGACGATCCGCTCGCGGTGCCGGCACCTCAGCCTGCGTACGCCGCCGGTGGAGGCGGTCGCCGAGGTGCTCGTCCGGCGGGACGGGATCGAGCCCGCCGTCGCGGAGGCCGCCGCCCGCGCCACGCAGGGCCACATCGGGCGGGCCCGGCGGCTGGCGACCGACGCGCGGGCGCGGGAGCGGCGGGCGGCGGTGCTGCGGATGCCGCTGAGGGTGGCCGACGTCGGCGGCTGCCTCAAGGCGGCCCAGGAGCTGGTGGACGCCGCGTCGGAGGACGCCAAGCAGGTGGCGGAGGCCGTCGACGGCAAGGAGACGGAGGAGCTGCGCGCCGCGATGGGCGCCTCGGCCGGCGCCGGGAGCCGGATGCCGCGCGGCACGGCCGGGGTGATGAAGGACCTCGCGGACCGCCAGAAGCGCCGGTCCACCCGTACGCAGCGCGACACGCTCGACCTGGCCCTCATCGACCTCGCCGGCTTCTACCGCGACGTGCTCGCCCTCCAGCTCGGCACCGGCGTCGCGATCGCCAACGTCGAGTCGCGCGAGGCCATCGACCGCATCGCCTCCGGCTCCCGCCCGGAGCACACCCTGCGGCGTATCGAGGCGATCCTGGCCTGCCGGGAGGCCCTGGAGCGCAATGTGGCGCCGCTGCTGGCGGTCGAGGCGATGGCGCTGGCGCTGCGGGCGGGGTGAGGCCGCTCACGGCTCCGGGTGCCGCGTTGGGTCCCTCGTTCGGGTGATCATCGCGCCGCCGACGGGCCCCACCCGCCGCGTCGGCGCCGGGCGGGCGGCGGGGTGTGACGCAGGCTGCTGACCAGCGCCCCCGTCCCCGAGGTGGTACGTCAACGTGGTCGAGCTCCTCCCGCTGCTCACCGCTGTGCTCGGCTCCGTCGCCACTGCCGTCCTCGCCCGCTCGGCGTTGCGGCACTGGTGGGCGGAACGGGCCGGCCGGCCGTACGAGCTTCCGGTGGCGTACGCCGGGACGGTGCTGCGTGCGACCGGGGCGGCGGTGGCGGCTGGTGTGGCGGCAGGGGCGATCTGCTGGGGGCCGGGCGTGGGCTCGGGCGTCGGCTCGGGCGTCAGCCTGGGCGGCGGCTCGGGCGGCGCGTCGGGGGGCGCACGCCCGGCGCACATTGTGGCCGGGCCCGCTCCTGCGCGAGACCCCGCACCTCCTGTGCGCCCCCGGCGGAACGCCGCCCCCGACCCCGACCCCGGCCCGCCCCGCACCGTCGCGCACCCCGCGGGCGGCGCCCTGCAGCGGTTCGCCGACGGCACCCGGGTCTGGCTGCCGCCGCAGTACGACTACCCGAGCGCCGCCGGCCTCGACTTCCCGTACGTCGTGGCCTACATGGCGCAGGACGACGCCCCCGGTCTGCTCGGCGCCTTCGACGCCCACGTCCGCCGCGGCCTGGCCGACCCCTTCGTCGTCGTCCTGCCCGCCCGCTGCGGCGCCAGGGTCCCGGACGCCGTCACCGACCGCTACCGCCTTGCCCCGGTCCGCAGCGCCCGCGCCCTGCTCGGCCTCGGCGACCAGGCGCCCTGCGCCGTACGCGAAGCCCTCACCCACCCCGACCGCTACCAGGCGGCCGCCGGGGTCTCGGGAACGTACGACGACATGGCGCTGCCCCGCCGCAGCACCACCGACTTCCTCCTCGCCACGCCCTCCGGCGAAGAGGCCCACGCCGACGCCGCGCTGCGCCTGCGCGACGAGATGGGGGACCTCACCGAGGTACGCATCCTTGACGGCATCACCCCGCGTCGCCGCCTGCTCGGCCTCGTCGCGGGCTATTTCACCGAGAAGCTCGACGGACCCGAATCACCCATACGAGGGTGGCGGAGGACGGTTCCGCCCCACCAGGGCGGATACGCTCCCAAACACCCGACGGGAGGAACCGAGGCACCTTGATGGACACCCCGCGCCTGCTCCGCACCTCCGGCACCGTCATCGCGGTCGCCGGGCTGCTGCTCACCGCCTGCACCACCGGGAGCGAGGGCCACAGCGCCGCCGCCTCCTCGCCCTCATCGCTGAGCGCGCTGCCCTCGTCCGACGCGTCGGACTCCGTCGCGCTCAAGCCGTACTACGGGCAGAAGCTGAAGTGGCGCGACTGCGGCACGGCCGACTTCCAGTGCTCGACCATGAAGGTCCCGCTGGACTACGCCGCGCCCTCCGCCGCCACCGACCTCAAGCTCGCCGTCGCCCGCAAGAAGGCCACCGGCCCCGGCTCCCGCCTCGGCTCCCTCCTGGTCAACCCCGGCGGCCCCGGCGGCTCCGCCATCGACTACCTGCAGTACGCGGCCCTCGGCTATCCGGCGCCCGTCACCTCCCGTTACGACATGGCCGCCGTCGACCCGCGCGGCGTCGCCCGCAGCGAGCCCGTGAAGTGCCTGTCCGACAAGGAAATGGACGCCTTCACCGCCACCGACGTCACCCCGGACACCACCGCCGAGCAGAACGCCCTCGTCCAGGCCGACAAGAAGTTCGCCGCCGGTTGCCAGCAGCGCTCCGGCCGGCTCCTCAAGCACGTCAGCACCGTCGAGTCCGCCCGTGACATGGACATCTTCCGGGCGCTGCTGGGCGACAAGAAGCTCACGTACGTCGGCAAGTCCTACGGCACCCTCCTCGGTGCCACGTACGCGGGCCTCTTCCCGTCCCGCGTCGGCCGCCTGGTCCTCGACGGTGCCGTCGACCCCTCCGTATCCGCCCTGGAGAGCAGCCGCGCCCAGGCCGGCGGCTTCGAGACCGCCTTCAGCGCCTTCGCCAAGGACTGCGTCCGCCGCGCCACCTGCCCGCTCGGCACCACCAGCGCCGACGACGCCGGCAAGCGCCTCGACGCCTTCTTCAAGGACCTTGACGCCAAACCCCTCCCCACCGGCACCAGCCGCAAGCTCACCGAGGCCCTCGGCACGACCGGCGTCATCTCGGCCATGTACGACCAGGAAATGTGGCCCACGCTGCGCAACGCCCTCACCAAGGCCGAGAAGAAGGGTGACGGCAGCGGCCTCCTCAGCCTCTCCGACTCCTACTACGAGCGCTCGTCCAACGGCCGCTACTCGAACCTCATGTACGCCAACGCCGCCGTGAACTGCCTCGACCTTCCCCCCGCCCTCTCCGGCCCCGGCGACGTCGACCGCGCCCTCCCCTCCTTCACCCGGAGCTCCCCGCACTTCGGCGCCAACCTCGCCTGGTCCAGCCTCATCTGCGGCTACTGGCCCGTCGCTCCCAGCGGCACCGCCCACCGCATCACCGCCAGCGGCGCCGCCCCCATCCTCGTCGTCGGCACGACCCGCGACCCGGCCACGCCGTACGCCTGGGCCCAGTCGCTGGCCGAGCAGCTCGACTCCGGCACGCTCCTGACGTACGACGGCGACGGCCACACCGCGTACGGGCGGGGCAGCGACTGCATCGACACCGCCGTCAACCGCTACTTGCTGGAGGGTGCCGTGCCTGCCGACGGCAAGAAGTGCTGACCGGCTTCGTCCTCTGACGCCGCAACCGCGACCTCTTGCTGCGGCCGCCGGACGACCAGGTAGACGGCCCCGCTCCCCAGCACCACCCCGGTGCCGAGGAGCGCGGCCCACACCTGGTACCAGGGCGCGCCGGGCGGCGCGAGCAGGACGCGCGGCCAGCAGACGTTGACCAGCTCGAAGCCCGCCCACAGCACCGCCAGCACATTGAGGACGGTGCCCTTGTCGCCGTTACGTCCCTGCCAGGTGCCCCGCAGCCGTGCGATCAGCGCGGCCAGCGGCGTGAGGAAGAACGGCAGGAAGGTCGCCGCCGTACCGAAGGCGATGAGCGCGCCGATCGCGGTCGCGTTCATCCCCAGCAGCAGCGCGCTCGCGCTCACCAGCGTCGACGCGACCAGCCCGCCGATCGGCGCCTGCCGCCCGTTGACCTTCCTGACCTGCCGCGAGAACGGGAACGCGCCGTCCCGGGCCAGCGAGTACAGGCCCCGCGCCGCGCCGCCCTGCGAGGCCATCGCGCAGGCCAGGAACCCGACCAGCACCACGCCCACGAACGGCTTGTCCGACCACGACCCGAAGGCCGTCGTCACCGCCGTCGTCACCGGATCGACGTCCTTGCCCGCCACCACGTCCGCCGGGTGCGGATGCGCCAGCGCCACCGCCATCGCGTTGAGGATCACCACGACCCCCACGCTCAGCAACGCCCACCACATCGCCCTCGGCACCTGCCGCCCCGCGTCCTTCGTCTCCTCCGCAGTCGACACGCACGCGTCGAACCCGATGAACGCCCACCCCGCCACGGCCACCACCGCCAGGAACGCCTGCACCGTCGAGCCGCCCGACAGCTGCTCCGCCCCCAGCGTGTGCGTGAACAGCGAGAACGGATGCTCCCGGAAGAACAGCAGCAACGACAGCCCCACCAGCACCGACGCCACCGCCTCCGCCGCGATCCCCAGCGACACGAACGCCCGCAGGATCGTGATCCCGTACGCGTTCACCAGCGCGCACACCAGTACGATCCCGAACGCCATGGCGACCATCGCCCCGGGCGTCGGCGTCGCCCCGAAGAACGCGAAGACCCACGGTGCCGCCAGATACGCGACCGTCGTGTTGCCGAACATCACCGCGAACTGCCACACCCAGCCGCTCATCCACCCGTACGCCGGCCCGATCAGCCTCCGCCCCCACTGATACGGGCCTCCGGCCAGCGGCCACTGCGACGCCAGCTCCGCGTACACGTACACCGCCGGCTTCACCCCCCGCCGCCCCGACGACCCCGCCCTCGCCGACGCCCTCGAACACTCCGCCCTCCTCGGTCCCACCCCCTCCTCCCTCGACGACCGCGGCTTCGAACTCGCCCTCACCCTCCTCCTCGACGCCCTCACCGCCCGCCTCTCCGCCGCCCCACAACCCCCTCCCCCTGGTCAGAGGCACCCTCCGGGACTGTGTAGACTTGGCCGCGCTGCTGACGCCACTCTGGCTACGCGCAGTTTGCCGCCTTAGCTCAGTTGGCCAGAGCAACGCACTCGTAATGCGTAGGTCTCGGGTTCGAATCCCGAAGGCGGCTCCCCAAAGGCCCAGGTCAAACCCCCGTTGACCTGGGTCTTTTTCCTTTTCTTTACGCTTTGTGGGCGGGCGGCGGAGACCGGCCGAGGGCCGCCGGAGGCAAGGGGTGGCCAAGGGGTGGCCATTTGGGTCGAGGCGGTGCAGCGCTGGCAGCACGGGGTGGCCAAAGGGTGGTCGAGCAGCCGTCGCCGGGGAGGCCTGCGGAAGGGCCATGCGCGCTGTCGCGGCCGTGATTCGGGGCAGCTGTTCGCTGGTGCCGCCGTTGTGGGCACTCGACAAGAGCCCGCGCTTTGGGGGAGCGGCCGGTTACCTCTTACGCTGGGCCATGTGTCGGATGTGAAGAGCACCGTGAAGTTCAAGGCGTTGGTAACGGAGACGACCGCCGTGCTGCTGACGCGCGGCCTGGAAGTGGAGCCCGTGGCAGTGCGGGACGTCGTCGCGTACATGGTCGACGTGCTCGCCCAGCAGACAGGGATGGACGCCGAGGAGGCGGTCCACCTGGTCACGTCGGAGACGGTGGCGGACGCGATCGCCAAAGCCTCGGACCAGACCCTCGAAGGCGCGGAGGCGGTTCACGCCGTGCGTCCGGTCCGGGTCGATGCCCGCACCGTTTCGGCGGCGGTCCGTGTCCTGGGGCGCTTGGTCATGGCTGCGGCGCAGGCCGGCAAGTACGCGAGCCTGAACGGCGACGGCCGCACCGCGGCGCAGGCGATGGATCTGGCGACGGAACTCGGAGCGGCCCTCGCGGCCGACCGCGCTGGCGAGGAGACCGGGATCCCTGTCGGACTGCTGGACGAGCTGGCGCAACTGGTCGAGTCCGTGGCGGAGAGGGTCGAGTCCGAGGGCTGGAGCATTTGCCCCTGCGGGGAGCAGCACGAGCAGGATGAGGTGGACGACAAGGTGGCGGGCGTCATGCGCGGAGACGCAGCCCTTGCCCGTGAACTGCATACCCAAGCGGACCGGTAGCGCGTTCACGCCCACGGTCGAAACCTCAACGAGGGGTCAGGCTTGGGCTTGGCAGTATCTGCCCGCTGTCGGTGACGTGGGTCCTACCGTTGTCGCAGCAGCGGTCAGGCAGGGGAGACAGGTATGGCGGTATAAGCGTCAGTCGAGACTCAGGTGCGTGGCCACGTTCTTGTACAGGGCGGCAACCTCCGGCGGTGTTCCGTGGGGGTAGCGGGTAGCGAAGAGAGCGCCCACCCGCGGCTTGCTGGTGGTGTCCCTTTGGGCCTGGTCGAAGATCTGGGGGTCCAGGCGTCGCAGGTACGCCTCCAGTTCGCCGGCCTTGCTGCCATCGTCGCCGAACTGGTCGGCGAGGGTGAACACGCCTGCGGACTTCCAGTAGTTGGTCCAGGCGGTGAAGTCGTTCGCGTCGTCGGGCGGGTTTGGGGGTCGAAGTCGCTGCTTGGCAAGTTGTTTGGCGAGTGCGCTGTTGTCGCGCAGGGCTGGCCCGTCGGCGATGACCGCCCAGGGGATGCCGAAGGCGGTGAGGTAGTTGATGTAGCCGCCGAAGTTGTTCTGGCCTCCGACGTCCAGCAGCGGGACATTGGCCGCCTCCGGCCCTAGCTGGGTGGCTGTGTTCCACCATTGGCCCAGGGCGCCGGTCTCCGACGCGCCCTCGCAGAGGATCACGGCGCGAGCGAAGAGCAGGGCCCTGGTGTCAGCGGCTGCTAGGTTCTGGATCCAGCCGGCCAGGTGTGAAGCGGTCGATGCCGAGGTGCGCCGGACAGTAGTCGCTCCGTCTGTCCCCGGGGCTAGGCGAACGATGCGCTTGAGGTCGGCCGGCGTGGCCACCGAGACCAGGTCCGCGCTGTGGGTGATCAGGAGAGCTTGTACGTCACGCAGGGCGGCTGTGGCGATACGTCGCTGCATGGTCGGATGCATCTGGACCGCCGGTTCGTCCAGGACGATGATGCGGCCGGGCCCACCAGCGGTCAGGACCGCCAGCAGGACGGCCTCCTGCAGTCCTGCACCGCTGAACTCAGCACGACGTTCACCGTGGCCGGTGTCGATCACGACATCGATGGCCATTCCGTCGGTCTCGGGAGATGCCTGGACTTCGAGGCGCGCCCCGGTGATGGTGTGAAACATCTTCTGGGCTCTGCGGAAGCCCTCGCGCTGATCACGCGCACCGTTCTTCAGCCTGTACAACTCGGCCGAGACGCGGCTGCCGTCGCTCAGATCGAGGGCGCCCCTCAGTTCATCGAGGGAGAAGTGCCGGCGCGCCGGCAGCCGCCGATTGACGGTCACCGATACGCCCGCGGCCCAGATCTTCCCGAGCACGGCGAGGAAGGGTACGGAATGCCGCTCGGTCAGCTGGACCGCCTGGGCGAGCGCGGTCATGGAGACGGGCCGTGGGCAGGACGCGTCGTTGAGCGTGGGCACGCTGAACGCGACCGGCTGCTCAAGCCCGTCCAGGAAGGCTGGGAATTCGACAAGTTCAGGCGCGGGATCTTCGGTCACCTGCTCCATGGCTACGGTCTTCCAGCCCTGGGCGACTCCGGGGCGGAGCTGCTCTGCCCAGGGGCCCTCCAGCTGGACGTGGAAGGTGTCCTCGCCGTAGTTGAACTCCCAGGCGCAGGACCAGCCAGTGTGCCGGCGGGAGTCGAAGTCCAACCGGAGTGTGCCGTGGAATAGCGCGGTCACTTTGTCGGTGGTGATGCTGGTCTCGGCGGCATGCTCCAATGCTTCGGTGCTGGGGCCCATCCCGTCGTGTTTCAGGGCGGCGACGCTGATGTACGAGGCCTTCACGAAGTCGGTGACCAGGTCCTGTTCCCATTGCTGGTCCAGTTCGAAGGAGACCGTCAACGTGAAGGCGGGGGCCCCGTGGTGGCCGGCCTGCTCGTACAGAAAGAGCAGATCGCGCTGCTCCGGATCGAGGTGGCGGCCCAGGAACGCGGATACAACACTGAGTACCTGGCACAGGTTCGACTTGCCCGCAGCGTTGGGGCCAGTGACCACGGTCAGGCCCTGCCCCATGTCCATGCTCAGCTCGGCGAAGGACAAGAAGCCTTGTGCCGTGATCCTGCTGATCCTCACCCTGCGCCCCGCCCGTCCAGTTGCTGCTGGCGACGATCCTTCCAGAATCTGCGGCGTCCCGCCGCCAGCGCGCGGACCTTGGTCCGGGGCAGTCCGCACCCCTGCAGACCGTGGCAGCAGTTCGAAACGGCATCACCGGACCCGATTCTATGAGACAACGACCAGGATCCGTGCGTTAGGAACCAATCTGAGACGGGACAGCAGACTCTACGAGTTCAACCTGAGTAGCCAGCGGGGCGCACGATGTCCGAGTACCTCTTGAGTACTTGCGGATTGCGTCGAAGTCGTTGCTCGATCTCAACCCTGCCCCACCACCCGGTGAAGTAGGGGCCCCTCCGCTGTACTTCATCGAGGAGGTCGATCACAGCCACTGCGGGCTGGCTGGATGTAGCAAGGAAATAACCCTCGGCGTGGTACATGAATATGGTGTCCAGGATTCCGCCACCCAGGTCGGATCGGCCGACGCTACGCTTGCGCGCCTTGCTCTGAATGATGATCCGTCGCTCCCTGGCGGGAGAGTCGCCCTTGGTGATCGCCTCACCAGGCACAGGTGGTGTGACCCATGAGACGACCAGGTCGCGGCCACCATCGCCTTGCTGCGAGGGTCCGACGGCTCGTACTTCTCGGACGCCCGGTTCCCACTCAAACAGATCTTGGATCAGTCGTTCGAACCTGCTGCCGTCGACCTCTTCCGCCCATGTGAACTCACTGGGGGGAAAAAGCCGTTCTTGTTCGAGCCGGTTGCGTTCCAGGACTAGGGAGCGTTCGCGGGTGAAGCCCGCCACGCCGGTATCGTGGCGCAGTAGGATGGCCCGGTAGTCCTTGGCGAAGATGACGCCGTTTTCGAGGGGAATGACGGTGGCTTCGGCTGCAGGGCTGCTGCTATTGGCAAGGGCGCCGCCCTGCTCGAAGATCCGGTCCGCGATCTGCAGCGCGTCTCGGGGGACGAAGTTGTTCAAGTCCTTCCCGGTGTAGAGGAATCCGTTGATCCCGGCGATCTCCTCAATGGGCTTGGTTTTGAGAAACTCCAGGAGGTCGACGAGTTCTTCGGACTCAACAACGGCGATGGATCCGTCAGCGGTGCGGTAGTAGAACCAGCCAGCACTGAGCCGTTGCGTGTAGATATCCTCCGGCGACGATTGGTCGCCCAGGAGGCTGGCCAGACTACCTGCCCACTCGTCTACCTCCGAGCTTTCCGCGTCGTAGTCATACATCGATTCTGGCACCGACTCGGGATGCCAGAATGTCGTCTTCGAATGGGCTATCTGCTCAAATAGGGCGAGGTGGCCGATCATGTCCCCGGCGACGCCTAGACCCACGTCGTCCGACGTCAGAAGGTAGCCCGTTGACTGCTCCGGAATCAGGTAGCGGCCGTAGAGCTCAGCGGAGATCATGGTGGCCGGGTGCTCAATGTCGATCAACAAGGTAGAAGCAATACCCAGCCAGCGCAGGAAACTAGCTGCCAACCATGAGCACACGTCATGTAGATCGGTACGATCGCCGTCGAAGATCGGCAGAGCGCGGCATTGCAGGGCCATGAAGACATCGTCGCTGGGAGACTTTTCAAAGATGAGCGACAGGGGCGAGCACGGCAGACGTACGCGGAGCCGCCCGTTCATCTCCTGGAGTTGGAATCCGGCCTCTTCATCCACGAGCTCTTTGATCTTGTCCAGCACCCAGCCCCCGCCTCTCGCCTAGACGCCCCCGCCCTCGGCAGTGCCCTGATGGGGTCGAGGCCGGTGTCGATCTTACGGGCGACCGCTGACAATCTGCGTTCGACTGCGCCCTACCTCCTTGCAGCGGCTGTCATTTGGAGCATCCTCCAGGACAGACCCTGTGCGGGGAGCCTCGATCATTGGCGTGCTGAGGGCTCCCCGCACGGTGTGCGTTATGCGGTGTGCTCTTGGTCGGTTCCTTCCCCCGACGTGCGTTCTGGCGTGCTGGGCTTGCGCATGGCGGGGAGCTTGGCCCGAGCCTCCTTGCTGGACTTGCCTCGACCGCGGGGTACCAGCTTGATGACGGCCTCGGCGGCGGCGCGGGCGAGGTCGTCGAGGACGGCCTGGTAAATGTCGCGGGTGATACGGGTGTCGCTGTGGCCGAGGGTGTCGGAGACGACCTTGATGTCGATCCCGGCCGCGAGCATCAGCGTGGCGGCACCGTGGCGGAGGTCGTGCAGGCGGACGGGCGGCAGGCCGGCGGCGGTCACCAGGCGCTCGAATAGGTCGGAGACCTTACCGGGGTGGAGCCAGGATCCGTCCTCCTGGGTGAAGATCCGCCCCGTGAGCTTCCAGCCGTCCCCGGCCTCGCGCCGTTCCTTGTCCTGCTGGCGTTTGTGCTCTCGCGTGTACTGGACGGACTCGCCGTCCAGGGCGACGAGGCGGATACCCGAATTGGTCTTCGGCGTACCCTCGATGATCTCCCAGCCGTCCTGGATGAGCTGGGTGGCCACCGACAGCGACGCGCTCCCGAGATCCAGGTCCATCCAGCGGAGTCCGCATGCTTCACCGCGTCGCAGGCCTCGGAACGCGATCAGATGCCACAGCAGGTACAGGCGGCTGCCGGAGATGAAGTCCAGGAAGCGGCCAGTCTGCTCGGGTGTCCAGACCATCACCGGTGAGGGTTTCTCTCCGGTGGCCAGCCAGTGGTCTACCCGCTCGTTGGTCCATACCAGTGCCTTGGGTTTGGCTCCAGGTTCCAGTTCGACGTGCTCTGCGGGGTTGAAGTTGGCCATCTCCTGCTGCGCGATGGCGACATTCAGGGCTGCACGCAAGGTGGCCTTGATGTGCATCTGGGTGCTGGCACCGGTGACTCGGCGGAATGGCGGCATCTCAGCGATCGACGCCTGGAGCCACTTGCGGCGGGCACGGTTCTCGGAGCCTTTCCACGGGATGGTCTTGAGCAGCTCGATGGCGGACCGCCGCTGGGTGTTCTGCTCCACGGTCTCGATATTCGTCTCGTTGATCGTGTCGAACATCTTGTCCAGATGGTGCACGCGGAGCTTGTCGAGACGTATCTCGCCCAGGTGGGGCTTGAGGTGGAGGCGTACGTCAAGTTCGTATCGTTTGAGGCCAGTCACGCGAAGGCGCTTGCGTCCCGCGAGCCAGATGTCGAGCCATTCGCCGACGGTCATCTTGGAGTTGAGGCTCTGGCCGACAGCGAAGCGGCGACGGGTCTCGTCGTAGTCCGGCAGGGGCTCCTTGGTCTTGGCGCAGACTTCGAGCAGGTCGCCGATGGCCATCTGCCCGGCCTGGTCGTCCTCCTCCGGTATCGACATGAGTGCGCTGACCTTGTTCAGCTCCTCCGTGGCAGCCGTCGAGGTCTCGAACCCTGACCGGCGGAAGCGCCGACGCCTTCCGTGCTCGCCAGGTACCAGCTCCTGCATGACACTCCAGGAGCCGTGCCGCTTGTTGGCGCGTTTCGGGCATGCCGTGCCGTACGGATTGCCGGTCTCGGGGTTGCGGCAGGAGCACCGGCGTGTGGTGGTTCCGTTCACTCATCGTCCTTGGAAATGGTCTCTGGCTGGTCAACGAAAGCAAGGCCAGCGGGGAGGGCCGGGGGCACCAACCCCCGATCGCGCATGCCTTCTCGGTATGAACGCAGCTCCCGGCAGTCGTCGAAAGCGAGCTGTTCATAGCCGGCGGCGGTCTCCAAGAGATCCGCGCGGCGGCCCGGGTCGAGCGTGGTGCTCGCCTTCCGTCGTCTGTCTTTGGCCATGGACGTCGAGACCGCAGCGGCTGCCACCGCGTCGCTGTGGGCCCGGAAGGTGTCCAGCAGCTCGCGGGGGCTGCCCGTGGTGGCAGCCGTCTCTGCGGGCGTCTCGCCAGCGAACCAGGCCACTCCATCCCACGTGGAGACCGTCCGCCCCGGCAGGACGTCCACGGTCGGCGTCATATCGAGCGGGAACAGGAGGTTGATCGGCGGGACGCCAAGCACCTCGGCGAGCACCAGGAACTCGGCGAGGTCTACCGAGTGCCGCCGCCCGTTCTCCAAATTGGTGATCGTCGTACCAGGAACCGCCAGCCCGAGCTCGGCGCAGCGCTGGGCCACCTGGGCAACGGTGAGGCCGGCCTCCCTGCGGAACCGTCTTAGCTGCTCGGCCACTCGCGCCGTGAGCTGCTTCGGCCAATCGTCAGTGTTCATGAGTGCACAGTACAGCCTGAAAAAATGTTGCTGCAACATTTGTGATAGGCCTTACCTCGCCAGGACCTGCCCACGCGATCGGAGTGCATCATGGCTACACCTAAGAGCAGTCGTACGGGAGCGGTGACGCAGGCACTGACGCGTGATGAATTGCTGGCCCTTCCTGCTGTGATCGACCTCGACACTGCCAATCGCGCTTTGGCCCTCGGTCGCAGCACGGGCTATGCCCTCGCCAAGCGCGGGCAGTACCCGGTCAAGGTTCTGCGGTTCGGTAACGCCTACCGAGTCCCTACGGCGGATCTGCTCCGCGTGCTTGGGATGACCGCGCCAGAGGTCCCCGAGGATCGCGAGCCGCCCAGGGCGAACGCCCACAAGCTGTGCGCCTGATGGCGCTGCTGGCGCGGAGGGCGTAAGAGAGCCCTGCCCCGAGCTGCCGCTCCGATCCCTTCAACTCACTGCGGTCATGGCGGACAACTAGCGCGCACCTTGAGGCGGTGACCGCCGGTTGCACCGTGGGCGACGTCTACGTGGCGCATGCCGAGCACGCCGGGTTCCGGCGGGAGGAGAGAGTTCAGGGAAGTGGATCACCGTACGGAGGCTGGCTTTCCCGTGCCCAACCACGGCGCAGAGGAAGGCTGTCATCTCGGAGGGCTGCGCGCTGCACGAGGATCCACTGCTCCAGGTCCTCGACGCTCTCCTGGAGAGGGCGGTCGGTGGTGTCGAGGACCTGGGCCTGCCACCGGGGGTCCTCGGAGGGCCAGGACAACCAGCGGTGCCAAGCCATGTCAGGTGCGCTGTTCGCGGTAATGACATCGGGGCGAAAGCGGGGATCGTGCGCGTGCCCTCTGTGCCAGGCTGCCCAGTTGTTGAGGGTTTCCGTCTCGGACGACGACCAGCGGCTCGGGTCGCGGTGGCCGAGCCGACGGCGCCGCTCGGCGTCGGCCACGTCGACCAGACACAGTGCGATCCCATCAAGCAGGGGCGCCGACGGAGCGGCCAAGACCTCACCGAGTGGAGCCTGGCCGGTCAACAGCAGATCGATGCCATCGGCTTGGTAGTCCAGGGCGCGGCGGATCCACACCTCTGTGTTGTGGTTCCGCCAATGCGGGGACGGAATGGGCGGAACCCCGCTCTCGTCGGTGTCGTGGACAGCGAGGCAGTCGAATCGCTCGGCGACGGCGAACGCGAGGGTGGACTTGCCTGAGCAGTGCGACCCAGTCAGCATCAACAGCATCCGCGAAGGCTGTCAGGCAGCCATGAAGATCGCCAGCGATTTAGAGATCGCTGCTGTCCGCCCAGATCGCCGTGAACCACCCCGCGAGACGGAGGAGCCCGCCCCAGCGGAAAACCGCGGGTGCACGCCGACAGCAGTGAGGCCAGCGCCGCTTGCATGTTGTCATCGATCACCATGCTGATCACCGTGCCCGACCGATCACGAGTAGCTTCCGCTGATTACTCAGGCCCGGACAGATCGTCCGCGTCTCGGTGCCTTGCTTCCCTCACGCTGGGCAGAGCAACGCAGGGATCGTCCGGGTCCCCGGCCCAGTCCGTCTCGTTGCCGCGTCGCTATCGTGGGGGACGCCCCTACACCGCAGGAGGCAGCACGAATGCGTGGTCTCGGAGATCACCTGAGCATCGGGGAGCGGATCGCGTTCCACCGGAAGCGCCGTGGCTACACGCAGCAGGTACTGGCCGGGCTTGTCGGTCGTAGCACTGACTGGCTTGCGAAAGCGGAGTCCGGTCGGCGGAAGCCGCCACGTATCGACATGCTCGCCGAACTAGCCCGCGTGCTCCGCGTTCCGCTCGGGGAATTGGTCGGCCAGCCCGTGCTCATGGAGGACGACAGGCAACAGGACGATGTCCCGGCCGTGCGGGACGCGTTGATGAGTCCGCGTCGTCTCTCCCGGCTGCTGTTCGGACCGGAAGCTGAAGCGCAGCTCCCGAGCCCCGGGCCGACCGCCGAGCTCGTGGAGCAAACGTGGGACGACTACCAGGCGGGTCGGCTCGGCCGAGTGATCGCCGGGCTCCCCGGCCTCCTTCAGACAGCCCAGGAGCTTGAGGACCGCGCTGCTCGCTCCTCCGCCGCGGAACGCCGGGACTGCTGGGCCGTCTCTGCCCGGGTACATCACCTCGCCGCGACGACGCTCGCCAAGATCGGGGAATCGGATATCTCGTGGCTCGCCGCTGAACGGGCCATGCGGGCCGCCGACGAATCGGACGACCCGCTGGTGCTGGCGTCCGCCGCGCGGTCCGGCACACATGCCCTGCTGGCCAATGGCCGGTATGACGACGCGATGGAACTGGGCCACACAGCATCGGTGTGGCTGTCGACCCGAATCGATGAGAGCGATCCAGCCGCCCTGAGTCTGCTGGGCATGATCTACCTACGGGCGGCCATCGCCGCAGCCCGGCACCAGGACCGGGCTACGGCAACAAGTCTCTTGAACCAAGCTGAGGTGCTTGCCAGCCGGCTCGGCTCCGATGAGAACTACTGGCAGACGAGCTTCGGGCCGACGAATGTCGTGCTGCACCGGCTGTCGGCGGAACTGGACCTCGACAACATCTCGTACGTCGTGGAATACGGTGAGGTGGACGTGGACCGCATGCCTCCGGAGCGAGGCGTTTCCCACCGCATCGACTACGCCCGCGCCCTGGCGCTGGCGGGCCAGGGGGATAACGCGTTCGCTGAGCTGCTCACGGCCGAGCGCGCGTCGCCTCAGCTCGTACGCAACAATCCCCGTGTCCGGGACACGCTGCGGGACCTGATCAGGCAGTCCCCGATTACCGGCGGCGCTCGTTCGTCGGAATTGTTCATGATGGCTCAACGATGCAGGGCGGTGCAGTGACCACCAAGAAACGCGGAGTCCTCGGAGTCGTGGGCACAAGCGCCGGCGGAGTCGAAGCCCTGCGCACCGGGCTGGTGGGACCGGCTCTGGCGCGCGGGTGGCAGGTCGCCGTGACGCTCACGCCGACGGCTGGTCGCTGGCTGCGGATGAGCGGCGAGGCCGACCGACTGGAGCAGCTGACCGGCCTGCCGGTGCGAGACGAACCACGGCTGCCGGGCGAGGCGAGGCCGCATCCGAGCGTGGACTGTTACGTGGTCGCCCCTGCCAGCGCGAATACCGTGGCCAAACTCGCGACCGGCATTGCCGACAACCAGGCGCTGACGCAGGTGGGGGAAGCCATCGGCACCCTGGAGCTACCAGTTGTCGTCTTTCCACGGGTGAATGCCGCCCACGCCCGCCACCCCGCATGGCGGCGCCACATCGCCGCGCTGCGAGAGGCCGACGTTCACCTCGTCTACGGCCCAGACATCTGGCCACTGCACGAGCCACGCGCGGCGCCCCCGGGGCGGGACCTGCCGTGGGCAGCGGTGCTGGACGCGATTGACCGAGCCACGCAATGACGTTCCGTCAACCCGCTTGATCTGCATGAACAGAGGACTCGGACAAACTGTCCGGGTCCTCTGTTCATGGCGCATCGAAGCTTGCTGCCATGCCGGAAACGCTCGATCAGCGAAGCGCGGGAACCACACAGATGGACCGCCGCACCCAGCAGTACGGGCCGTTAGGGCCCGTCGACGCCGCTGTCCGCTCTGCCGGAGTCCGGAGATACCGGGAGGGACAGCGGTGACGGCGATCCTCCCCACCGAGGACTCGGCGCCCGCCAGGACAGGGCTCCGGCGGGAAACGTGCGTGAACATCGCCCCGCAGCTCCACCTCGCGGCCCGCGTACGGCACGCGGTCGTCGTCGCCCTCCGGCTGTGGGGTGTCCCGGAAGTCGCGGACGACATGGGGCTGATCGTGACCGAACTGGTCGCCAACGCCATCCGCCATGGAGCCCCGGACGGCGTGAGCGTGATGTTGGCGCTTTCCGACAGCGCCGCGGTGCTGGAGGTCGAGGACAACAACGGCGGACGCCCGGCCCTACGGCAGACCACCGAGGACGACGAAGCAGGGCGGGGCCTGATCCTCGTCCAGGCGCTGGCCGACCGGTGGGGATGTCGGCCTGGTACCTGCGGGCGGAAGACCGTGTGGGCGTCGCTCACGCTGCCGGACCGTAGGGGCCATCGCCGGGGGGCGTCCTGGTGGGTGCGTTCTGCACTTCCGGCCCCACGCTCCGCCCCTCGCGAGGACGGATGACCAGCACCGACCCCGGCGCCACATCGACAGCGGAGGTAGAGCATGCAGATGAGCATCGTGGTTGCGGTGCGGGGCAATACGGGTGCCTTAGGTGGCCTGGCCACGGCGATACGGGCACAGGACTACCCGGCTGGCGACCTTGAGTTGGTCGTGGTGGACAACCATCGGGTGCCGGTGTTGCCGCCGGGACCGTACCGGTTTGGGCCGATGCCCTGCCGGGTCGTCCACGAGACGCGGCCGGGGCTGTCGGGGGCTCGCAATGCCGGGATCCGGCAGGCGCACGGCGAGATCGTGCTGATCACCGATCCGGATGCCCGTCCCGAACCGGACTGGGCCCGGCGGATGGCCGCCGCGCTGGAGACGACGGGCGCGTACTGCGGGGGCGGCAAAGTCGTCCCGTACTTCACCGGCGGGGCCGCCGCCGATGTGCCGGCCGACGTACTCCAGTTGTTCGTGCCGCCAATGTGGCCACAGGTCACCACGGAACTCACCGCCCCGTACTGGGCCGTCGGCTGCAACCTGGCGATCCGCCGGAGCCCGCTGCCGCAGTTCGACACCCGGCTCGGCGTCACCGGTCGGCGCCATCTGAGCTGTGAGGAACTGGAATTCACCGTCCGCGCCCAGCACAGCGGGCATCTGGTGGTCGTCGCGCCGGATGCCGTGGTCCACCGCGCGATCCATCCGGCCGACCTGACGGCCGCCGCCGTGTGGGGACGTGCCCTGTGGCACGGCGTGTCGGTGGCCCGGCTGCTGGCGATCCACCCCGGCGCGGACATCTACGACAGCTACCGGCTGCGCGACGCACTCGCCCCGGCACGGCTGCGTAGCCGTACAGGCCGACGCAGCGCGGTGGCCGATGTCGCACGGGTCGTGGGGCTGCGGGCTGAACGATTCCGGCTGGCCATGGCCGGGCTGAGTACACACACCGCGAGCGCGGAGGAGTCCGCGACAAAGGAGGAGGTCTTTCATGGGTGACACGCCAATAGCGGTGGGGCTGAACCTCGGGCACGACGGCGGGTGCGCGATCGTCGCAGGGGACCGGGTCGTCGCGATCGCCGAGGAACGGTTGAACCGCACCCGGTACAGCGGCGGCTGGCACGCTGCCCTGGCCTACTGCCTGGATGCCGCCGACCTCACCCTCGCGGACGTCGGCATCGTGGTGTTCTCGTGTGTCGGTCCCCGACTGGAGGACGGCTTCACGGGTGGTCTTGAGCGGTACGGCGTGGATCCCCGCCGGATCGTGTCCGTCGACCACCACCTGTCGCACGCCTACGGTGCGTTCTGCCTGTCCGATGTCGACGAGGCGCTGGTCGTGGTGGCCGACGGATCGGGCAACGACTACCAGACCGAGAGCTACTTCCTCGCCGACCGTACGGGGCTGGCCCGGGTTGGCGGGAACCGTGCGGGCCGGCCTCGGGCGGGTGGAATCGGCGCGACGTACGAGGCGGTGTCGAACTGGCTCGGCTTCGACGGGCAGGAGTCCGGCAAGACCATGGCCCTCGCCTCCTACGGCGACCCCAAGGTCATCGACCTCCCGCTCTTCGACGTCGCCGACGCCCAGGTCGAGGGTCGTCTGGAACGGACCCACGACCGTGGGCTGGTGGAGTTCGCCACTGCTGCTGGGCTCGATCTCGGCAGGCCGTACGCCTGGACCGAGCCCCGGGCACGGGACCTGGCCGCCTGGGCACAAGCCCAGACCGAGGACGCCCTTGTCGGGATCGTCACCCACCTGATGGCCGAACACCGGCAGACCACCGTGTGCTTCGCCGGCGGGGTCGCGATGAACTGCGTCGCCAACGAAGCGATCCGCCGCCGCACCGGCGCCAACCTGTTCGTGCCCCCGCCAGCCTCGGACCGTGGCCAGGCCCTCGGCAACGCCCTCCACGGCATCCACCGACTCACCGGCAGCGTGCCGAGCCTGCCGCTCACCGGACGGGACTCCTTCGGCCGCACCTACACCGACGACCAAATCCACCTCGCGCTGCGCAGACACCCCTTCTCCGGCCTGACCGAACGGCACCCGCACCGCCCGTTCGCCTACCGGCGCGAGTCCGATCCGGCCGCCACGGCGGCCGAACTGATCGCGCAGGGCAAGCTGATCGGCTGGTTCGACGGCGGCAGCGAACTCGGCGCCCGCGCGCTCGGATCCCGCAGCATCCTCGCCGACCCCCGCAAGGAGGCGACGCGGGATGTGCTCAACACCAGGGTCAAGCACCGCGAGTTCTTCCGCCCGTTCGCCCCTGCGGTGCTGGCTGAGTACGCTGACATGTGGTTCGAGCTCGACCGGGCCAGCCCCTATATGCTCTTCGCCCCACAGGTAAACGCACAGCACCGGGACCAGCTCGGCGCGGTCACCCACGTCGACGGCAGCGCCCGCGTCCAGACCGTCGACCAGGCCGTACATCCGGCCTTCCACCGGCTGATCACCAGGTTCGAGGAACTCACCGGCGTACCCGTCGTACTGAACACTTCCTTCAACGACACCGAGCCGATCGTGGAGACCCCGGCCCACGCGGTGGCCACGTTCTGCCACACCGACCTGGACGCACTCGTCTTCAGCAACGGCTTCGTAGCGGTGAAGACCGATGCCTGAACCCCACCAGAGGCTGCGCGTCGCGGTGCTCTTCGACACCGCCGGCTTCCAACGCTCCCTCCCTCTGACCGGAGCCGCCGCCCGCACCCTGCACCTGAACAGGCACCTGGCGAAAGCTGGGGCGGAGGTCACCCTGCTGCTGTGCGACCTCAACCCCCGCTCCAGACCCACCCACCGCTGGCCATTCCCGGTGCAGTACCTGCCGTACGAAGCCGTGTACGAGGACACCGGCCCGCTCACCGCGCAGGTGAAGGACCTCGCCCCGGACGTGCTGATCATGTCCAACACCCAACTGACCGTCCGCTACGGACGCGCCCTCGCCGACGCCGCCGGAGCGGCCCTGGTGTACGAGATGCACGACGACGAGGCCGCCGTCGCCCGGACTATAGGCAGCGCCGAGTGGGAGTGCCGCCAGGCCGCCGTACTCCAGGCCGCCAGCGTGGCTGCTGCCGATGCCGTGGTTGCCTTCACCCGTCGTGACGCGGACCTCGCGACCGCTCTGCGCGCGGCAGCCGTGCACGTCGTACCGTGTGGCGTGGAGCCCGGCCCAGCCCCACTCGGCGAGCAGGAGACTGCAGGCTCGGCGGCGTTCGTTGGCAACCTCTACTACGAGCCCAACGCCCGTGCCGCCGCCTTCCTCCGTACCCGGCTCGCCCCCGCGCTCGCGCTGCGGGGCGGATCCGTCGACGTGTACGGCCGCTACCCGCGAGCCCTTCGCGCCCTCGCCACTGGCAGCACCGTGCGGCTGCATGGCCCGGTACCCGATCTGCCGTCCGCACTATCGACCGCAGAGGTGGGCCTGGCCCCGCTGGACTCTGGCGGCGGGATGAAGCTGAAAGTGCTCCAGTACATGGCCGCCGGCCTGCCGGTCGTCGGCACCGCCGAGGCCTTCGTCGGGCTGCCGGACCCGGGCAGCTTTGGACTGGTCTCCACCGCCCCGTCCATGGACGACATGCCCGGCCTGGTGGCCCGCCTGCAGGACGACGCAACCCTGCGGCGGCAGCTCGGCACCGCCGGACGCCGACTGGTTGAGACCGAGTTCTCCTGGGCAACGACAGCCCGGCTGGCACTGCACGCCTACCGATCCGTATCCGGCTTCGCAGGACGAACAACAGCACCGGCGGCCGGATCGGGCGACATCCGGGAACTGGCAGGCCGGACACCATACTGGCTGCACGAATGGCGAACACGGGAGGAACCAACCATGGGCGAAACACCTGCACCGGAGACCAGCCGCGAGCACCCGGTGCTGGCACGGCTGGCGAGCGAGATCGACTGCGCCCGCCAAGCCGCCGAATCCGCACTCGACACGGTCTTCGACCACGCGGCGATTGTCGGATACGGCGGTCGGTCCATGGTCTTCCTCTCCAAGAGCGCTGTCCTGAAGGTCTACACACACCGCCCCGCCGAGCGGGCCCGCCGCGAGATCCTCGGTCTCCGCCTCGCCGGGCAAGTTCCCGGCCTACGGATCCCCGAAGTCCTCGGCCAGGACGATGTCGAAGGCGCCCTGTCATGGGTGGCCGCAACCCGCCTGGACGGCAACGCTCCCGACGACATTCACAACCAGGACGAGACGCGGACGCTCGGCGAAGTCGCCGCCCGCCTCCACTCCCTGCCCGCCGACGCCCTCACCGAACTGCCGGCATTCAGCCGCAACATCCGGCCCCTGGACGAGGACGCCCACCCCGTACGCGCCCGCCTGTCCGCCGTCCTCGCCAGGACTGCGCCCGTCCAACACGCCTCGTGCGTAGCCGGGTTCGTGCACGGCGACTACTCCGCCCGCAACCTCCTGCTCACCCCCGGCCTGCCACCCGCTGTGATCGACTTCGAAGGCTGCGGCGTGGGGTGCATCTACGACGACCTCACCAACCTGTACGTCCAGAACTGCCTAATCGACGGCCGCGAGGCCGCCCTCGCCCTGTCTGGATACGAAGAGGAGGGCGCCCGCCTCGGCCGCACCTCAGGCGTGGACGCTCGGCACCTGCTGTGGCACACCGCCCGCTACTTCCGCTGGGTCCTGCAATGGGCCGTTGAGATCGACACCGCACTCGCTGACCAGGTCACCGCCCTGGCCCCCGGCGTCCTGGACGCCTTGGAATCCGAAGGGACGCCCCGCCTGTGATCGTCCTCGACGGCATGCCAGGCACCGGCAAGACCACCCTGCTCAAACGGCTCCGAACCGCGTTACCGCACCACCTGGTGGTCTTCCCGGAGGCCCAGCCCCCAAAGGACAGCTCCTCGGACGCCGAGACCGCCCGGCTCCTCCTGGGCAAGGCGCGTGGCCGCATCGACGCCGCTCGACACCTGGCGCGGACCCGCCCGGAGGTGATCGTCACCTCCGACCGCGGGCACATCGGGGTCCTCGCCTACCGGTACGCGCTGGCCGCCACTGGCCGGGCCCCGCATAGCGACTTCGAGCACGCACTATCCCTGTGCCGCGACCTCGACCTCATACACCCGCGCCCCGACGTCACCACCCTGGTCCTGCTGACCGATCCCGACACCTCGATCACCCGGCGGGCCGCATACGCACATGACGAGCGCTACCGCCAGTGGTTCGACCACGGCTTCCTCACCGCCTACCGCGACTTCCTCGACAACCTGCAGGTCTGGCTCCCCACCAACACGTTCACGTCGCTCGACGTCACCGACACCTCCGGCTGGCCGGCCCTGCTCGACGCACTGCCGCACCACCTCGCCCGCCAAGTCCCCTCGGAGGAAGCGCTGACCAGACGATCGGAGGCGATATGAAGCACGGGCCCACAGCGGCGACCACCCGCCGCCTCCTGACCGCCCTGGCAGCGCCCCCCGACAACGCGGCCACCTCCGATGCGGCGAACGGACTGCGCGCCACAGCCGAAGGGATACAGGCCTTCCTCGCCGAAGCCGACGAACACGACGTCCAGGCCGTGCCCGCCGAGGTCCTGCACGCGTGGCGTAACTCCCTGGACCGGTTCCACCGTGAGCTGGAGCGGGCCGACTCGGGCGAATGGTCGCGCTGGCGGCTGCCTGGAACATGGCTCGACTCCCACCTGCGCCTGCGGTCGCTGATCGCCCACGAGGTCGGCAAGGCGTACTGGGACGACCGGCCCGAGATCCGGTACGCAGACATCGACATCGAGCGCTACCTGTGGGGTGCCCGATGACCTCTCCATCCGCTCAGGAGAAGTCCGTGGACAAGTACATGCGCACCGCCGCCGTCTTGCGCGACCTGCTAGGCGGCACGGACAACATCGCCTCACTGACCCACTGCGTCACCCGACTACGGCTCACCCTCACCGACCGCGCCCGCGTCGACGACACAGCCCTACGAGACCACCCTGCCGTCCTGGGAATCCTGGAACGGGACACCCTCCAGCTCGTGGTCGGGCCGGCCGCCGTCGCTCCGCTGGCCGCAGCACTCGCCCAACTCCTGACCGCCCAGTAACAGCAGCCTCTGCCGGGGCAGCACAGCGGGACCGTCACCGCCAGCCGGTCCGATGCGCCGTCCACGCCAGCGCCGCCGCAGCCTCCCGGTCCTGATAGGCCCGCAGGGCGGGCCGCGACCGGCGGCGGCGCGCCAACTCCCAGTGCCCGGCCACCGACACGGCCAGCGCTGTGACCGCATCGGGATCCGCCGACGCCCAAGCAGGAATCCCGGCCAGGGCCGCTTCCGCCGATGCCGGCGTGTGGCCTTCCATGATCAGATACGGGACAAGCCAGGCAACGTCGAACCACGCGGCCCCGCGATACCCGAACGCCCAGTCGACAACGAACACCGCCCCGCCAGTGTGCTCGCGCAGCATATTGTCCGGCCGTAGATCGGCATGCACAAGGGTGTCGCCCTCCGCCGCAGGCATCCATCGCGTCTCCCACTCGATCAGGTGGGCGAGATGTCGCGCGCACCACGGCGCGAGATCGCCGGGTGGGTCGGCGTCCAGCGCCCGCCAGCAGTTGGAGACCCGGGCCATCGCCTCAGCCACTGGCCGCGCACCGACATACGGACACGGCGAGAGCACCTCCTCCATGGACGTCACGGTGGCCAGGACAGCCGGGAGATCGGCAGAGTCCGGGGCCAGGCTGGGATGACACCCGTCGACGTCATCGAACAGCAGCAGAATCCAGTCCTCGACTCCGTCCGACCAGAGCAGGGCTGGCGAGGAGAAGGCGGACGGAACGGCCGCCGCAACGGCCGCCTCATGCTCGTACATTCCCGCCAGCGGATGCTCCGTCGGTACCCCCTTGACGAACACTCGCCGACCATCCACCAGAAGAAGCCGGGCAGCCAGACCAGAGGTGAACCCGCCCTCCTGCGACACGGCCTGCAACACCGCGGCGCCGCTGCGGTCCGTGATCTCACCGCGTACTGCGGGCGGGAGATCCCCCCATGTCAGCCGAGTCGCTGAACTGGCACGCATCCGGTACTCCTCCAAGAACAGCAGCGTTGGCAGCTCGGCGAGCGAACGCCCGTCCGGGCCAGGGCGCCGCGTGAGCGTGAACGCTCCGGATCGATGAGAACCCCGGCGTGCGCTTCAACTAATACCTCCGCCACGTCCGCGGTGATCCTGCTGCGCGACCACGTCCAGCAGCTCCGCAGGCACCGCTGGAAGGCAGTTGAAACTTACGGCATCAACTTCCCTCACGCCCTCGAGCAGCTTCCTCCAGATCATGGAGGGAATGACACACTGGTGGACTCAACTGGCGGATCGCTCATGGGAGATGATCGAATGAGCACGACCCCCGACACCACAGTCCGCACCGGCGGCTGTCTGTGCGGGCAGATCCGATTCACCGTCACCGGCGACCCGGACTATCCCCACGTGTGCAGCTGCACGCACTGCAAGACGCTGTCGGGCGGTCCAATGATGGCCTGGGTATCCTTCAACCTGGGCGGGTTCACCTGGACTGGCCCAGGCGGCGAACCGTCCTGGCACTACACGTGGCCGGTCTCTAAGCGCGGGTTCTGCCCGGACTGCGGAAGCCAGGTGTGCGCCCAGGACGACGGCGCCGAGAGTATCGCGCTCACCTTCTTCGCTTTGGACGACTCAGCGGACCTCGTCCCGGTCAACCAGAGCTTCCGCGACGACGCGGTCTCCTGGCTGCCCCAGATCTCCAACACTCAGCACAGCACAGTCGCCTGAACCGCTCAGAGGACCGGGCGGTGGGTGGCGCAGCGCCACCCACCGCCCGAGCGCCGTTGGCATTCGTGGCCCAATTTTAGAGGTCGTCTCGGCTGGTGCTGAAGCGCCTGGAGTGATGCTTGATCCTCCAGGAGTTCAGGCGTGGGAAGTGTTGTTGAGCAGCGATCTCGGGCGGTTCAGCCGCCAGACCACGTCGGTCCGGCAGTCCGAGGGAGCTGCGGGCGGGGTTACCTGTTCGCGCCGGATTTCGGCGAAACCCAGGCGCCTGGGGATGGCGCCGCTGGCCGCGTTGGCCAGGTCGTGCACGATTTCTAGGTACGCCACGTCCGGAAGCGCGAACGCCTCGGTGACCATGGCCGCTGTGGCCCGGGTCGCGATTCCCCGCCCGATGGCGGAGGGTTGGAGCCAGTACCCAATGAAGTGTCCCTGTGGCTCACTGGCACGGTAGAGGGAACAGCTGCCGACGAGTGCGCCGTTCATGGTGATCGCGTAGGTGTACGCGTCGCCGCTCTGCCAGTTCGGATCGCAGCGGGCGAGGAAGTCGCGGGTGTTGCTGGCTGTGGCGGGCCACCCACGGCATCCACGGCCTCAGGTGGTCGAGCGATTCTTCGATCATCCGGAACAGGGCGTCGAAGTCGCTCTCCGCCTGCCAGCGCCGCAGGGCGAAGTCCTGACAGCCAATGTTCTCCTTCGGCTGCTCCATGGCGGCATCGTCGCTCCCGAGAGGGGATCACCGCAATCAGATATGGGTGACGGTCAACCTTCCTGTCTGGCAAGGCGGCGATAGCAGATCAGGGCGGCGGTGTAGGCGTTGGCACGCTGCCGGCCACGCCACAGATCTCTCCACGGTCCACCGGAGGCGGCCCAGGCGCTGGGAGGACTCGATGCCCTTGCGGGCGATGCGTGAGACGATGCTCCGGGAGTGGAGAATCGCATCGGTCCTCGCCACACGGCGGGAGGTGGGATTTTCTTCGTTGCGGGCGCAGTGGCAGCCCCTCTACTCTCGGGTGCAACGCGTTGAGGGAGCCGAGTACCCGAGGGTTCATGCGGGCCGAGAGAACCGCCGGTAGCTGTGAAGGCGGTCTCGCGCCCCGAGGGGAAGACACTCCTGAGCGTGGGGAGGAAATGCCCCACCGGCCGGCCCCCGTCATCGGGCCTGAATGAGGCCGTCGCTTCGGCGGCGGCGAAAGTGCGGTGGCACCGCGAGTTGCCCTTCTCGCCCGCACTCCCAAGGGATCAGACGAAGTCCTGGAGGACTGCGATGATCCACCCTACGACCCGCGTACTGTCTGCTCAGCTACCTGAGCTCGTGGGCGAAACTGTCGAGATCAGCGGCTGGCTCCATCGCCGCCGCGCCCTGAAGACCGTCACCTTCCTCGTACTGCGTGACCGCTCCGGCCTGGCCCAGGTCGTGCTCACCGGCGAGGGCGGCGACTTCCCCGAAGAGACGGTGCTGCGCGTACGCGGCAGCGTCACTGCCAACCCCCAGGCGCCCGGAGGCGTCGAGTTGACCTCTCCGGAGATCGAGGTCCTGTCCAGCCTGGCCCAGGCACCGCCCTTCGACCTCTACCGGCCTACGGTCCCGGCCGGCCTTCCGACGATCCTGGACCATGCACCGGTCACCTTGCGTCACCCCTTGCTGCGGGCCCCGCACCAGATCTCGTCGGCCTCGGTCGCCGGCTTCCGCAGCGCGCTGGACGGCCTGGGGTTCACCGAGATCCACACCCCGAAGATCGTCTCCTCGGCGACCGAGTCCGGTGCGAACGTCTTCGCGCTCGACTGGTTCGGCCGTGAGGCCTTCCTCGCCCAGTCTCCGCAGTTCTTCAAGCAGGCCATGGTCGGCGTATTCGAGCGGGTGTACGAGACCGCCCCGGTCTTCCGGGCCGAGCCGCACGACACGGCCCGCCACCTGGCGCAGTACACGAGCCTGGACGCCGAACTGGGCTTCATCACCGACCACCGTGACGTGATGGCTGTGGTCCGCGAGGCGGTCGCTGGCATGATCGAGTCGGTGACCGCCCGCGCTCACGAGGCTGTGGAACTGCTCGGGGCGAAGGTGCCCGAGGTGCCGAAGGAGATCCCGCACGTCCACTTCGCCGACGCGATGCGCATGCTCGAAGCCGACGAGCCGGACCTCGCCCCGGCGCATGAGCGGTGGCTCAGCGAATGGGCGCTGCGCGAGCACGGCAGTGAGTTCCTGTTCGTCACCGGCTACCCGATGACCAAGCGCCCCTTCTACACCCACGCCCAGCCGGACCGGCCGGAGTACTCCAACAGCTTCGACCTGCTCTTCCGGGGCCTGGAACTCGTCACCGGCGGACAGCGGCTGCACCGCCACGAGGACTACCTCGCCGCCCTCGCCGCTCGCGGGGAGCCGGCGGAGCCGTACGCCAGCTATCTCTCGGCCTTCGCCCACGGCATGCCCCCGCACGGCGGCTTCGCCCTTGGCCTGGAACGCTGGACGGCCCGGCTCACCGGGGCTGACAACGTCCGCCGGACGACCTTGTTCCCCCGCGACCTGCACCGTCTGACGCCCTGACCCTGAGCCGGGTGAGTGCGATGCCAGGGTGGTCAGGGGAGCCCTGCGTGCTCCGCTGACCACCCTGGCAGTGCGTGTCAGCTCCTGACATCCGGCTCCGGCCCGGGGACTCGTCAGCCGCAGCCCAGGCCAACGGTGTGTAAGACGTTCCAGCGGTAGGCGCGGTCCTCTCTGCGTAGTTCAACGAGCCGCACGTTCTCAACCAGGAACTCCTGAGAGGGCAAGGTGCGCAGTTCGAGGACTTCCTTGCGCACGAGGGCCGCGTCTGTCGTCTGGTTGCAGTAGGCGACGCCGAGGTGCGGACGGAAATCTCGCGTGGTTCGATGCCTGCCCAGCCCCGCGTCGTTGTTGGCCTCGGAGACGGCGCTGTGAAGGTCCCAGAGGGGTTTCCACGGAGCGAGGCTCATCCGGACCGCACCCCTGGAGCCGGCTATAGGTATCGCCCGGACTACGAATGGCGACATCCTGCTGCAGCGGACCCTGGCAGCCTCAACGGCTGACTCCAACGTGCTGGATGAGACGCGGTTGACGTCGCCGAGCCGGGCGATGGTGATGTGCAGGCTTTCAGGAGGGACGAGGTCGAACGCCAGCCCTCCAAGGGGACGTTGGCATCGCTCGGCCAACTCCGCCACGGCTGGGGCATCCACGGTGAGGAACCAGTAGAAGCGCCGGGCGTCCGCGTCCCAGCCGGGCCGATCCCAATGGCTGCGCATCTCCGGAACGGCAGAGAACGCATTCCAGTCGTGTTCTGCGATGGCCAGAGGCTCGGTGAGCGACGGCGGGGGTTCAGCGGGGAAGGCTGCGGAACTGGCCGACTCGTGGACCGGCATTGCCGGGCTCCTCCAAGGCATTCGAGGATTGGTGTAGATCTTCTGAGGGTGTGGTGCAGGTCGCTGGTCTGCTGCGATGCGCAAACGGGCTAGTCGGATTCACCCTCACCCTCAGAAGAGCTGCCCCCTTCCGGGGCCGCCGCCACTATGAGTTTGTTCAACCGAACACCAGCGGCATGTACTCGCAGACACCCCATGCCTCGACAGGGTGGAGGACGCGAGGAGGCCACGTCGTCGGGCGCGGGTCAGGCCACAGCGGAACCAGAGCACCCCGAAAGGCAGACGTGAGGTTCCACCTCGACGGCCCAAGGACCGGGTCAACGATCGTGTGCAGCAGCAGCGATCCGAGACCGATGGTCACGGAGAGAATGTTCGGCGGGTCATCGGGGTCCGCAGACTCGCCGTCTATCACGTACAGCATGCCTCGGCACTCGGCACGCAACGCCAGTCTTCGTCGTCGACCGCGGCGGCCCACACCATGCACTCTGGAGTCGGCCGCTGGTTGGCGTAGAAACCCTCATAGACCGGCTTGAGCGGGGCCGGCTCCGAACTGGTCCGTTGCGCCATCAGGCTGGTCTTGACCGCCCACGTCGCTATAGACGTTGCCGCGTCAGCGGCGAGCGACATCGATAGTCTGCCGCGGATCATCGCCGATAAGACGGGGCGAGCCTCGGCCTCGATGTCGTTCATGAAGCCGTTGTTACACCGGTCGCAAACCACCTTGACGGTCGCAGAGTTGAAGGTCTCCCTCATCTCCCGGTGATGCGGGCCGTCGACCGTTCGCTCGGGCTGAAGAAGCACGATGGCCTGGTCTTGGCCGCGGAATCGCGCCTGCTCGGGCAGCACGTCACTCAGCCACCGGGGTATCACGTGCTCCCTGGTGAGACCGGTGCCGCCGCAGAACACGCATCGTCGGGCCATACGAGCAGCCTGCTCCTCGCGTGTCGTCTCGGCAAAGGGATTTGGGGCAGGCCGGTTCGGCAGTGAGCCGGACGTTCGAGCTCCGCGTCAGGCCACGGAGCTACTACTGGGGCTCGGCGAGGACAACGCTGCGCGAGACCTCAGTTACTCTCGCGCAACCCCTGCACCTGTGCGGCGCACCCCCAGGACAGGGTGACACCGGCACCTCCATGGCCGTAGTTGTGAAGTACCAGGGTCCCGTCCGGTAGCCGTTCGCCCTCCACGCGGACTCGGTGACGAGTAGGTCTGGCTCCGACGCGGTGCGCGATGATCTCGGCATTGGTTAGCCGTGGTTCGACCAGCGTGCAGCGGGCCAGGATGCTCTTCGCCACTGCATCGTCGGCGTCCAAGTTACCGTCCCCATCGATGGCGGTTCCGCCTAGGACAGCGGTGTCGCCGTAGGGGTAGATACACAGCAGGTCGGGGGAGAGGCCGGTGTCCTCGGAGAAGAACTCGGTAAGGCCAGGGTTCGTGACGACGACGTGCTGGCCGCGTATCGGCCGCAGATCCGGGTCGGGGACCAGAGCGCCGGCTCCTAGGCCTGTGCAGTTGACGATCGCTGAGGCCGGCCCGGCTTCGTAGAGGGAGCGCAACGTGCGCTTCTCGATCACCGCTCCCGTGTTCAGCAGTCGCCGTTGGAGGTAGCCGAGGTAGACCGGCATGTCGATGAGGGGGACCGTGAAGCGGTAGCCGGAGGTGAAGCCGTCCGGGAGTTCGGCGGCCTCACAGGGGCGGAATCCGGGCAGTGCGGTGGCCCAGTCCGGTGGTGAGTCGGCGTGGCGGGAAGCCTCGGTGCCGCGGGTCAGCCGTACCCCTGTGGCAGGATCAGCGGCCAGTTCGCGGAAGGTATTCAGGGAGTGCTGGCTCCACTGGTCGACCTTGTCCTTGGGCTCGACCAGGTAGGGCCCCCACATAGCGCCGGCGGCCAGGGAGGTGACGCCGGGCAGTTCCCCGGCGATCACGTGTACCTTCGCCCCGGCTTCGGCCAGGACAATGGCGGTGGTGAGCCCGGAGACCCCGGCTCCGATGACGACGACGCGATCGCTTGTGGCCATGGTCCCCGACCCTAGCGGGGAGGCTGAGGCCTGGAGGAGTGTTGAGCGAGAGCGTGTTCGAGGGCGGGCAGGAAGCTGCTGACGTGGGCATTGCGCTGTCGGCGTCGCAGATCGACAGCGAGCTGCTGCAACAGGGCGGTGCTGCGTGGTGAGCGCACGGCGTCCAGGCGGTTGGCGGCGATCTGGCCAACCTCGCAGGCCAGTTCCAGTTCCCCGCGGGCACTGTGGCCGAGGGCGAGCCAAGCGCCTTCGAAGAGGGCTCGGCGTTGGCTGGGGTCGCCTCGGGGGACGGTGTACGCGCCGGTCGTGAGCAGGGCCGAGCCCTGGCTGAGGAAGCCCTGGGTCGCCGTGGTGTTCCCGTCTCGCTGCTGGGCGCGGCCGAGCTGGATGAGGGCGTATCCGGCTTGGCAGTCGAGGTGGTTGTCGGTGAGGAAGTACATCCAGCGTGGCTCTTCGCCGTTGCCGCGTCGTTCGATCAGTTCGCGTGCGGTATCCCGGGTGCGGGCGAAGTCGATGGTGCGGCCGGCGGTGGCGTAGGCGTACGCGAGTCGGGAAAGCACTGAGGCCCGCACGGCGAGGGGCGCGGCGTCGCTTGCACGGCGGGCTGCCTCGCCGAGGGCGACGGCATCGGCTGGGTGTCCACGGCTGGCGGCCTGGAAGGAGAGGTCAGCGAGAATGTGGGCGCACAGCGGCAGGTCGTTGACCTGGTGGGCGGCGCGCAAGGCAGTGACGAAGTACCTCTGGGCCAGGCCATGGTCGGCGGCGTCGAAGGCCATCCATCCGGCGAGCTGGCCGATCTCGGCGAGGGCACGGATGAGGCGGGTTGTGACGGCGTCGGAGTGCCCGCCCTCGTGGATGAGGAGACCCACGGATCGGAACTGAGCTCCCACGTACGGGAGATGCCGGGCACCGCCGTGTTCGTCATCGAGGAGCTGGAGCAGTGGGAGGTTGTGCTCGACCTGGTCGACTAGAGGATCGGCACCCAGGGGTGCGCTCATGCGGGGCGCGTAGGTGCCGCGTCCGGCTGTGCCGTCGAGGTACTGGGAGACTACGGCGGTGAGGCCTGCGCCGGAGATGGCCAGGAACCGGCGGCGGTCGACGAGTCCTCCCAGCACCCAGTCCTCCACGATGTGGCCCAGCCCCTGCACCGTCCAAGGGCGCGTGAGATCGGTATCGGCCGGGATCAGCATCGGGGAGTCCGCCGCGCGGCCCTGCCACAGCTCCGCCACCGATATGACCCTGCCCAGTTCCTGGGATAGCACGTAGGCGGCCATCGCGGGCAGGGGCGAACGAGGTAGTGCTCCAGCATCGCGCCAGTGGTAAGGCGCGGACTCGGCCGCCGTGCCGGTGCCGAACACCCGATTGAGCTTGCGGGCCAGGACCTTCGGGCTCCAGCTGAGCTCCTCCAGGCACCCGGCCAGCACGGTGTTCGGCTGCCCTGTCCTCGCGCTCATCGCTCACCGCCTCACGGTCTTGTGGACCGATGTTCCGGAACCCGACCATGGTGATGCCCCGATCAGGCCATGCGCGCACTCCTTCACGGAAGTTGACCGAGTTGACCGCTTGATCAGCTGATGCCGACGCGTCGATGTCGGCTGTCCTTGAGTGAAGGCAGAAGGCATCCCCTTCGCCGCCGACGCAGGAGGGACCGGGGTCTTGGACAGCCACGTGAACGTCTCCTATGACCGGTCGTGCGCCGTGCTCGACCACTCGACGAGCAGCCAGTCCACCGGCTGCCTGGTCATGGACCTGCCTTTCAGCGCGCTCGCGGCCAACGCTGCCCGCAGCGCGGTGGCCGCCGCGCTGACGGGGCTCGGCGCCGAGGATCTCGTGGACGGTGCCCGGCTGGTCTGCTCCGAGCTGGCGGCCAACGCCTTCCGGTCCGGCAGCCCACCGCTGGTGCTCACCATTGACTGGGCAGCCGGGCCGGGTGACCTGCTCGACGTGGAGATCCTGCTCACGGACGGCGGCAGCGCACAAGTCGAAGACCACCGCACCGAGGCCGACCTGCCAGCCGATGACGCGGAGGAAGGACGTGGGCTGGGCATCGTCCAGATCCTGGCCGCCAAGTGGTCCCTTGACGTCGGCACCGACATCTCACGGGCCTGGTGCCTCCTGCGTTCGGCCACCCGCACACCCGCAATCGCTGGAGGAGGCGCAACGTGATCATGGGAAGCTTGCACGCAGCCGCTGGTGCACGCCCGATCAATGAGCCTCCTCAGTCGGAGAGGTCTGCGCTCCCGCGCGTCGTCGTTGCCCTGCACGACGGCTTCTACGGGGCAAGTTCGGGCACCGGCTTCAGCAACCGGGCGTTCCTGACGGCGCTGAGCCGGCTGTTACCGCCCGGACGGCTCGTCGTGGTGCCTGTGCATCCGCCTGCTGATCAGGATCGGCATTGGACCACTCAGATGCGGGCGATGCTGGACGCCTGCGGAGCCGAGATCGTTCCCATTCCCGACAGCCGCGGACTCACCGAGTCCGTACGCGGCTGCGAATCGCTATGCCAGCTTGTGGCGGAGCAAGCCACGCTGATCGCCCATCCGTCGGGACCCTGCCTGCTGATCGGCCTCGACGTGCCGTTCCTGGGCCTGGCTCCGTACCTCCCCGACGACGTGGACCTGCTTCTGGTCCCGCGTTCCACCGCGATGCTCGCTCATCGCGAGGACCACAGCCGTATCCGCTGGGAGCGGGCCGGGTTGGCCTCGGCGGCTGCTCGGGGTAGCCGGATCGCGGCGATCTCCCAGCACATGCGATGGCACCTCGGCCAGGAATACGGAGTTCCTCGACGCGCGCTCTTGGACTTGACCAATGGCCTGCTGCTGGATGAGGAGGCCGTCCAGACGTCGTCCGTTCTCCCGCTTCCTGTGCGGGCCCAGGCGGGCTTCCTTCTGGCGATGGGCCGAGCGGTCCCGGAGAAGGGATTCGAGGACCTCCTCTTCGCCCTTGCCCTCCTGCGCGGCCAGGGCATCCGCGTCCCGCACTTGGTACTGGCCGCCACGAGCACCGCCCCGCAGGGCAACGCCTACCAGTCGCTCCTCGCTGAGATCATCCGCGAGTCCCCAGTGGACGCCACGCTCGTCACCCGCTTCACCCCGGCCGTACGTAGCTGGCTGCTCAGCCCCGCTCTGCGGGCGGTGATCGTGCCTTCCCGTGAGGAGCCGTTCGGGCGGATCCCGCTGGAGGCCTTCGCCGCGAAGGCCGGCCCCGTGGTCGCCTCCCGCGCCGGAGGACTGGCCCAGACCGTACTGGACGGGGTGACCGGCTTCACCGCCGCGCCTGGTGACCCAGAAGGCCTGGCGGCGGCGATCCACCGCGCCCTGACAGCGTTGCCTCGCGAGCGCGAACAGCTCGAAAATGCCGGCAGCGCCCTCCTGGCTGCCCGGCACGACTACCTGGCCACCATCCGCACCGCACTGACCGAGTGCGCTCCCTGGGCTATGGCCTCCACTGCACGCGAAGGGGGTGAGCCGCGATGAGCCGCCCCGTGGTGTTGGTACACCTGGAGTCCCCACACCCTTTCTGGCACCTGTCCGGGGAACACGAGCGCACCCTGCGAACGGCTTTCCCCACCGTGGACTTCCGCAATGCCACCGCCGCCACCGTCCGCCACGAGCTGCCAGAAGCCCAGGTCTACTTCGGTTGGCGCTTCGCCCCCGACTGGCTCTGCGCAGCCCCGCAGCTGGAGTGGATCGCCTCTCCCGCGGCCGGAACGGACCACCTGCCGATCGCCGCAGCCGAAAGGGCCGGCGTCATCGTGACCCGCTCCTACGGATTCCACGGCCGCCCTATGGCCGAGCACGCCATGGGGCTGATCCTGGGCTTCTCGCGGGGCCTGTTCACCAGCAGCCGCCTCCAGCAGACCCACCGCTGGTGGAAGGACCACCTTGCCGAGGAATTCTTCGACCTGGCCGGCGCCACCATGACCATCGTCGGCTGCGGCAGCATCGGCGGCCATCTCGCCCGCGCCGCCCGCGCCTTCGGAATGCAGGTCATCGGCGTACGCCGAAACCCGCCGCCCACCAACCGCTACGGCCTCACGTGGATGCGTACGGAGGACATCCGTGAGGCGGTTGCCAAGGCAGCCGTTGTCGTCGACCTGCTGCCCGCCACCTCCGACACGGACCGCCTCTTCGACCGCGACGTCTTCGCCGCCTTCAAGGCCGGGGCCCTCTTCATCAACCTCGGACGGGCCTCCACCGTCGACCAGACCGCGCTTCTGGACGCCCTGGACACAGGCCACCTGCGCGGCGCAGCCCTGGACGTGACCGACCCCAGGCCCCTGCCGACGGGCCACCCGCTGCGCCGGCACCCGCGCGTCGTCATCACCCCGAAGAGCGCCGCCTTCTGCCGCACCTACATGGACGAGGCTGTGGCGTTCTTCGCCGACAACCTGCACCGCCACCTCGCCGGATGGCCGCTCAATGGGCTCGCCACGGCATCCACCGCCCGCCCCTCGACCGCAGGAGGCTGAATCGATGCTCACCGCCGGCCACCGCGACCTGCTCGCGGCCTTCGCCGCCACCGGCCGCAACCATCCGTACCTCGCGTTCACCCTCAACTCGATCTGCAACCTCGACTGCGTGTTCTGCAAGCCCCGTTGCATGCCCGACTACGGCCACAAGGACCGGCCGCTCACCGCCGCCGACTACGCCTCCATCGCGCAGGAGGCCGGAGCCTGGCAGGTGAACAAGGCCCACTGCTCCGGCGGCGAACCGACCCTGCGCGCCGACATTCTCGACGTCGTCGCCGCCCTCGCCGACGGTCTCGGCTCGGGAGCCTCGATCGGGATGACCAGCCATGGAAATCTCCGCAAGGGGCTCAGCGTCGAGCAGTTCCAGCGTGCTGGGCTGACGTACCTCAACGTCAGCCTGCACAGCCTCGACCCGACCCGCTCCGCCACGATCATGGGCGGCGGTGACCCCCATGTCACCCGCGCGACCATCGACGAGGCGCTCGCTCGCGGGCTGAAGGTGAAGATCAACTGCGTTCTGCAGCGCAGCTATCTGGACGACGCGTTGCAGGTCGCTGAACTCGCCAAGCACCTGCCGATCGCCGTCCGACTCATCGAGCTGCAGAACATCGGCCCTGCCCAAGCTCTGTTCGACAGCGAGTTCCTCCCCGAGGCGGAAGTCCGCACTCGTCTTGAGAACTGGTTCGCCGACGCCGGGGAAGTCGCCCGGGGGGATCTGGGCGTCCGCAGCCCCGGCCGCTACCTCCAGCCCGTCGGCTGGTCTGGATCGATCGGCTTCATCTCCAACTCCAGCTGCGCTACCTGCTCGGACGCCAACCGCATCAAGATCACCCCCACAGGTGTGGCTCGCCCGTGCATCCTCCACAACCGTGACATCCCTCTGAAGCCCCACCTGGCCGACCGCAGCCTTGACGACGCCTTCGCCCACCTGTTCCGCGCCATGCTGGAGCGCAACAGCAACGACGCGTGGCAGGGCTTCCATTACGTCGACTACGACCTGCGCTGGGACCGCATGGAGCGGCCCGAAGGCACCCCAGTCCTCCGCGTGCTGCCCGTCGTCAGTACCGGCACCGCCGTCTCATCCTGCGCCGCCCGGGTCCCGCTCGCCGGGGAGAGCCAGTGACGGCCGCGCCCGTAGAGGTGATGTCGTTGTACGACGACCTCGGCGCGCTGTACGCCCACAAGCTGACTGAGCACGGCGTCCAGGTGGCGATGCTCACCCACAAGTGGCAGCGCACCGACCTACTGGCTTCGCACTCCGATCTTGACGTACGGATCCTTCTCGACGAATCCCCCGCCGACTGGTACGAGTGGAACCGGCTCCTTGCCGCCGCTCACGCCTCCGCCGTCATGCACGACGTCGCCAACCGGCGGCTGCTGGAGCACCCGCCCGGCTTCGCCTTCACTGTCTCCGAGGTCAACCGCCGCCGTGTCTCCCCGCCCGAGCTGGCGACATGGAGCCTGGTCCACGGTCACCTGCCCATTCTTCAACGCTGGAAGTCGCACGCCCAGATGGTCCCCTGGAGCCGCTTGGACGAGCGCTTCTACCGGGGCATTCTCGACTCCCGGCTCGGCGGCCGTTACCAGCTGGCCGCCGACAGCACCGACAACGTCACCCAGGACATCCTCGGCTACCGCCGGCACTGCGTGGCATGGCACTACCTCGCCCCCTGCTGGTTCGCCGCCGCGGCACTGGCCACCCGCACCCGCTGCCCCGGTAAGTCGGCCGCCCTCACTCAGTGGCACCCGGCCGGACTGGAGCAGTACGCCGAGATGTTCCTCCACCACGCGGTAGCGGCAGCGGACGGGGCGAGGCAACCGCCCTCGATACGGAACCTTCTGCGATCCGCCCACGTCGCACTGGACGCGGCGATGAAGCATGTCCCCACCCCGGCCGACAGCAGGGGTTTCGAGGAGGCCGAGGGCTCGCAGGCCATGGCCTGGACGATGACTGCTGGCATGCTCCGAGTCCGCGTCGCCCGCTGGCTGTACTACCTCGATCCGCCGCCAGGCGTCGCCACCGGCTACCTCATTGCCCGCGAAGCCAAGGAACTGCGCGCCGCCGTTGAAATTCTTCGTTCCCTGGCCGCCGACGGGACAACCCCCGAACAACAGCTGGCATCCCACATGGCCGACCTGCTCCCCACCGGCCCAACCACGCCGGCCGTCCTGCGCGGCGCCCTGGCTGCCTGGGAGCAGCACCACGCCCTGGTGGAGGACTTCCTCTCCCTCCACGCCACATGACGCACCACCCCAGGTCACTCAAGGAGTCAATGCCATGCCCGTTGGAGCCGCACGCCCCCGGGTCCTGAAGACCGCCAAGATCAAAATCACGACGAAATGCAATCGCTCCTGCGACTTCTGCATCTTCGCCGACGGCGCCCAGGGTGAGAACATGCCGCTCACAATGTTCTCGACGGTTCTGGACCGCCTGGAGACCATCCCCTTCCAGCAGCTCCACATCAACGGCGGCGAACCCACCGTCCACCGCGACTTCCCCACCCTCAGCCAGCTCGCCCGCTCCCGCCTGCCGGACAAGGTCATGGTGCTCGGCACCAACGCCGTCACCCTGGCTCGTAATCAGCGTCTGATGGACGCCACGCTGGAGTGCTACGACCAGATCCTCATCGGCTGCGACGACGAGCACGGCAACTACGAGCAGGTCCACGCCGCCGTCCCGATCCTGTGTGCGGCCGGCAAGACCGTCGTGGTCAACAGCGTGCTGGAAGGCATCAGCGCCCACCGCCTCGCTCAGCTCGCCGACCTGTGCGCCGCCTACGGCGCGATCCACGTCACCAACCACGTCCACCACATCGACGTCGGACAGCCAGCCAACGACTTGCGCGGCCTGTGTGCCCGCTACCTCGACCAGCACTTGATGATCGAACTCGACGGCTCCTGTTACCGCTGCTTCAACGCGATGGCCAAGGACGACAGCGAATTCAGCATCTGGGACGACGACTTCCCGGCCAAGGTCTTCGCCCCGCGCCGCCACCACTACCGCTTCTGCGGCAAATGCCACGAGTACACCGACTCCGGCTCACCCCTTATCCCCGCCCTCCTGCCCGAGTCTGAGCCCGTTCCCGCAGCCTGACCGGAGGTACCGGACCATGCCCGCCGTCCTCGGCCTGAACTTCCACCACGACACATCCGCCGCCCTGATCGTGGATGGCCGCCTCTACGCCGCCGAAGAGGAACGCTGGAGCGGCATCAAGCACCACCGCCAACACCACAACCGCAAAGCCACCCTCACCGCCCCGACCCACTCCCTCGCCTGGTGCATGGAAGCCGCAGGCATCGGCCCCGAAGACATCGACGCCGTATGGACCCCGTCCATGCGCCCCACCCCGGCAGCCGGGTGGTGGCTCGCCGAAGAACGCGAGGAACTCGCCGCGCTCCTCCCCTCCCCACTTGGCGAACGACTACGTCTGATCTCGCACCACACCGCCCACGTCATGGCCGGCTACCTGCTCTCCGGTCACGACCACGCAGTTGGACTCGTCATCGACGCCGGTGGATCCTCCCTCGGTGCCGACTTCGGCCCCGGCCGCGAACGCATCACCGGCTACGACCTCCACCCCGACCGCATCGACCGGATCCACCAGGCCATGCCGACCGTCATCCCTGGCCCCCGCCGCGTCCACCCCTCACTCGGCCACTTCTACCGCAACTTCGCCCTACGGCTCGTCCCGCCCGGCGACGAACCCGAGGGCAGCATGATGGCCCTGGCCGCATACGGAGACCCAACCCGCCACCGCGACGAAGTCCGCGCCCTCATCCACCTCGACGCGGGCGGCGAGGTCCGCATCCCCCACCCGCTCGGCTCCGCCGACACCGACACCCCACTGGTCGTCGGGAAGCGCGCCTGGACCACCGACACCGTCGCCGAAGCCTCCCTGGCCGAACGAGCCGACCTGGCCGCCGCCGTGCAACAGGTCTTCGCGGAAGCCGTCACCCACGTCGCGCGCCATCTACGCCACCTCACCGGAGCGGACACGCTGGTCTTCTCCGGCGGCTGCGCCCTGAACTCCCACCTCAACGGCAGCCTCGCCGCAGACGCCGGATTCGACACCCTCTTCGTCGCCCCCGCGGCGCACGACGCCGGCACCGCCCTCGGCGCTGCGCTGTACGCCTGGCACTACCAACTCGACCAACCCCGCCTCGCGGCCTTCACTGACGCAGCCTGGGGCCCTGACCCGGGACCGCTACCCCGTACCGGCGTGCCCGCTGGATATCGAGCTGTCGCCGGCCTCGGCGCCCAGCTCGTCCCGACCGTGGCAGCACTCCTCGCCGACCAGCACATAGTCGGCTGGGTCCAAGGCCCCATGGAATTCGGCCCCCGCGCCCTGGGCCACCGCTCGATCCTCGCCCACCCCGGCCGCACCGACACCCGCGACCGCCTCAACGCCATCAAACAGCGCGCCGCCTACCGGCCCTTCGCCCCCGCCGTACTCGCCGAGCACGCTACCGATTGGTTCATGACCACAGGCGACCCCTACATGAACCGCGTCGCCCAAGCCCGCCGCTGCCGCGCCGACCGCATGGCCGCCGTAGTCCACCACGACGGCACCAGTCGCCTCCAAGTCGTTACTCCCGACCACACTGGCCTGCGACCCCTCTTGGAGTACTTCCACCGCCGCACCGGCCTGCCCCTCCTGCTGAACACCTCCTTCAACCGAAAGGGCACCCCCATCCTGCGCACCGCCGAGCAGGCCATTCACGCCATCCCCGACCTTGGTCTGGATGCCCTCGCCATCGGCGACAGCCTCCTCCTCGCGGAGGACGTCCCGCTTCCCACCGCCTCCGAAAGGTGACGCCCATGCCTCCGTCCCCCGTGGCCGACGCCATTCTCAACGCCCTGGACGCCACAAGCTGGGACCAGGCCGACCATGTCCGCGCCCGGGACGCGGCGGCCCTGGCCATCACCGTCTACACCGGCCACACCCGCGACCAGGGCACTCCGTACCTCCACCACCCCCTGGCGGTCGTCTCCATCCTCCGCAACGAACTCGCCGTCAGCGCCCCCAACACGCTCCTGCTCGGCCTCCTCCACGACGCCCTGGAACTCTCACCGACCTCAGCCGCCACCGTGGCAACGCATCTGGGCGAGGACTACCTCGGGCAACTGCAGGCGATGACGCCCGACCACCGCTTGGAGCAGAGGCCCAAGCAGCCCGGCGACGAAGCAGCCTGGTACGGCAAAACAGCCCGCCTGGCACCTGACGGCCTACTCGTGCGGCTCGCCGACCGCGTCCACAACCTCCGCGACCTGCGCAACTCCCCGAACGCCGGCCGCCGCGAACGGTTCGTCGCCGGCCTCGTCGCCTTCTACCTTCCCCTTGCCGACGAGGCGCGCCGCATGAACGCTCACCTTGACGCGGCCTGCACCCTGTTACGGGCCGAGTATGAGCGCTACCAACAGGACACCCAGGAGGTCCGCGTATGAAGCCGGTCGTGCACTCATTGGAGCCGATAGGCCACACCGGCGGCCGTGCCTACCTGCGCATGCTCCACGACGTCACTGCCGACCGCTACCAATGGCACACCGTGACCGACTACAAACGCGCCTACCGCACCCGCCGCTGGCGCAAGCTCCGCCACCTCGCCTGCCTGGCCCCCACCATCCGAGCCTTACAGCACACACCCGGCACCTTCGTCTGGGACGACCTGAGCCTCCTGCTCTTCACCCCACGCATGCGAGCCCGCACGATCTTCGTCTTCCACCACTACGAACCCCTCCAGCACGACTCCGCCCCCATCGAAGCCCAGCTCTGGCAGCGCCTATTCGCCGTCCTGCCACAGTGCGCCGCCGTCGTCTGCGTTGCCCCCTACTGGGCCCAGTTCCTGCGCGCCCGAGGCGTTCCCGGCGTCCAGGTCATCTACAACGCCTTCGATCTCAGCGAAGTCGATCACGCCCGCAGCCTTGACCGCCACGTCTGCCGCCACGAGTTCGGCCTCACACCGGGCACCATCGCTGTCTATGCTGGCAAAGCCGTGCACTGGAAAGGCACCGAGGCCGTCACCTCCGCCCTACGCGGCGACCAACACCTCCGCGTCATCGCCACGGGCAGTAACACCATCGGTTTCACCGGCACCCACCACGACCTGCCCCGAGACCGTTACCTTCGGCTCCTAAGGGCATGCGACGTCGGCGTCTTCGCCCCACAGATGCACGAAGGCTGGAGCCGCTGCGCCGCCGAAGCCCTCCTGACAGGCATGCCCTGCCTGATCCGCCCTCTGGCCGGCCTCGGCGACCTCGCCCACATCACAGGGCAACCCGCCCCCGACCTCACCCGACTCCGCGAACAGGTCTACGAGCGGTCCGCAACACCCGAAGCCGACACCAAGGCCGCCTACGACGCCCTCGCCCGCTTCGACCCCAGCTACTTCGCCGACGCCTGGGGCAAACTGCTGGCCTCGGTCGCCGCCTGACGTACTACTGCCCGGCCAGCCGCTCCTGAGCCGCATCCAGCCGGGCCAGCACCCGATCGCGTCCGAGCACCTCCAGCGACTCGAACAGCGGCAGTCCGACCGTGCGCCCCGTCACCGCGACACGGACTGGAGCCTGAGCCTTGCCCAGCTTCAATCCGTGCGTCTCACCCACCGCCACCAGCACAGCCTTGAGCGGCTCGGCCTCCCACTGCGCGGAAGCAAGCTCAGCCCGAACGTCACGCAGCAACTCGCCGGCGCCGGCCTTCATCGCCTTGTTCCACGACACCTCCTCGTACACCGGCTCGTCGAGGAACAGGAAATCGACGTACATCGTGATCTCCGACAGCACCGTCAGACGCGTCTGCGCCAGTGACGCCACCGACTCGAAGACCGCATGGTCGTACGCCTCGGGCTTCCACGACGCGTACGGAGCCGTCAGCCACGGCGCACACGCCTTGACGAACGCTTCCGGGGCGAGCGCCCGGATGTACTCACCGTTGAAGGCCGTCAGCTTTTTCACGTCGAAGAACGCCGGCGAGGTGTTCACGTCCTCGATGCGGAACAGCCGTTCCAGCTCCTCGAACGGCCGGATCTCCACATCATCGCCAGGACCCCAGCCCAGCAGCATCAGGTAGTTCACCATCGCCTCAGCCAGATAGCCCTCGGCCAGGTAGTCCTCCAGCGCAACCTTGTCCCGGCGCTTGGACAGCTTCTGCCGCTTCTCGTTCACGATCACCGGCAGATGCGCCCACACCGGCGGCTTCGCCCCGAGCGCCTCCCACAGCAACTGCTGCTTAGGAGTGTTCGACAAATGCTCCTCGCCCCGGATGACCTGTGTGATGCCCTCGTCCAGGTCATCGACCACATTCGCGATGAGGAAGACGGGCGAACCGTCCCCTCGCGCGATCACGAAGTCCTCGATCGCACCGTTCGGGAAGGACGGCTCGCCGCGGATCAGGTCGACCACCACGGTCTCGCCCTCGTCGGGGGTCCGGAACCGCAGCGCCCGGCCGGTCTCGTACGCGAGCCCGCGCTCACGGCAATAGCCGTCGTAGCCGAGATGCTCCGACCCGGTGCGCTCCTTGAGCTGCTCGCGCGTGCAGTCGCAGTAGTACGCCTTCCCGGCCGCGTACAGCTGCTGAGCAGCCTCGCGGTGCCGGTCGGCGTTGTGCGACTGGAAGTACGGACCTTCGAAAGCGGCGTCGGACTCGTTGATCCCGATCGCCGACAGTGCACTGATGATGCCCTGTACCCACTCCGGCTGATTGCGGGCCGCGTCGGTGTCCTCAATCCGCAGCACGAACGTCCCGCCCGACTGTCGCGCCACCGCCCAGTTGTACAGAGCGGACCGAGCACCACCAACGTGGAACATGCCGGTCGGAGACGGAGCAAAACGAACGCGAACCGGGGAATCAGACATGCCACCAAGCCTACCGAGGCAAAAGGCAGCTCAACGACGACGTGCCGAACCCTGATCCTCACGGCGAAGACCCCATGCTCCCTTCGGAAGGTCCCGGAGATCGGCGCGGTCAGCGCCGTCGACACCCCCTCCACAGAGATCTGAGAAAACTCCAGACGGTAGCTGCGACCCGAGGAAGGCGAAGTGGATCCTAAGGTCCTGAACGAAGCTCGAGGCTGGTGGTGCTCACATCGGCCGAGATGAGCTTGCACGAGCTGACCTGCTGTTACGGTCGTATGTATGACGCTCTCGGCATCTACGGCCCGTGCTGTTGACCTGCGGGTTGAACCGGTGGATGAAGTGCTCGATCGCGTGGAGCGGTCTCTTCAGGCGCGTTTGGACCGGAACTCGATTGTGCGCAAGCGCCGCTCGGTCGGCGGGCGGACGGACCGTGACACCTGGGTGCGGATCGAACGCCGGGGGTTCGACAAGATCGTGGGCCAGGGCTGGAACGGGACAGAGTGCGCCGCGGTTCTGAATGGGATCGCTAAGCCGGCATGGTTGGCGGGCTTGGCCTGGCGGGATTTGTCCGAGGCGGTGATGTGGCGGGCCGACGAGACCGGTCTCCTGCCGGGAAACCCGCTCGGCACGAGCGTGCTTACCGTCGATCCTCAGTTGCCTGATAGTTGGTGGCAGACGCTGAACGCCTCACTGGACGCGCTCGCTGGGCAGCGCACGATGCGTCTCGCCACACCGGACACTGTCCCTGTCACCCAGGCCGGAGTCTCCGAATCCATCCGAAAAGTGTTCTCCTGTGACTTGGACACGACCGTTGAACAGTGGGTGTCGGCGCACGCAGATCTGAACTGGGCCAACATGAGCGGACCGACGTTCTGCCTTTTCGACTGGGAGGACTGGGGGAACGCGCCGCTGGGGCTGGACTCCGCCTCGTTGTGGGTTAGCTCCCTTGCGGTCCCGACTCTGGCGGATCGCGTGCGACGAGAGAGGCGCCGCGACTTCGAGAGCCGGGATGGCAAGCTGATGACGCTGTTTGCGTGCTCGAAGATTCTCGGGCCGGACGCGCACCCGGAGGATCCTCGGTTGGATCCCGCACGCCGTATGGCAAAGCAGGTCATGGCGGAGCTTCAGGCAGGCTGACCTCGTAGCCGGTCTCGAAGCAGTCCCCGGTACTGATGAACGGCCTGTTCATCGATCTCGCCGGGTAGGGCACCGATCAGTTCGCGCAGGTGATCGGCATCGTCGGTGCCCACGGCAAGAGTGTCGACTTGCGGGAGGCCGTAGGCGACTCGGAAGGCGGCTTGGGTGTGGGACAGTTCACCACCACCGTCTCGGAGGAACACACGGGGATCGATCCTGTCCCACACCGGATCCCGGGCGCTGCCGCCGAATGGACTCATGCCCCACAATGCGTCCCTGCTCAGACCCCAGTGAGTGGCGAGTGATTCCCCCGCATCCAGAATATTGGCCCCGACCAGCAGGCCGGCGCGGATCATGAGAACGGACGGTTTCGGCGCCGTGCTCTCAAGGACGTTGACGAGGAGGCTCGGGCTCCAGGAGGCGATGCCCCAGGACCCGCACAGACCCTTCGCCCTCGCGTCGGCCAGCGCGGCACACGCTTGCGCCAGGGCGTCCCGAGCACGATCGGAATCGTCTTGGACGGAGGATTCCGGGTTGTGCAGGAACACGAGATCCGGAGCCCGCCCAAGATCGCGGTTTGTCTGTTCCAACGCACTGAGCAGGCGCTTGGGGTCGAGGGAGTGTTCGGCCCCGTCCTGCCCGAGGAAGTAGCCAACCTTGGTAGAGACCGTGTAGTGAGGCAGAAGGTCGCTGCCGATGTCCGCCAAGGTCGCATGAGCGGTGAAGCCGCGGTAGTTGAAGCTGGTGTCGATCGCGTTGACACCGAGGTCCAGTGCAGCAGTCAGGATTCGGCGTTCGTAACGAGACCGGTGTAGCCCCAGGACAATTCGGGGGTGAGTGGGGCGCATACCTCTTCTTCCACCAGAATCTCGGCTACCTCTGACACCTCGGTGCCCACCAGTCCTGCGGCCTGGTTCAGGTGGACGGGCTTGCCGCTCAAGAGCAGACGCAGCGCGGGAAGGGCCTTGGCCGCGAACGTGAGCTTCTTCCCCGAGGTCAGCACGTCGACCGTTTCGCCGTTCTCCCGGATCTGGGGAGGGAAGTGTGTCGTGCACGCCACGGCGTCGAGCGGCCCGAAAATCTCCAGGAATGGCACGTGCCGAGGCAGCGGCATCTCCTGCTCGTAGGCGGCCAGGAAGCTGGCCGGGGGCCTCTCGGCGATCAGTCGGGAGACAGCCTCGGTCAGGGGCTCGCTTCCGGCTGGGTGCGAGCGGTCCAGGTCGTGCCGGAAGATCTCGTGTTCGCGGGACCAGTCGGCCAGCCAGGTGAGCCAGCTCGCCCCTGTGCGCTTGGTGATCCCGAACGTGACGTGAAGGCTCCTTCCCGATCCGTGGCCGATGCGGGTTGCTTGGTGCCAGTGGCCTCGGGGGATGTGCATTACGTCGCCGGCCTGCATGACCCCAGCCCAGATGATCTCTTCGCTCGGGGTGTTGTTGGGGTCGGCATCCCGGTACATGGGGACTCTGCGGGTGGTTCCGCGCACCTCCCATTCCTTCTCGCCGGCGAGCTGGACAACGATTACGTCGTGGTCGTCCCAGTGCAGCGGGAAGCCGGCGGCTTCGTTCGTCGTCAGGTACGCATTGACCTGTACCCGCTCGCGAGACCACCACTGCAACGCCCGGCACGCGACTTCCATCGTCGGGTCGAAGACATTGGCCTGGTCGAGGATGACCGTGGCCCCGTCACGTAAGAGCCTGCCCAGACTGTGCATATTGACCATGGGGATGCTCTGGCCCCGAGGGCTGACGCTGTCGGTGAAGTAGACAGCGGGGTGTACCTCATCGCCATTTTGGAAGACCCGGAACTGCGGGCGGTTCAGGCTCCTGCGCATCGCGATATCGAGCATGCGGTTCGGGGTAAGGATGCGGGCGACCAGCTCTGGGTCATCGATGCTTCCCCGCACGAAACCCTTTCCCAGCTCCTCCGCACGCTTCCAACCGAGGGCAGCCTCGACAGCGCTGATCAGTCGGTGTTCCATCACTTCCTCCTGGTGAGCTCGATCGTGTGATGCGGCAGCAGACAAGGGTCCGCGCGGCGGACCACGCGGACCCTCGCAACCTGTCCCTACTCAGTGTCGTTCAGGTTGCCGTCACCGCCGGGCCACGGTGAATCGCCGGAACTCCCGGAGTTGTCGGACCGGAGGCTGTCGTACCGATCGTGGACAGCGGTGAGCTCCTCTACCGCCACCAGGAGGCCACTCCGGGCCGGGGGTGACGCTGCGCTCTCTGCCACCTTGTGCTCCTTCCATTCCGCTTTTCCCGCCAGAACCTTGGTGGGAAGTCTTGAGTGAACATGTTGAATTAGTCGTAAGATAGGGCATTTCTCGCCATGCCTGACGCAGTGCTGACATCGTGGTGCGCACCACGCTTTCCAGTACGCGCGCCAGCAACGCGGCGCGACGGGGGCCAGGCGCGCGCCGGTGTGTGCTTCGAAGTGATCTGCTCCAGAAGAGGCGCCGTGAAGGTCCGCCTGTGCACTGGCCGTTCAACAGCCACAACCAACGGTGATGAGAGCATTTCATTCTGCAGCCTTGATGCGCGGACAAACTGTCCGTAGGTAATTCGTGCGGGACCCTTGACACGGCTGCCGCAGTGGATGTGTCACAACTAGGCTCCGGCGGCTGGGGGTGGATGGTGGGCTTGATGGAGTCACCAAGCGCACGTTGCCTGCAGGGGCAGAGAGCGTGCCGCCTGGCAGTGAGGCCCCTATCGATCGGCGGTTTCGTTAACTCTTGGCGACGAAGTGTTGGGGGGTGGACATCATCCGTACGCTGATTGCGAGTGCTACGTCGTGAAGGGAACGAACCGTCGATGACAGAAAGCCTCATGCTGGGCGACCGACTCCGGGTGGCCCGCAGGACGCGTGGCCTATCTGCTGCCCAGGTCGCAGCCAAGGTTGCGATCTCGCCGAGCTACGTCCAAAAGCTGGAGTCTGGCGCCCGGAAGGCGACGCCATCATTGGTGCTGGCACTCGCGAGCGCCTTGCACTTCGGCCCGGAGGTCCTGACGGGCCAGCCGTATTACGGGCAGCCCGAAGGCGAGGAGAGGGTGCACGCGGTTGTGCCCGAGTTGCGCCGGCTTCTGCTGTGCTACGACTCCCCGTCCGAATTGGAGATTCAGCCCCGCTCGCTCGCTGTCCTGGGCTCCGAGGTCGACCAGGTGTCGGCCCTGCGTCGCGATGCGCGCTACGCCCCCATGGGGCCGCTGCTGCCTCCGATCATCGCGGAGCTGACCCATGTGGCATTCGGCGCCACCGGTGTGGAGCGGAACAGGGCGTTCTGGCACCTGGCCCGCGCGTATCGGGCGGTGAACTCGCTGGCACACAAGTTGGGTCACCACGATCTGTCCAGCACGGCATTGGAGCGGGTGCGGTGGGCGGCTGACCAATCCGGCGACCCGTTGATGCAGGTCACAGCTGCGTACCTGGTTGCTGGCGCGATGTTGCGGTTGGGTGCGTACGGGCCGGCCCGCAGCAAGCTTCTTGCGTTGAGGCAGGAGCTGGAGCGGCTGCAGCCAGAACGCTCTTACACGAACGAAGCCATCGCAGTTGACGGCGCCCTCGTGCTCAAGCTTGCCGTGGTGGAATCCAGGGAGAACAACCCGGAGGCCGCGAGCGAGTATCTGCGCGAAGCCCAAGAGATCGCTCAGATGGCAGACAATCGTGACTCACTCGCGTACGAGATGTCCTTCGGGCCGACCAACATCAGGATCCATGAGGTCCACGCCTTGATCGACATGGGGGACACGGAGCAGGCTCTGGCCCGGCTGACTGAGTGGGCGCCATCTGGCAGCAGGGAGTGGGCTCCGCCCGCTGCGACTGTTGGTGAGCGTTCCAGCCACCACCACATCGACGTCGCCTCGGCGAAGCTCGCCGTCGGCGACCGCCCTGGCGCCTTCGACGAACTGCGACAGGCGCGGAAGCGTGCACCACACCACACTCGATTCCACCCCTCCGCACGCGAGACCGCCTCCGCCCTGCTGCGCGTGGAAACCCACCCGTCCATCGAGCTCTCCGCTTTCGGCAACTGGGTGGGCCTTAGCACAAACTGATTAGCTGTCAAGGGGGTTGCGGAAACTCCCTGCGGACAGACTGTCCGCTCACGGCGCTTGCACAGTGGAATGGTCTCCTCACACCCAGTTGCGAGGAGACCATTCTCATGATGTCCGACGCCAAGCCGGGCGAAGCACTACAGCCGCGGTGGATGCCCACCGGCGACGAAACCGAGCTCTGCGGTGCAGGCGAGTGGTGGGATGCCATCCGCGTACCGGAAGCAATTGGCACACGAGTGATCGAGCTGCTCAAGGCTGGAAGCCAGCCTGTCGGGCCGGTGATCCTTGACCAAGAGGGCCTCGAACCGCGGTTGTACTTCCTCGTGCCAGTCGGTGTAAGCGCGGGCTGGGATGAGCCGGAGACCGTGGCACTCGGACATGGCTGCCATGTCGTCGTACCGCCGTACGACAGGGTCTCTGCGACCGGTCTGCACTGGCACTACTTGCCGCGAGGGCCAAGGATATTCACGGAGGCCGAAGCCTTGCGCCGCGCATTGATCCAGGCGCGCAGGGGACCCAGTACGCCTGTGCCTGATCAGGAGCCCGCGCCGTAGCGGCCCGACGGGCGACAACGGTGCCGATATCGCCCGGATGACTCCCGCATCGGACGCCTCTTGATGCCCGCGAGTGGCGTGGCCAGGGGACCGCTGCAGGGGAACGACCGTCTTCTCCCCGAAGGAGGAGGAGACGACCGGGATAGGTCCGTGGGTGTCCCCGTCACCCACTCCGTGCGGGCCTTCCCCACCGGCCGCCCTGCAAGAAGGGCGTAGGGCGGCCACCACACTCCTGCCGGGGTCGGCGAGTTTTCCAGCACTCAGCTCGTCCGCCCCGGCAGGTCCACCGCGCCACTGGCCGTGGGCTCCCCGCGAGAAAACCCGCTTCATACGCGCCTGAGCAACCGTCGCCGACACCACCCGACAGGAGGCCCCGTGGACAGCACCCGCTCTGTGATCGGCTCCGGTGGCTACCACCCGAGTCAAATTCGAACTGATCGTCCTCAGCCTGCGCGGATGTACGACTACTACTTGGGTGGCAAGGACAACTATGAGGTTGATCAGATCGCTGCGGAGCGGGTCCTGGAGGTCTTCCCGGATGTAGCAAAGACCGCCCGGGCAAATCGCGCTTTCCTTCATCGCGCGGTGCGCTTCCTCGCGGAGGAAGCGCAAATCGATCAGTTTCTGGACATCGGAACGGGCATTCCCGGTGAGGGGAACACTCACGAGGTTGCCCAGGCCGGAATACCGCACGCCCGGGTGGCTTACGTCGACAACGACCCGATCGTGCTAACCCACGCCAGAGCGAGGTTGCGCAGCGGGGAGTCCGGGGCAGTCGCCTATATCGATGCCGACCTCCGGGACCCGGCAGCGATCTTGCGGGCTCCGGAGCTGGCCGGAGTGCTGGACCTGGACCGGCCAGTCGCTCTGCTTCTCATGGCCGTGCTGCATTTCATCGAGGATAGTGACGACCCGTACGGCGTTGTGGACAGCCTTCTCCGGGCGCTGCCGCCCGGGAGCTATCTGGCCCTGTCGCACGTCACCGGGGATTACGCGCCGGAGACGTGGGGCCAGATTGTGCGGATGTACCGAGAGAACGGCATGTCGGCACAGGTTCGGAGTCGTCCTGAGGTGCAACGTTTCTTCGCCAGCGTCGAGATGGTTTCCCCCGGGCTTGAGGTGGTCTCCCGGTGGAGGCCCGGCGAGGACCGGGTCGAACTCACCGACAGGGCTGTGTCGTGTTACGGGGCCGTGGCTCGAGTTCGCTGACCGGCTCATTCCCCCACCATGTTCTTGACGGAGTTGTCCATGAAACTCGCCGCTGCTCTCTGGAGGGTCCGCCCCGGCGATCATCCGCGTCCGGCCGCGCTGACGCGGGATCTGCGCTGGGACGTGCTGAGCTTGAACCAGCAGCTTGGTCTGTGTGCCCTTGGGTTGATGCAGGTCCAAGGACTGCAGGTGGGGCCAGTTCTGAGCTGTACGATCCACGGCCTGGTGCACATTCCGGTGACGCCTTGGACGGGTTCTCCGCTGGGCCGTGGGCTGTCGGTGCGGCCGTTTGACACGTCCTGCCCGAGAGATGGGCCGTGGTCGTACGCCGACTGCGCCGGCCGGATGTGGCTGCTGCCGCCGCGACCGGAGGATGAGGTCGTGCTCACGGATTTCGTGGAGGTCTTCCACGAGATCCATCGCGTCCGGTGTGGGGCCTCTTGATGGCCGTGTCGGTTTCCGCCGTTCTGGTGTTGCTGGTCATCGTCGTGATGATGGTGCGGAAGGGCGGTCTGAAGACCGGTCATGCGGTCGTGTGCGTGTTGCTGGGCTTCTACTTGGCGAGTTCCTCACTTGCGCCGAGCATCCGCGATCTCACGAACAACATCGCACGCGCGATCGGCAAGTTGGATCCCTAAGACCGGCCGCCGGGGTGCAATCGACCGCCTCGGGCCGCATCGGCTACCCCCAGCCGTGAAAGCCCGCAGGTTGCGCCCCGGTGGCCCGTATCCACCCACTGTCCCGGATCAGGAGATGACGACGTGAACGGCGAGGGTTCGCTGTGGCCGGACATCCGTCTGGAGCTGCTGCGCTGCAAGCGAGCGGACGATGAGGCTCGCGCGGGCGGAGAGCCGACAACCGCAGCCGAGGTGGCGGCGATTGTCGCTGTCGACAGAGCGAACTCCGCGGTGTTGCGTGGGATTCTGCAGCGGCACGGTTGGCCCGGTATCTCCCTTGTCGGGGAGGAGGCGGCGGAGGCGGCTTGGATCATCGCCCAGCACGCCGACGCCAACCGTGAATTCCAGCGGTGGGCTCTTCTGTTGCTCTCTCGGTCCGCGCAGCTCGGCGAAGCCTCGCTGAAGCATTTGGCGTACTTGACCGACCGGTGTCGCATGCACGCCGGGCAGCCCCAGGTGTACGGCACGCAGTACCGGATGCGGGACGGGCAACTGGTCCTGCACCGGGTGGAGGATCCCGAGCGGCTGGACACCCGTCGCAGGAGGGTGGGGTTGGGGCCCTTCGCCGAGTACGACGCCCGGATCCGGGGCGGAGCCGGCTTGCTGATTCGGAGGCCGCAGTGGTGAGCGCGGTTCCTTCCGCGCACGCCGCCGCCGTGTCTCCTGGCATGGAGGGCGTGGGTGGCATCCGGCTGGGACGGGTCATCGGGGCACGGAGGACTTCCGGGACCGTAGGCAGATCCGCGTCGGTTACGGCTAAGGCCCGTGCTCCGAGGGCCTGTTCCTTCGCTGCCCACCTGCTGAAGATCCGATCTGGTCAGCCCGTCCCGGGCCGTCAACTGGCCAGGTCTGCGCGCGGCTCCTTTCCCCTGACGACCACCGCCGTTCCCGAGGATGCTGATGTCTGACCGCTTGTCTCCTTCCGTTCCCGAGCACGGCCACGGCCGGCGGCGCGGTATGTCTTTTGCTGGCGGCCCGATGACTGAGCAGGGCCTTCGGTCACGGTTGCGGATGCTCTCGGCGGTGCGCGCCGTGTCGGTGATGGCGTGGCTGTGTGCGGCGTGGGTGGTGCACGTCCTCGCGGGGCTCCCGCGGGAATGGACTGCGGTGGTGGCTGGGCTGGGGTGCGGCGTGGTGGTGTTCGCCGGTGATCGCGGAGCCATCTCGGCGGCGCGGGCCATCGGGGAACACCGTGACCGGGAGCTCGCCCGTCAGCGGACGGAATACCAGGAGAGCCAGAAGAGGACGGGCGAATGGCTCGTGTACTACGAGTCGGTGGTCGCCGAGGGGCGCAAGGGCATCGCCTGGATGCTGGAGCAGATCAATCGCGGTGAGTGCCCTCCTGTCCCTGACCTGGCCGTGGGGGAGGGTCCAACCGGTGACGTATTCGCCGACTTCGCGACCGCTCTTCGCCAGGTGAAAGACGAGGCCCTTCATGCTGTCGCTGCTGCCGCTGCGCGACGGCATCTCCCTGGCGAGGCTGCTGCTGTTGGCGATGAGGCGGGACGTATCGGGCCGGAGCAGGCTGAGGTGCTGGTGTACATCGCTCAGCGCCTGCACACCCTGGTCAGCCGGACGCTGGCGGCGCTGTCCGCTCTGGAGAACGTCGTGGAGGACCCCGATCTCCTGCACGGCGTGTTCGTCATCGACCATCTGGTGACCCAGACCCGGCGCGCGGTGGAGAGCCTCGCAGTGCTCGGCGGCAAGACCCCGCGTCTGGTCATCAAGCCGATTTTGGTGTCGACGGTGCTGCGCCAGTCGGTCGCGGAGATCGAGCAGTACAAGCGAGTCCGGGTACCTCACTCCCGGCTGGAATTGGCCCTGCCGGGGTATGCGGGGCCTGACGTGATCCATTTGCTGGCCGAACTGGTGGAGAACGGCACCAAGTTCTCCCCAGGGACGACGCAGGTGTTGATGCGGGCCAGTGAAGTGCCCGCGGGCCTGGCCATCGAGGTCGAGGACCGCGGCAACGTGCCGATGTCGCCGCAGAAGATGGCGCAGATGAACCGGTTGCTGGCCGCTCCGGAGGCCGTCAACCTGCGCGACCAGTTGAAGTCCGGGCAGATCGGCTTGCTGGTCGCCGCGCGACTCGCTCAGCGCCACGGCATCAAGATCGAACTGCGGCCGAATCTTCTCGGCGGCACCCAGGCGCTCGTCGTCCTGCCCCACAATCTGCTCGTCGCACCTGAGCGGCCGAAACCCCTGGCACCGCCATCGGGCCCCGCCGGGGCCCTCCTGCCCGAGGATGCTTCCGGATCGGGCGCGATGGCCGGCCATTCCCAGCTTGATCTGCCAGACCCCGCCGCGACGCCAGCTGCACGAGCCGGTCAAGGGGACACGTTGCTGGCTGGGCCGGACACCGCCCCGCTGCCACAGCGTCGCAGGAGCACCGGCTCATCAGGGGAACCCGATGCCGGGCCCGCTGCGGAGCAGGGCCCGCAAGGGGGCAGCAGGCCGCCCCTTCCTCAGAGAAGCGCCGCGCCGCGGACGGTGGATCCGCTCGCTTCCACTAGGCGGCACGGTTCGGCGGCGCCGGCCGGTCCGGCCACTGCGGGCTTGATGGCCAGCTACACCGCCGGTGTCCGGCGCGGCGTCGAGGAGACCGACCCTCATCCACCACAACCCAGTGGTCCCGCGCAGTGACGCCGGAAGCCACGGCACCTTTCGATTCGGGCTTGGCCCCCACGCCGAGGCCCCCCACCTACGGAGATTGTGATGACCAACGATACGACGGCGAACGACACGGGCCTGGGGTGGCTGCTGGAGGACTTCGTCAGGCGGGTTCCCGGGACGGACAGCGCTGTCCTGGCTTCGCGTGACGGGCTGAAGCTGTCGTTCGCGGGAGTGACGGCGGACCAAGCGGATAAGACGGCCGCGCTGATGTCCGGCCTGCACTCCTTGTCCCGGGGCGTCGGTGAGATCACCGATTCCCGCGACGGGAATGTGCGGCAGGTCGTCATCGAGCACGACGCAGCGTTCATGTTCGTGATGAGTATCGACGGCCTCCCCGAGAAGACCCTCCGGGAACTGGGCGCTGATCCCAGGACGGCCAGCACGCTCCTGGGGGTGCTGGCCGGACCGAAGGCGGACGCGGGCATGGTCGGATACGAGATGGCGACCCTGCTCAAGAGCGTCGCGGAGCATCTGGTGATTCCCACCCGTCACAGCGACGCGCCCTTCGGCGACGGCCAGTGAGATGGCGGCTTTCGAGCAAGGCGCGTGGAGCGACGAGGACGAGCAGGACGTACGCCCCTACTCGATCACCGGCGGACGGACCCGGCCCAGACACACGATGCGCCTGGTCTCCTTGCTGGCGGCAGGACGCACGCCGCCTCCCGGCGGTCTTGGCCCGGAGGCCGAGCAGGCCTTCGCGCTGTGCCGCCGCGAGCGGCGGTCGGTCGCGGAGATCGCCGCGACGCTCCAGCAGCCCGTCCAGGTCACCAAGATCGTTCTGTCTGATCTGATCGATTCCGGCGCGCTGATCATCGCGGTGCCCGACACCGTTTCTGACCCCGCCGACAACCCGCAGCTCCTGGAGGCAGTTCTTGCCGGCCTACGCCACAAATTCCCCGATGCCGCCTGACCAAGCTTCCACCGCCACGGTCCCGGCCTTGCTGAAGATCGTGGTCGCGGGCGGCTTCGGGGTCGGCAAGACCACCCTGGTCCGAGCGGTCAGCGAGATCCCCCCGCTGACCACGGAGGAGTACCTGACCACCGCCGGCAGCAGCACCGACAGCCTGAACGGAGTAGCGGCCAAGACCACCACGACGGTGTCCATGGACTTCGGCCGCGTCACCTTCGACGAGCCACAGCCCATGGTGCTGTACCTGTTCGGAACTCCGGGACAGGAGCGGTTCCTGTTCACCTGGGACGACCTGTCCCACGGGGCCATCGGCGCGGTCGTCCTGGCCGACACCCGCCGGCTGCAGGACAGCTTCACCGCGGTCAGCTACTTCGAGAAACACCGCCGGCCGTTCGTGGTGGCGGTCAACCAGTTCGACGGCGCCTACGACTACACCTGCAGGGAAGTCCGCCAGGCACTGGAACTGCCCGAAGACGTCCCCGTTCTGCTGTGCGACGCCCGCCAGACCCGCTCCGCGGTCTCCGTGCTCATCACCCTGGTCCGCTACGCCCTGTCCACCGCCCGCAACACCCAGCCTGTCAACCCTCTGGGAGCCCACACGTGACCGTCTTCGATTCCGAATCCAGCCTTTATGTTCCCTCCGCCGACGCGGGTCGCGAGCAGCGCATCAAGGTGCTCGGCGAACTCGGGCTCGGTGGTCCCGACCCGCAGTTCGACGCGTTCGCGGCCGACCTCGCCCGTGAAGCCGGCCTGCCGTACGGCATGGTCAACCTGTTCAAGGACCGGCAGGTCTTCGCCGGCCTGTACTGCTCGCCGGAGGGCGACTTCCCAGAGGTCGACCGGACCATGCCGCTGGACCACGGCTACTGCCCGGCGACCATCGAGCGCGAGGCGCCGCTGGTCCTTCCCGACGTCCTGGATTCCCCCCGGTTCGCGAGTAACCCCGTGGTCGACAAGATCGGTATCCGCACCTACGCCGGGGCCAAGCTCGTCCACGAGCCCACCGGCACCGTGCTGGGCACCGTGTGTGTCGTGGGCACTGTCGAACTCCCGCGCGAAACCGGCCAGCCGATGCTCGCGCTCATCAAGGCCCGCCGGGACGCGCTCATGGAACTCATCTACCAGCGCACCGGCCACGTACCGCAGTAGCGAAAGCCGCTGCCGGGCCAACCCGGCAGATGCCCGAGAGCAGAGGGGAATGGGAATGTCCGCCGCGTCGTATCTGACAGAAGAACACGAGCGCCTTCGCCAGCAGGTGAGGGCCTTCGCACAGGCCGAAGTCGCGCCTCGCGTGGAGCAGATGGAATCCACCGCGTCCGTTGAACGTGCGCTGTCAGCACTGATCGCCAAGCAAGGGTGGATCGGGGTGACCATCGACGCCGAGTATGGCGGGATGGGCGCCGGTCACCTGGCCAAGACCCTCATTATCGAAGAACTCTCGCGCGTCAGCGGCGCCATGGGCGCCATGGCGCAGGCATCCATGCTCGGCACCGCCAAAATCATCCACTTCGGGAGTGACGAGCAGAAGCGGACCTGGCTGCCCCGGATCGGGGATGGATCATGCCTGCCCACCATCGCGGTGACCGAGCCCGGATCCGGCGGCCACGTCCTCGGCATGCAGTCCAGAGCCCGGCGCAAGGGCAAGGAGTACGTGCTCACCGGCCGCAAGGTCTACGTAGGCAATAGCCACTTGGGCGACCTGCACGGCATCGTGGTGCGCACCGGTCGCGGCTCCAAGGGCCTGTCCGCGTTCCTGGTCGAGGGCGACCGGCCCGGCTTCTCCCTCGCCCCTCACCGGCGGGCCATGGGTTTGCACGGATTCTCTTTCGGCGAGATCGTCCTGGACAGTTGCCGAATACCGGCCGCCAACCTGGTCGGGGACATAGGCGACGGCCTGGCCATCGCCTACTCCTCCAGCATCCTGTACGGCAGACCCAACCTCACTGCCGTGGCCCTCGGCCTCCACCAGGCCATCGTCGAAGAGACCACGGGCTTCGTGCTGGAACGCAAGCGGTATGGCGGCCCGCTGGCCGACCTTCCCACGATCCAGCACAAGGTCGGACAGATGCAGTCCCAGCTCATGACCGCGCAACTGGCCGCTTACCACGCCGTGCACCTGCTCGATCAGGGCCAGCCCTGTGACGAGGACCTGATCAACGCCAAACATTTCAACGTCGAAGCATCAAACGACTCCGCTCGCACCGCCATGGAAATCCACGCTGCCGCCGGCCTGCAAACCGACCGACCGCTCGAACGCCTCGTCCGCGACGCCTTCCACACCTACGCACCCGCCGGCACCGGCGACATCCAGCTCCACCGCCTCGCGCAGAAGGCTTTGGGAGCCTCCCGCGGGCAGTGGTCACAACGCCTCGCGCCCGCGACCACCGCCTCGCCCGGGACGCGCGGGCCACAGCCCCGGCAGGTCAGACACTCATCCGCCGCGTGACGTGCTGCCCACCGACGCCCCTGCCCGCCCCATGAAAGCCGTACGGAGGACTTCACCCATGACCCCGGCAGCACCCGACACGATCAACTTGCTCTGGGCCAACTTCGAAAACGAAGGCAAGGGCGACCCGAAACTGCGGCGTGACTTTTACGCCCTTGTCCGCTCTCTCGAACCGCACATATTCGGGCGAGGCGAGATGCAAGGCACCGCCGCCAACGGGAAGGCCGGGCTGCACGCGGCGGAGGAAGCACTCGCCCCTCCCGGCCAGCCGCTGCTGCGCCCGCGCGGCTGGCTCGGTCCGTCCGCCGTCAGCGACAACAGAACCGCGATCTTCTTGCGTCCCGATGTCTTCGTGCCCGTCAACGAGTGGGAGCACGGGGACCCGTGGGGGATTCCGCCCACGAACCTGACGGTCCGGCTGGTCCAGTATCCGGGTGATCCGGACTGCCGGCGGGAGATCTGTGTCGCCGCAGCCCACCACCACTACGCCTCCCCGACCGCCCGCCAGCGCGAGGCCGAGGAACTGACCAAACTCGCCGACAAGCGGGACACGCGCGACCGCACAGGTGAGTGCCCCAACGGCAGGCCCCGCGAGGCCGTGGTGTTCGAAGACGCCAACGGCTTTCCTGCGGACCGCCTCGACGGCGACGTCGAACTCCCAGACTTCGACGCGATCCCCGACAAGCGGCACCGGGTGCACCGCACGGTCAAAGCCGCTGACGGCACCTATATCCCGGATTGCGAGAGCGACCGCACGCTGCGCCGAGCCGGCCTGGAAGACATCGCCCGGCACCTCGCGGCCACCGACGAGGCCAACCGCGCCCGCTACCTCGCCCCGACCACCCAGGGCTACCCCGACCAGGGCGGCCCCGGCCGCATCGACCGCGTCTACACCACCGACGGGATCCTCCCCGCCGTCATAGACCTGCGGGTGATCAGCCTCAAGGGCCTGTCAGACCACGACGCGGTGTACGTGCAGCTGTCCCGCCGCCGCCTGGTGCAGAGCCTGACGCCCACCAGCTGAAAGGCCCCCTCCCACACCACGCTCGCCCACCCGGCCGTAGAAGGAGCGCAACATGGCCTCGGACACGCGCAAAGTGCAGCACCCGCCCCGCCGGATCGGTTGCCTGGCCCTGGTCCTCAACACCGACGACGCGGTGCTGATGGTCAAACCGTCCTACAAGCCCGGCTGGATCCTGCCGGGTGGTGCTGCCGACGCGAACCAGCCGCCGCACGAGGCCTGCGCCCGCCAGCTCCGCCACGAGACCGGTCTGACCCTCCCGTCGAACGCTGACCTGCTCGTCGTCCACCACATCCCGCCCAACCCCAACGGCGACCCGACCGAAGGCATCAACATCGTCTTCTACGCTGGCACCATCGACGCCGCCACATCCATCACGCTGCCCCAGCCCGACGACGGCGAGCCCCCGCTCAGCGGCTACTCCTGGGTCACCCCCGCCGTCCTCGACGACCACGCCCTGCCGTACCAGCAGCGCCGGGTCCGTGCCGCCTTGCAGGCCCGTGCAACAGGCCAGGCCGCCTACCTGTACGAGACCGCCTGACCGTCCACGCCCCGTCGACCGCTTCGCCAGGACCGCGCCCATGCCACGACAGCCCACCATCACGGAGATCGCCGAGATCGCCAGCCCGTACGCCGAGAGCAAGCCGGTGTCGGTGCGGGCCCTCGCCCGGGAGTACCGCGTAGGCCGCAAGACGATGAGGGCCTGGATCCGGGACGCCAACATCGACGTGCCCCCACGCGGCTACCAGCCCGAAACGGCCAAGGCGATCATCCGCGACTACCGGAAGAACAACGCGTCGATCCGGGAACTCGTCGAGGCGTACGGCGGCAGCTACGGCGGGATCCGCAACCTGCTCCTGGACAACGGAATCCGGTTGCGCGGCCGGGGCCAGAACGACGTCCGCAAACACAGACACCAGCTGGCCCGCAGCAGACCAGACGACGCTCACCAAGCAGCGTGATCGCCGTCCGGACCAAACCTGCGGCCAATCCCCGGCCCAGTGACCACCCACCATTCACCGCAAGGAGAGGTACCCCCTGTGGACTCCGCCCCGTCCACCCGGCCGTCAGCCGGGTCTTACGCGTCGGCGTCATGGCACCGACGGCTGTACGGCCCGGTGCTGCTGGCCAGCGGCCCGGCGGCTACGGCATCGGCCACGGCCGTCATCGCGGCACTGAACCACCAGCCGCTCACCTCGGCGACACGAGCCCTGCTCGCCCAGGACCTGCACCTGGCCAGCGCCGCGGTCGCCGCGTTCTGGCTGATCAAGCTCGTGCTCACCAGACAGGACGCGGCAACCTCCACCCTGGGCCTCGCCTGCGCCACCGCCGGGGCGTGCCTGATCACGCACCTGCTGAGCACGGTGCCGAGCACGTCCGGCCTTCTGATGTCGGCGGGCCGCGACGCGCTGTTCGCCGGTGTGCTGGTGTGGATCACCAAGGAACGACTGAACCCCCACTGCGGCACGTTTTCTACTGGGGAACAGCCGGTGGCCGGGCGGGAAGGCTTCCACGCATGAGCGCCTTCTCTGGCACCGTCCTGAACTACGCCGCCTTCCGTCCCGGGATCCCCGAGGACGTCGTCCGGGTCCTGGATGGGGCAGTTCCCTCGACCTCGCCGCGCAGGCTGCTGGACATCGGTACCGGCCCTGGCTTCGTGGTCAAGGCCCTGATGCCGCACTTCGACGACATCATCGCCCTGGACCCAGAACCCGACATGCTGGTCGCGGCCGAACACCTGCTGCGGCCCGTGCTCCCCGCCCAATCCCGGCTGCTGCTGCAGCACGGCACGGCCGAGGACTTCACTGCATCGCCCGGCTGGCAGGCCGACCTGGTGACGATCTGCCGGGCATTCCACTGGCTCGACCAAGCCGCTGTCCTGAGCCGCCTGGACCAGCAGGTCACGCCGCACGGAGCGGTCGCGGTGCTCAGTGACCACAGCCTGTGGACCGCCCGCACCCCGTGGCAGCAGGCCATCCGGGCCCTGATCCAGGAATTTCTCGGCGAGCAGCGCCGCGCCGGCACCGCCGTGTTCAACCCGCCCAGCACCCCGTACGAACAGGTCCTGGCGGCCTCGGCGTTCAGTCAGGTCCGCACCTACCGGATTCCGGTGGTCCGGGCGTGGGTCGTGGCCACCGTCCTGGGCTATCTGGCTTCCACCAGCTTCGCGAAACCGTCGCTGTTCGGCGACCGGCTGCCGCAGTTCGAACAGGCCGCCACCAACCTCCTCACCGACTACGCGACCGATGGGGTGCTGATCGAGGACAACACCTTCACCGTGCTGATCGCCCACCGCCCCCGGTGCAGCGGAAGACGGCGGCCTCGGTGACCGACCAGCACGCCACCGACAAGGACCCGGCCGCACGATGCGCGGGCCCTTTGGCCCTCGGCGCTGCGCAATCCCCGAATCGGGTGACCCGCCACGCCGGAGTGAATCGAAAACAGGGTGGCGCGAATGCCCGCCCGTCCCCCGTAGGGCACGGCATCAATATCGAACATGAAGGCGAGAATTCGCCCCCCATTCCCCGTGACGGGTGGCAGATCACTTGCGTTGTCCGAGCACCTGTCCGGATCGCCGTCACCCCGGGAGCCTGAATGAGCCGTCACACCAACGTCATCGGCATTCACCTGGTCTTCGAACGCCAAGGCCGCGTGCTCCTGGGCCGGCGCTCCCCGGATGCCGCCTTCGCCCCCGATACCTGGCATCTGCCCGCCGGTCATCAAGAGGACGAATCAGCCACCGCCTGTGCCGCGCGCGAGGCGTACGAGGAACTTGGGGTGAGGATCGCCGAGGACGACCTGCGCCTTGTTCATGTCCTGCATTACCGGGAAGTCGAGGACCACCAGGGGAGGATGCAGCTCTTCTTCCAGGTGACGGCCTGGAGCGGAACGCCCCACAACATGGAGCCGGACCGCTGCAGCGCCCTGCAATGGTGGCCGCTCGATGCCTTGCCCGTCCCTCTGGTCGACTACACCGGCCAGGCTTTGCGGGCCATCGCGACGGGCCTGCCGTACTCACAGGCCGGCTGGCCGGAAGCATCGGAGTCATTGCCCGACGGGCCCGGAGGCGAGAGCGTCGTCGCTATTGTCTACCACCCCGGCTCGGGTGAGTTGCTGTTGCACGAGCGCGACGAGCACGCCCACTGCTGGCCCGAGTACTGGTCGCTACTGGGCGGGCGCGCGGAGCCCGGCGAGACGCCGCAGGACACCGTCCGGCGTGAGCTGCTTGAAGAGGCGCAGCTGCGCGTCGATGATGACCCGCAGGTGGTCCAGCGGCTCAGCAATCCCGACTCCGGTCAAGTGACGCATGTCTTCGCGGTGCCGTACTCCGGCACGGCCGAGGACCTGGTGCTCGGCGAGGGGCGGCAGCTGCGGTTCGTCGCCCCGGCCGACCTCGACGGCTACCGGATGCCGCCCTACCTGCGGGAGGTCGTGGACCGCTGGCTTGCCGCCCGCGCCGCGGTCGCCACGTCAGGCTCGGAGGTCCGATGAGCTCCGGCATGATGCCGGCCACTGCTGATGGCCTGGGTGCAGGCCGAGGTAGGTGCTGCCCGGCACGGCACGTTTCAGCAACTTCTGGAGTGCGACGGGCTGTTCCGGGAGCTGTGGATGCTCCAAGCCGACCGCACCCGTGCCGGCGTCACCGAACCCACGTCGCAGACCGCCCTGTTCTGACCGCCACCCGCGCTTCCTCGTATCCGCCCTCGCCGCCCGGCTCCTCAACCAGTGACCGGCCGAAAGCTCGGGAGGAGGACTCCTGTGAACCGTGAGCAGACCACCCCGTCGGCGCGGGTTGGGCACATGCAGCACCGCCCCGGTCACGGCGCACCGTCACTGCTGCCGTCCGCCGGGAAACCGCGCTCCCGACGTGGCGGATCTGTTGTGGTGCCTCCCTGTGGCTGGCGGCGCGGCCTGGTCCGCGTCCCGCTCCTGTTGAGTACCGGCATCGCCCCAAGGGGGTGCGCGTGACGTCGGGTCATGCTTCTCAGCGGCCCTCGTCGGTGTGGCGGCACCGCGATTTCCTCTTCTATCTGGGAGGTCAGGCCACCAGCGTGGGCGGCAGTTCGGTCAGCTCCGTTGCCCTGCCCCTGCTTGCCGTGGCGCAACTGCACGCCGACGCTGGTCAGGTGGCGTTGCTGGCCTTCCTGCGGGAGCTGCCGGCCTTCCTCGGAGCGTTGCACGCCGGGGCATGGGCCGACCGCCGCCCCAAGCGGCCCTTGATCATCCTCGGGGATCTCGTGGCCGCCGCCACCCTCATCTCCCTGCCTGCCGCCGCCGCGTTCGCCACGGTCACCCTCGCCCAGCTGTACGCGGTGGCGCTGCTGCTCGGGATCGCCAAGACCGTCGGGGACGCGGCGTCCGTCAGCTACCTGCCGGCCCTGATGGACCGGTCGCTGTTGCAGCAGAGCAACTCCAAGATCGGCGGGCTCTATGCGGTCGCGGCGACCGGGGGAAGCAACCTGGGCGCGGTCCTGGTCGGCGCGCTGGGCGCGGCCCGGGCCGTCTCCGCCGACGCACTCTCCTACTTGGTCAGCGCCTGGTGCATCACCCGGATCCGCACCCCCGAACCCGCCCCGGTCCGCAAGCCGGGGAGGCTGCTGGGCGAGATCGGGGAGGGCCTGAAGTATGTGTGGAACGTTCCGTTGATCCGCTCGCTGACGCTGGTCAATGCCACGGTCAGCTTCGCCCTGGGCATGATGAACACGTACTGGGCGTACTACCTGATCAGCGCGCTGCACCTGGGGCCGGCCGGGCTGGGCGCCGTGATGGGCGTGGGCGGTCTCGGCAGCTGTGCCGGGGCCCTGCTCGCGCCGAGGATCGCCCGCCGGACCGGTCCGGGCCGCATGATGCTCGCCGGGCTCGCCCTCACCCCGCTCACCCAGATCCCTCTGCTCCTGGCCGGTCCAGGGCGCGGGTGGCAGATGGCTGTCGGTGCCGCGTTGGTCGTCCAGTTGTTCTGCGCCGCGTCGCTGGGCACCACGCAGCGCAGCGTCCGGCAGCTGATCTGCGAACCGCGATACCAGGGGCGGATGCAGCAGACCAGTACCTGGCTGTGCACCGGGTCCAGGCCGCTCGCCGCGCTGCTGGCCGGTGCCTCGGCCAGCCTGATCGGCGTCCGGCCCACCCTGATCGTCGGCGCCGCCTTGCTGGCCGGGCCCTTCGCCGTGGCGTGGTTCTCCCCGATCCGCACCCTGCGCGCGATCCCCGCCATCCCCAGCCCCACCACACCGGGCCCCGCTGTCCCCGAAGGAGCCGCTCTGTGACGTCCGCTGCCAGTGACTACTGGGATCCGCTGTGGGCCGACGGCCGCCGCTACCGCCCCCTGACCGGCCCCGAAACCACGCTGCTCGACCAGCACCTCGGCCCTGGCGACCAACGTCTCGCGCTCGACCTAGGCTGCGGCAGCGGTGCCCTGGCCCGGCACCTGCACCACCTGGGCTATCGCACCACCGCCGTCGACTGCTCCCCGGCCGCCCTCGCCCTCGCAGCCGAACACGGCGACGTTCCCGACCTGGTCTTCCAGCAGCTGGACATCGAGACCGACGACCTCACCGCCCTGCCCCACTGCGCGTACTCCCTCATCACCTGCCGCCTGGTGTACGCGTTCATCCACGACAAGGCCGCCTTCCTCGACCGCGTCCGCGCCCTCCTCGCCCCCGGCGGCTGCCTGTGGATATGCACCCCGCTCGCCTCCCGGCTGGAGACCCGCAAGGAGATCGGCATCACCGACACAGAGGCCGAACAACTCCTCAGCGGCTGGTCCTCAGCACACACCCACCCCCTCGACACCCTCAACTGCTACGCCCTGCACCCCTGACACCACCCCGCCAACCACGACCGCCACCGCGAAGAGAGGCATTTTCGTGTCCCACGCCCCGGAACCGGCCACCACTATCACCGCCGTGCCCGACGCCGGCGTTTTGCGCACGGCCCTGGCCGACAAACTCGCCGCACGCGCAGCCTTCCGTACCGCTGGAGTGGAGGCGGCCCTGCGGCGGGTGCCCCGGCACCTTTTCGTGCCCGAGGCGTCGCTGGAGGAGGCGTACGCCGACGACGTGGTCGTCACCAAACGCGACGCCGACGGGAAGGCAACCAGCTCCCTGTCCGCCCCCTGGCTGCAGGCGATGATGCTGGAGGACGCCGCCCTCGCCCCCGGGCATCGGGTCCTGGAAATCGGGTCGGGGGGCTACAACGCCGCGCTGATCGCGGAACTGGTCGGCCCTGCCGGCGAGGTCACCACGCTGGATATCGACCCGTTCGTCACCGAACGCGCCAGCCGGTTCCTGGCCGACACCGGGTACGACCACGTCAACGTGGTACTCGGCGACGGCGAGCACGGCGCCCCCGGCCACGCCCCCGAGCAGGGCTTCGACGCGATCATCGTCACCGTCCAGGCATGGGACATCCCCACGGCGTGGATCGAGCAGCTCGCCGAAGGCGGACGGCTGGTCGTCCCGCTCCTCATCCACGGCTACAGCCGCGGCATCGCCCTCGAAAAGCGCCACGGACGCCTGGTCAGCCGGGCTTTCACGGTGTGCGGCTTCGTCCCCATGCAAGGCTCCGGCGCACACCACACCAGCGTCCTGCCAGTGCGAGGCGATCAGCTCGGCGTGCGTTTCGAGGACGGCGAGCCGGTGGACGTCGCTGCACTGGCCGATGCCCTTCGCATGCCGCATGTGGAGGTGCGCACCGGCGTGACCGTCCTGGGCGAGGAGCCGTACGCCACCCTGCAACTGTGGCTGGCGACCACCTCACCCGGGTTCTGCCGCCTGGCCGTCGACCCCGGCGTCGACACCGGCCTCGCCGCCCTGCCCAAGCCCCGTGACGCCGCCGCCGTGACCGACGGCGACAACCTCGCCTACCTGACCTATACGAAGGTGAGCGAGGATCCCGCCCCGGGACGCGGGACCTACGAATTCCTCGTCCTCGGCTACGGACCGCAGGCGCAGCGCCTCGCGGACGCGATGGCCGAGCGGGTACGGGTATGGGACCGCGACCACCGAGGTGGTGCCGGACCGACCATGACGGTCGTGCCCCGCGCCACCCCGGCCCCGGACGGCCTCCTCCCCGACGGGTCCGTCATCGACAAGGACCACGCCCGGCTCCACTTCACCTGGACAGGAAGCCACCGGTGATGACCGGCGCGGCAGCGGACGACACGGAAACCATCAACGAGGCGGCATGGGGGGAATACGGGGAGCGTCACCTTCGGCGAGGGACGCTGCGCCCTGTTCCCGGACGGGTGGGCTGGGGTTCGCGGGACGGCGGTCCGGGTACCGAGGTTCTCGGTGAGGTCCGTGGGCACCGAGTCCTGGACCTTTGCTCCGGCCCCGGCCACGTCGCCGTACATCTTGCACGTGATCACGGCGCCGTGGTCGACGCCGTGGACAGCTCACCCACCCAGCACCAACGCGCCCTCGACCACTTCGGCCAGGAACCCGATGTGCGCTTCATCCTGGCCGACGCCGTCGACCACCTCCTCCAGGCTCAGCCCTACGACGTCATCTACTCCGTCCACGGGCTCGCGTACATCGACCCGTTCCGCTTGCTGCCCGTGCTCACCACCGCGCTACGCCCCGGCGGGCGGCTGGTGTTCTCCGTCCTCCACACCAACACCCACGGGGCCGGCCCGTCGACCACGGTGGAGCCGCGCAGGGAGCAACTGCCGCTGCCCGGCGGGGAAATGCTCGACGTGCAGATGTGGGTCCTGGCCCCAGACCTGTGGAAGAACCTCCTGGACGACCACGGCTTCACCGTCGAGGCGATCGACGTCATCGAGACCGCCGACCCCGGTGACCGGGTGTCGAACCTTCTGATCCGCGCCCGCCGCCACGTGCAGCCCCGGCCGCATGTGGTGACCAGCCGCCCGCGCAGCGCCAAGCCGCCCCAGGTCCAGGCGGCCTTCGGCGTGGGCGTCATCGTCACCGACCCCCACGGGCGGGTTCTGCTGGGCCTGCACCACCAGGGAACCTGGGACCTGCCCTCAGGAAAAATCGATGCCGGGGAATCCATCCACAACGCCGCCGCCCGCGAACTGTTCGAGGAGACCGGCCTGCTGGCCGAGCCCCGGGACGTGAGCGTGTTCGCGATGCTCCTCGACGACGTCGCCGGAGTCACCCGCCTCACCGCCGCCGCCACGATCACCACCTACCAGGGCGAACCCACGGTCGCGGAGCCGCAACTGTACGCGCAGTGGATCTGGGCCGACCTTGACCGTCTGCCGAGCCCACTGTTCGTGCCCAGCGCGCAGGTCCTCACCGCCTGGCGCCCCGACCTGCCCATCGACCATCCCCCAGCACGCCTGTACCCCATCACCGCTGCCTGCGGCCACAAGGAGACCTCGTGGAATTGACCATTGTCGTTCAGAACACCGGCCGGGGCGGGCTGAAAACCGGGGCCGGCCAGCCGCAGGACCGGTGGCCGCTGCTCGTCGAACGCATCAGCGCCTGCGAGCCCGACGTTGTTCTGCTCCAAGAACTCGAAGGCTGGACCGCCGACGGACACCGCCAGGCCGCCCGCGCTCAGCAGGACCTCGGCATGGACCTCCTGCTCACCCCGTCGGGCAGCGGCCTGGGCACCGGCATCCTCTTCCGGCGCGAAACCCTGGGCCGGTACGTGTACTGGAACACCGACTACGCGATCGACGAGACCCACCACGGCCTCGGCACCGCCGGCTTCGCCATACCCGGCCTGGACTCCCCGCTGACCTTCACTTCGGTCCACTTCACCCCCTACTCCGCCGACAAAGCCGTCATGGAGGCCGACTTCGCTGCGTCCCGGTCGTACAAGTGCGGCCCGTACGTCATCGTCGGAGGTGACGTGAACTATCCGCCTCAGGGCGGTCCGGAGCCGGCCTACGGCCAGATGCGCCCGTATAACGCCGGCAGCCGCACGGTGCTGACGGACCCTGCCAGCGACGCTCCACTTCAGCCAGACCGGCGCGTGGCCTGGAAGCTGCACGCCAACGGGCTGCGCGATGCCGCGTGGGAGCTGTACCAGCGCAGCGGGGACGAGAACGTGCTGGCGCCGACCGGTACCGACGACCGCATTGACCAGCTGTGGGTCAGCTCCCCGCTGGTTCCCGCCCTGGTGTCCTACCGGCGCCTGACCGAGCCCGACAAGGCCAGTGACCACGACGGCCTTGTCGTCGTGATCGACACCGGCCTGATCGACACCACCAGTCCCTGGACCTATCGCTGACCCCACGGGCGGAACCCCACCGTCCGCCGGTCACCGCACGGTGGCGGCGGATCCCGAACAGCCTGATTTCCAAGGAGGCCTCACGTTGAGGAGGTTCATGTCCCCGGCCAGGTTGTGGGGCCACGACGGCGGTCCGGACCAGGACTGGGTCCGGCCGCACGTGCTGTGGCTGCCGCAGAGGCAGCTCCAGGTGATCGACTACTTCCGCCGGCTGCGTGAGGTGGCCGCTGCGTTCCCGGAGGTGATCGCACCGGTCGCTGATGCCGACCTGCACATGACGATCCAGTCGATCAAGTCCCGCGACACTGCGGGCGAGCGAGTGGGTGCCGACCACCTGCGACGTGCTGCTTCCGCGCTCCGGCGTGAGTTGACCTCTCTTGAGCCGTTCGACCTCGACATCGGTCCGACCAGGGCCTCGGGGTCGGCTGCGATCGTCGAGATTTGGCCGGAGGAGGGCCCGGCGGCGCTCAACCGAAGGGTGCGCAGGGCCCTGGTGTCGGCGGGCCTGGACCTTCCGCCCGCAGAAGATCATTTCTGGTGTCACATGTCGCTCGGCTACGGGATTACCGACACCGACACTCCCGAGCTGGCGGCCCGTTCCGATCAGCTCGCCTCCGCGCTCGGCCAGAGGATCCGCCCGGGTATCCGCACCTGGGCCACCGTCTCGTCGGTGTGGCTGGTCTGGGAACGCCAGCACCCAGACCTCGCCACCTACACGTTCGAGCCGATCCACGAAATCCACCTCGCAAAGGACCTCGCGTGAAGCGCTTTACTCCCAGGTTCCAGGGCGGGCCCTGGCCCGATGGCGCTCGTGTACTGCATGTGTACGTGCTGCCCGAGGCGGATCTCGACACGGACCTGATAGCCCTGGCGGCGGCCTGCCGTACCGCCATGGCCCCCTACCCGATCCGGCCGCTGCCTGACGGTCTGCTGCATGTCACCGTCGAAATGGTCGCCGACACCACCTCCGACAAGATCAGCGCTACCGAGCGCGACACTCTGGCCGATTCGCTGCGCTCGCACCTGGATGGTGTGGCGCCCTTCCAGGTCATGGCAGGCTCGCCCATCGCCAACCGGGCCGGCGCGCTGCTGGACCTCACACCCGACGCGGACCTGCTGGACCTGCGCAGCCGGGTCCGTGGCGCACTCGTGGCCGCCCGGGGTCCGCAGACGCTGCAGCACCAGGGCGGCCGACACCACCTCGCGCTCGGCTACGCAGGCGCCGAAACCGATTCCGACCCGCTGCAGTCCGCACTGCGCAGCATCACCCCCAGCCATGCCCCGCTCACCATCGGCGCGGTGCACCTGCTGGACGTCGGATTCCGCGAACACCCCGACAGCTGGGAGCTGTCCTGGGATCCGGTCGCCACCATCGCGCTCACTCCACCCCGCTGACCCACCACCAACGGCCCGGCCCCATCACGGCCCAGTCCGGCGCCCTGATTCCAGCCCCCTGGAGAGCATCATGACCACCCGGATACAGACGTCCGCCTACGACGAACAGCGCGAGCAGGCCGAGGTCAGGCAGCGGCGCGGGCTGTACGCCGCATCCCATCAGCTGTACACCGACCTGCTCGCCGACCTGGAGCAGGACCTTGGTGCGGAGGACCCGTTCACCCTGCGGGTGCGGCACGAAGGCGCGCTCGCGCTGTACGGTCTCGGCCGCTGGGCAGACGGCGCCGCGCAGCTGCGGCGTACGCTCGCCGCCCGGGAACGGGTGCTCGGCCCGGACCATGCCGACACCCTCGACACCCTGGGGCGGCTCGCGGAGGCCATCGGCGAGGGCCAGCGGTGGACCGAGGCGGAGGAACTCGCCCGTGAAGCCCTGCGCCGGGCCGAGACCGCGCTCGGGGCCCGCCACCCGGTGACGCTCAACAACCGCCTCGCCCTGGCCTGGGTCCTGGCCCGCACCGCGGACAGCGAGGCCGAACCGCACGTCCGCGAGGCTGTCGGGCATATCGAGGAAGTCCATGGTGCCGAGCACCCGCTCACGTGGTCCGCCCGCAACCTGCTGGTGCGGGTCCTGTGCGATCAGCAGCGATGGGATGAGGTAGAGCCGGAGGCCCGTGCCCTCCTCACCGTGCGCGAGTGGCACCTGGGCACCAACCACCCCCACACCCTGATGATCCGCGCCGACCTCGCCCGGATCCTCCACCACACGGGCAACCCCCGGGAAGCCGCAACCTTGATCGGGCAGGCCCTGACCACCTGCGAACGCACCCTGGGGCCCGAGCACCCCCGTACCGACTGGGTGCGGCAGACCCACCAGGCGATCACCATCAGCTGACCCGCACCACAGCCGGACGGTAAGGGCCAGCTGCTGCCTGCTCCGCCCGGCACCGGCCGCCCCCTCACTGCGCCCCTTTCGTGGCGCCTCTGTAACCGGAAGAGACACATGAGCTCCACGACAACCTCCGACCACACAGCAAGGCTGACCGGTCGGACTGTCCCCGCTTCGGGGCCCGGCACCGCAACCGATGCGGTGCCGCTGGCTCCGGACCCCACCCGTGTGGCCGACGCTTACCGCATGGTGGTCATGCAGCCCACTACCTTCTGTAACCTGGATTGCCGCTATTGTTACCTGGCGTTGCGTGGCGAACGGCTGGAGATGCCGCCGGGCGTCGCTGCGGCCGTGGCCGCCGACATCGCCGTCCAGGACGACTCCGCCCAGGTCACCGTGCTGTGGCACGGCGGCGAACCGACCGCCCTGTCGCCAGCCAGGTTCCGCCAACTCCTCGAACCCTTCGAGGAGTTGCGTTCAACCGGGCGGGTGCGGCACAGCGTGCAGACAAACGCCACGTTGATCACCGACGAGTGGTGCGAGCTGTTCCGCACCTACGGCTTCTCCGTGGGAGTAAGCCTGGACGGCCCGCCAGACACCACCACCGAGCGCGTCAACCGCGCCGGCCGGCCCGCGCACCAGCAGATCATGGCCGGTGTCCGGCGCCTCCAGGCCGCCGGTCTCGCTCTGTCGGTGATCGCGGTCATCACCCCCGAGACGGTTCATCGGGGGACGGAGATCATCGAGTTCCTGCACGGGGCCGGCTTTGACCGCATCGGGTTCAACCTTGAAGAGCGAGAGGGCGTCAACGAGGACCGGCCGATGGTCGGCCAGGCTGCCGCACGCCGGTTCTGGCGCGAGATCATCACCTACTGCCGGCAAACCGCCACCCCACCGAAAATCCGGGAACTCGGCACCCTCTCCCGCTACCTCGACGGCGGCAACGTCCCTGTCCGTGACGTGCTGCCCACCGTCACCCACAACGGCGACATCGTCCTGCTCTCCCCGGAACTGACCAACCTCACCGTTCCCGAACACGACGACTTCGTGGTCGGCAACATCCTCACCACCCCGATCCAGGACATCCTGACCCGCCATCACACGATCCCCTACGTCGCCGCCTTCGAACGCGGCCTGACCGCCTGCAAAGCCAACTGCCCATTCTGGTCACTGTGCTACGGCGGATACGCCTCCAACCGGTTCTGCGAAACCGGCCGCTTCGATGTCACCGAGACCGCGCACTGCCGCGGCTCCCGCCAAGCCGTCGTCCACGCCGCACTCGACGTGGCCGACCCGGACGCCGACCGCGACCTGGTCGCCGTCCTGTCACCGCACACCCACCGCCCAGGAGATGCTGCATGACCACCACCCCACCCCCGCACACCGAACCGATATCCGACACCAACCCCGCCGCACGCAGCGTCACGGCCGTCCTCGGCTCCTACGACACCTGCGACCCAGGCACCGGCGCCACCGACTTCGACGCCTTCTCCGACGGCGACAGCGGGACCACCCGCCCGTAACCCAACCCGGCGTGACCGACATCGGCTCCTTCGACGACGTCGACAGGTAACGCCACGCGGCCCTGCGGCGCCCACAGGGCGTCGCAGGGCCGCCCATCAGCCCACCGACGTGGCCGCGAGCGGGCGGTTCCACGGTCCGCCACAAAAGTGGACCCGCCGTACCCCCTCGGCGGTCATGGTCGAAGGACCGGACCGCCAGCAGCATGCGCCTGGATCAGCTCAGCAGCCCGGCCGGTGCTGATCCGGCTGCGCGCCATCGCCTCCCGAAAGTGGGCCGGTACCGCCGCCCGGCCGTCGGTCAGCTGCCGCCAGGCATCGGTGACGCTGTGAACCGTCGGGCGACAGGTCAGCCCGGCCTGTTCAGCCCGGTGGGAATCCACCTGCCACGCCGCTGCCGACGGATGCCACAAGGGCAGCCCGCTGGAGGGCACTACGCCGGCTTCGCGCAGCGCCTCATCCGGTACCCAGCGCCACGTCGCGTCCGAACCGGTCACCGTGCGGCAGGCGTCCAGCAGCGCGCCGGTGGTGGTGTGCCTGGCCGGAGCCACCACGTTGAAAACCGAGCGGCGATGTCCGACCAGGGCCTGGTCACAAACGAACGCCGCCACATCACGCACGTCGACCGGACACAGCGGCCGGTCCGGCGCGCCGGGGGCCAACACCTGGCCTCCACCAGCAATCCGCACCAACCACCACCCCAGATCCCCGTCCACGTCGAACGGATCAAGAACCTGGCCAAGCCGCAATATCGCCCACCGGCCGCGCGCAACGGCGCGTACATCGCCTTCGGCCTTGGTGGTCGCTTCCCGCAGGGGCGAGTCCTCGGTAACCGGCTGGTCCGGCCAGTCGGCGTAGGCCGACAGCTGCGACAGATACACATAGCGGCCCACCATCTCCGACAACACCCCACCGGATGCAGCGAGGACGCGAGGACCCCACCCTGCCGCATCGACCACCGCATCCCATCGCCGCCCAGAGCCCAAGCGGCGGCCTGCCCCTGCCACCACGCTCGGCCCCGCTTGCGGGTCATCCCCAGCAGTTGCGGTGACAGCCCAGCGCCGTCGACGAGCCTCAGCAGCGACAGCCCGGCCAACCGGCCGCGAGGATCCCAGCACCAGCAGTGAAAACGGCATTGCGCACTCCCTTCGCGTCCGTGCCCGGTTACTGGTCCACGGGAGCCAGATCAGTAGCGTGGATGATGACCACTTCGCCGGGCGGGCCGGGTACGTCGATGCTGACCTCACCATCACGAGCGGCCAGCGCGATGTGCCGAGTTTCGTCGTGTTGCTCGGCTGCGGTGAGGGCGACCTGGTAGCCGTGGGGCGGCCCGGGCTTGATGGTGCGCAGTTCGTCGTTCCTCAGCCAGGCCGGGGCGATGACTTCGCCAGTCCGTCCCGTGGCGTCGCCGCCGGTTACCCGAACGCGGGTACGCGGTGCCAGCCCAGCGGGCCGTTCGGCGATCAGCGCATCGCGGGCGGCGGCTGCGGCCCACAGGGTGCAGACGTCCACCGCTGGCAACGGGGCGCCGCGGCCGATCCCACGCGGCATGCCGTCGCTGTTGGTCAGCCCAGGTTCGCCTGGCCACGAACGCGTCAACCATGCCCACTGCGAGGCCGCGTTCACGGGCTGTGCGTCTTCGGCGTTCAGGTCCAGCTCTTCGCCGAGCTCGTACACCAGGGCGGGCCCGCCCTGGTCCAGGTGCCACAGCACACTGCCCGTCTCAACATCGGGGACAGCACGTCCCTGTCGCCTGGCCAGGCCTGCGAAGGTGACAGTCAGCACGCCGCGTATCGCTCTTCCGTCCCAAGTATCAGGCGGGTCGAACCCGTGAGCGGCTATCTGGTCCGCACGCTCCATCGCCTGCTGCCAGTCCACCCCGGCTGTCCTCCCGCTGGCTACCCGTACCGACGTTCTCGCCGGACACCGACTCTCTCACGGTATCGGCTCACCCAGGCGGGGGATCGTCGGTCCTGTCGGCGACACGAGAAGCCAGGGTTTGGGGCTTGGTCAGTGATCGCCGAGCGAGAGCGCCACCACGGCACCGAACACCCGCACCCTCTGCTCGCCCATGCCGACCTCGCGCTCACCCTCCACGCGGCCAGCCAAGCCGACGAAGCCCAGGCCCTCATCGAGACGGCGCTGACGACCGCCGCGCGGATGTTGGGCGCCCAGCACCCATCCACCGGACTCCTTCGCCGGACCCAGGGGGCCATAACCGGATAGACAACCGCCCGGCCCGTGGCCAGTCTCCGAGCGGCTAGCCCACTGTGCCCGGCTTGGGCCTCCTGCTCCTCCCCGCGCCCGGCATATGACCGAGACAATGGCGAGGGGCCGCCCCGAAGGCGATGACGCCGATTCGCACCGTCATCGGCCATTGGCCAGAGACGTCCGCGAAGGCCACTGCCACAATGTGTCGCCGACAATCTCCGGGCCGATGACTGCAGAGGCAGGGAATACATGCGAGGAAACCAGCGAAGAACTGTCTCGCACAGCACTCGCGACCGTGACGGCCCCGCTTGTTCGTACTGGCCGGGGTGGAACCCGTGGAAGCCTGCCGCATGATGACCTCCGGTGACGGCGAGACATGGAGACCGATGACCAATGCGTCGCAGTTGGTGAGCGCGGCGTACGCGGCGCAGCTGGAGATCGTCCGCTGTATGCCGGTCGCAGGACGGCACCGGGTGGTGCTCACCGGCGCCGGTGAGCACGCGGGGGCTCAGTCCGTCCAGGACAGTGCGGCGGTCTACCAGGCAGTGGTTGGCCTGCGTGCGCACGAGCTGCCCGCCGGTCTGGCGATGCTGGTCGAGCGGGCTCTCGTTGAAATCGAGGCCCTGCTTGATCTGCGGGCGGACTGGATGCGGCACCGGCCGAATGTCGAAGAGCAGCGTGGAGTGTCTGGCATGACGCTGCTTCAGCGCGTGGAGCGGCGCCAGGTCCCCGGTGTCGATCCGGTGGGGGCCTGGGCCCGCGCTTTGGAGGCCGAGGTGGCGATGCAGGCCGCTACCGGGCCCCTGCACCTGCTGAACTTGGCGCTGGAGGCGGTGACCGGGCGGGATCTGTCGGAAGCATTGCGGCCTTGACCGGGCGTGTAGCTGGCGAGCGCGGACGGCTCTCCTGCATCACGTGCGAGACGTACCTTCGCCGGAGACGCTCCCAGGCTCCGCACGGGGTAAGCCCACCCGACTGCGAACTGGCGGCGCGTCCCTCGCGATGGCCATCGAGCGATCCCAGATGAGGGGGGGCGGGCTGGTGGTCAGGCGCTGTCGCTGACACCGAGGTGGTGGTAGTTGAGGCAGTGTGCCGCCCATTGCGCCGCCTCGCGCATCATCGTCCCGCCGGGCCAGTGCTCGGCGGAGGGCAGTTCAAAGCCTGACGCGGTGTAGGCGATCGGCTGGTGGTATTGGGTGAGTTGACGGAACAGCGCGGACAGCGGCGAGTCATCGTCCAGGTCGTGCCTTCGTTTGGTCAGGGCCTCACGGACGGTGTCCTCGATCTGTGGCTCGCCAATCCGGCCAGGTGTGAGGGCCGCGACGACTTGTTCCACCGGCACCTTGTCCGGCTCTTCCTCGAAGCGGCCCGCGTACAGCACCAGCGCGACGGTGGGCAGGGCATGAGTGAACGGTCCGGAGCTGTAGTGCTTCGGCCACCCCGGCTCGATCAGCGTGGCCGAACGGCGCAGGGCCCTATTCCACCGGTAGTTCATCCAGTCGCTCGTCGACACCGGAAAGTCCAACCGGCCCGCCGCCCACCACAGATCCCGCATGTCTCCCATGCCGACAACCTATTGCCCCGGTGTTGTCATGTCTCCCCGACCGGCTCCGCCGTGTACTCAGGCGGCCTGCTCCACGGCGTCTGGCTCCATCCCGGCTCGCTCATACCTGCTCGGGTCGGCCACGTTGATGGGGCCGATGCCCAGGCTCGGTGCGACCGAAGCCACCGTCATGTACACGGGATCGTTGAATGACCCGCTCTCCAGCCCCTCCTCAATGGTGGGTTCCTGGTGGTGCGGGCGGCTGCTCGCGTAGATGCCGAGGGCGTCGAGGAGATCGATGACGTTGCGGTCGATGCGCCGACGGCAGACGGGATCGGCGTCAACGGTCTGCATGAGGTGATGCCACTGCTCGGCATACGCCCCGGTGGGCGCGGGCCAGCCCAGGCCGCCCGGCGGGGGACACTCGTCCTCGTCTGCGGTCGCGGGCGGGTAGAGCCAGTTGTGCAGGTCGTACGGGTATCCCAGGTACACATCACCGAGCGGTGTGCCGTTGCGGGTGGCAAGGCGCAGGGCCTCGGCGACAGCCGCCACGAGCAGTGGGCGGTCGCCCGGCTCCAACGCCGGAAGGCGTCGCCAGGTCTTGATCGGGGTCTGCTCACGCCAGGCGACCATCGCCTCCGCCCACCGCCACAAATCGGTATAGGGGTGTCGGCCGTAGATCCGCTCGTAGCGCTCGTCCGCCTCCTGCCACCGGGTATGGAACTCCCGGATGAAGGCCTGCTCGTCTGGCGCCAGCGTCATAACGGCAGTCTGCCCGACGGCGAGCCCACACATGCCCCGTTCCCGAACCACGGTTGCTGTCAACGGGCCTGCGCGTGCCGTCGCACCAGCGCTGTCTGGTTCGCCCCAGTGCGGCCTCGATCCGTCCACCGCCAGCTGTCAACCAACGGGTCGGCCCCAGCCATCAGGTGCTGGTGCCCCATCAGTGCATTACGCTCTCCGGCGACACCGGCCCGATGCCTCCACCGGCAGTTCGTGGCGGGACCGGACTGGGCATGTGCCGGTCAGCGGCCTGCCGAATGAGGCATCCTGGGGCGGTGGAGACGACAGCCCGCGCCGCCGGCCGTACCCCCGGCCGTGGAAAGACCGGATCCGGTCCCGGCCGCTCCTTGCCAGTGACGATCGAGGGTGACCACGCGCCCGCCACCGCAGGCGACCGCAGCCCGTCTTCTGCCGCTGCCTGCGACGGTGCGTCGCCAGTGGCCGCCTCCGGTGTCGCGACGGCCGCCTGCGTGGGCGGAGGGCCGGCGACGCCGCGCTGCCCGATGACGAGAACGGGAGGGGACTGCTGATGATGACGTTGACGCGCCAGGCGGACTTCAGTGCGACACACCGCAGCCCGAGGTTGCCGAGCTTCCACGAGTGCCATCTCCAGCACGGGCATCAGTGGTCCGTCAGGCTGGAGGTCGTCGCGAAGGACAACCTCACCGACGACCAGTCAGTGGCGGTCCATACCGCTTTCGCCGAGTTCGACACGTGGGTGGCTGATCGCCTCGAACGCCGCAGCCTCAACGACGTGGACGCCATCCTGAAGGAACGCTGCTCAGCCGACGATCTGGCCCGGTGGATCTTCCTGGAGTGGGACGAGTGGATTCCTCATCTTGACGCGGTCCACGTGGCCGGTCCGCTCAAAGAGAGGTGGTCGAACGGCGCACGCCAGGGTTACGAACGGTACGAGGTCTCTTACCGGGCCGCGGACGACCCGCTCTACGGCAAAGTCTTGTATCCGTTGGACAACGACGACGTACAGGTTGCCGAGGCTCAGTTGTCCTGGGGGGAGGAGGAACGTGGCCCTGAGCACGAGCGGACCGCCGAAACGGTCAAGATCCTCAACGTCCGGTTTGCCGACGGGCATACGCCCTATACGCGCTGGATGCCAGGGAATGATCTGACCATCCGGCATGCGCCGGACGCCCCGTTGCTCCGCGTCGAATCGCTGACCTGCCTCTACCGCTACGACCACCAGTTCAGGCAATGGTGGGCTCCCACCATCACGGCTGCGACGGTCCACGCGCAGGAGACCGGCGACGTACAAGAGCCCCGCGAGGAACGGAGCCTGGGTGCATATGGGGAGTCTTCTGAGGAAACCCCCACTTGGGTGAAGTCGCTGGTGGCGACATACCGGCCGGCACCGGACGATGCCCCGCCGCTGCCGCGGACAACGGCGCGCTCCTGAGGGCCGATCCGTTGATCGTCAGGAACAGTTCGGGTGTTTCAGGGCCCGTGCTGTCTCAACGGACCGGCTCTCGCTGCCCCGTGCCGAGGACGGGGATCGTGCTCACGGCTGTCTCAGGAAATAGCGACAAGCATCGCCCGTTCGAGACCATTGCGAGGCTCGCAGCATGATCGGCGTGGACTGGCAGCAGGCGATGGAGCGAGCCGATCAGATCGCCGCTCGCGGACATCACCCGGCAACGTCGTGGGACGGACGGGGGATTCGTGGCGTGCTGGCGGTCGCCCTGGCGGGCGTGGCCAGGCGCCAGGACCAACCTGTGGCCGAGGTGGAGACCGGCAGCGTGCTGTGGCGCCTCAATCAAGGGCCGGCGATGGCGTACGAACTCGCCAGCGACGAGGGCACGCAGCTGCTGGAAGCCGCATCCGAGTGGGTTTGGTTGATCCGCCGTTGGCCGAGCGAGCCTGCTCTGGCCAAGAGCGGCGGGATGCCGCGAGGGTGTCGCGCGCGGTTCCTGCGAGCCCGCCGTCGACGTGGTCACGAACTCTGCGGCTGAGCAGGATGCGCTTGCCGCCGAGCGGCCAGCAGGCCTGCCACCCCGTACGCGGGTACGAGTGGTCGGCGGCGAGGACGAATACCGCGAAGGCCAAGTGGTACGCCCCGCTGGTTGATGGACGACGAGCACCGCACCGTAGTGCCAGGGTCAAGGCCCGGCTACGAAGTAGACCTCGGCCCAGGCCAGGACAATGAGGTGCGGAGGGTGGTGGTGTCGACCATCGAAGGAGCGATCAAGACGGAGGCCCCCGCTCCGCACAGCGACCGCGTGATCGCACGGGCGGACGACCTCGATCCCCGGGACAAGTAGCCAGTCGCCGTCCGGATTCGAGGGCGAACCCGGGCAAGGCGTAGGCGGGGCTGCCCGTGGACGGACAGAGTGGCCCTCCAGGAGTCGACGATCGCCGACTCCTCAGGCGTCGGTGACCTTGGATCACGCGACACTATCCAAGCGTCCTTCGCAGGCCTTCTGGATGACACGAAGATCGTCAGTCAACAGTCTGTGGGCGGTGTCCATATCCGGCACGGCGTTGATGGCAGCGCTGACCTTCTCCTCCAGGTCCGCGATTGCGTCCTTGGGGAGCACGAAGGTGCCGTAGCGGTAGAAGCCGGTGTCGACTCTGTTGACAACGGTGCGATGGAGCGCGTCCCAGGTACGAAGTGCCGCTGCTCGCTTGTGCTTCTGCTCCTGGAGGCCGTCAGCGTCGCGTATCTCCTCCAAGGCGCGGATCAGTGACTGGGCATCGGAATGCAGCTGAGTGCAGAACTTGCGTACGCGGGTGAGGGTTTTGAGGGAGGTGACTGTGATAGTCACCAACAAGGTCAGGGTCATGTTGAACAGCGGCCCGTCGAGTTTCTTGTCGCTGGAGTTGTACTGAATGAGCCAGATGAACCCCATCGTGCCGCACCAGTTAGCGAACACACGTAGCGCGGCAGCCCGTCCGATGCGGCTGCGAAGCCGTTCAAGGGGGAAATCCTCAGGCTCGAAGCTACCGCCCACGAGGGAGTGAATCACCCAGATCCCGATCAACAGGCTGGCTGCACCACCTCGGTTGTCCTCGAAGAACAGGGAGTTTGTGGCTGCGACCAGAAAGGCGGAGATCAGCGCGCCGTAGAGGAGGAGGGTGAGACTACTCAGCCTTCGCTGCCACTTCCGGTTGAGGGAGTCGAAGAGCGGCCGGGTGATCAGCACGGCGGCTGCGAGCGCGCCCACCGCTCCAAGGCCAGAGGCGACCTTCCACCACCCTTGTTGGCTGACGGCGAACAGATCGAGCCAGCCAGCGATGAACACGGCCGTGAGCCCAAGGATTTCGCGTACCTTGATCGCCCTGTCGTTGATGTATGCAGCGACCTGTTGGGCAGTCGTCATGTGTCTCCTCTTCATGTGAGTCCCAGTCGTGTTCGAGTCGTGACACGAGCATTCCTCGCTTGCTGGTTCCGCCCAGACCCATGAATTCGCCACCCGCACTAGGGTCTTTCCCCAGACTTGCTCCCGTTCCCCATCTCACGGTTTCTCAGCGATGTTGAGCCGAGCCCTCCAGTACGGGGGAGGGCGCCCGGCTGTGTCGGCGCCGTTGTGGTCTCGCGTAGTGGGCTGGGAATGACCACACTGAGCCGGGCGGCTCTCATGACGTTGCACCGAACCAGCGGAGGGGTGGGCGTGGGCACTGTAGATGTGCTGGTGGGTGTAGGCGGAACCGTGATCGGAGGGGTACTCGGGCACATGTTGGCTCTGCGCCAGCAGAGCCTGATCTGGCGGCGAGAGGACCGACGGCTCCTTCAGCAACGCGAACACGCCGAACGAATCGACTTCGGCGTTGAGGTGCGCTTCGTGAGCGTGCACGGGGAAGCCTGGCTCGTAGAACTGGCTGCCATGCTCGACGACAAAGGGCAGGTGCAGTACGCGACCAGCCACCTCACCTTTGAGCTCCGCTGCCTGTATCCCGGCGACCCCCTGGTCGCCGGAGGTGCATACATCGGCGGCCAGGTGTTAATCCCCCACGTCCTCGCCACGGGCTCCTGGCTGCCGCAGGAGTGGGCCGCGACCCTGATCGAACCGGGGCTGACCACCAGGTACAGCTTCGTGGCCAGCGTCCCGCGAGGCGCGACAGCCGTACTGCTGCACGGCGCCTTCCGCTATCGAGCGGGAAGTGACGCCAGCCACCACACCGCCGAATCGTTCCACGCTGTCCCCGACTCCCCAGGCACTGAGTGAGCGCGCAGTTGCGCGCTCTGGCTCATGGCGCCGGAGGAAGTACTGCCGATCCCCGCTCCCGATGGTTAACTCCCCTCCAACTCGACTTCCGGCGGAGCGATTTAGGGCAAACTAAAGTGACGAGAAGAGGGCGACTCTGTGTTAGCGCCGCGGCTGCGCCGGGCGGTTCTGGACAGACGAGTGTGCAGCAGCGTCAGTGGGCAGGCGGCGACGAGTGACGGAGCCAGCAGTGATCAAGGGCGGATATCGCGAGGGCGAACCGATCGAGGGCGCCCCGACCGGTTACCCCGAGGACCATCGGTGGCAGATCGGTGTCGACAGCATCGTCCTCGAACGCTACGACGCCGACGCTGAACGTCACAACATGGTGATCATGGACGACTCGTCGGCGAGCGTCACCGACTACAAGCACGTCTCGGGCATGGAGGCCTTCACATGCCCCTCCTGCGGCAATTTCCGCAGCTTCGTGGCCGAGGGGCGATGGGGCGATCCGCTGACGTTGCACTGCTCCTGCGGCGCCACCGTGACGACGCCCGCCGAGCATACGCGGTTTCCCTCCGCTGACTGGGGCCGCCATCTCCTCCAACGACTCATCCTGTGCGCCGCAGACCCCGCCTACGAGGCGCGACGCCTCCACCAGCAGGTCGTCGCATACCAGGCAGAAGAGGAGAAGCGCCGCGCCACCGACTGGTACAGGGGGCCCGACGATCACGACGTAGCCGTCGTCGCATCCATCGATCCGACAGCCGACGATCTCCGCCAAGCCCTTACCTCGACTCTCCAGCCAAAACTGCCGAAGCGCCACAGCGGCAACCAACTCACGCTGCTCCTGGTCCAGGTCGCTCACGCCCTCGGCACACCCACCGTCGGCGACAGCGACGATGGCCGCCTCCTCGCCGGCACAGTACGCGCCCTGCTGACCGATCTGCAGGAGGAGGCAGCACGCTACGCCCTCACCCGCCGGCCGCTCATGGACCACCTCCGCGCCTGGCAGGCCGAGGGCGGGTCGGCCGAATGGCAGGCCGCCTGGGACCGCACCCTGGATCTGGTCAAGGCGCAATTCAAGGACTGCCGGGTGCGCGACGAGATCTTCAGCAACGGCGCTGCGGCACTGACGACCGCCCTCTACATCATCGCCCGGGAAGAGGGCATCGCCCCAGCCCAGGTGCCGATGGCGTCAGTCCGCGAGATGGCCGACCCCAGGCCCGGCGAACAGACCGTGGACATTCCACAACGGTGGGAAGCCCGGCTGCAGGCGCTCGGTCACGATCTCGACGACCCCAGCGACCCGGTCGCTACCGCGTGGCGCCATCTACGCACCATCGACCGTCCGTATCCGGTCCTGCGGCGGGTGCCAATCGTCGTCGACAGTCTCCAAATGCTCCTCGGCTACAGCCTCGGGATCCACTCCTGAAGGGACGCGGCACCTCACCCGCCGGGATCCGGTCGACTCCATGACAGGGATGAAGTGATCCGTGAGTGAAACCAGCACTTCCGACTTCTACTGCGATGAAGCCCTCAGCGGGAAGACGCCAGTCAACGTGGTCTTGGAGACGGAGACGGTGCTGGCCTTTCACCACACCCGTCCGGCACACCCGGTGCACATCGTGGTGGTGCCGAAGGCTCACACGCCGTCATTGATCGATCTCGGGGAGGGCGGTCCTGCTCTTCTGGCTGAGGTGATGCACGTGGTTAGCCACGTGGCGGCGGAGGTCACGGCGGAGTACGGGGCGTGCGCGGTGATCACAAATCTTGGTGGGTACCAGGAGTCAAAGCATCTCCATGTCCATGTGACGTACCGCGGGTAGGGCGACAGGCAGGTTCGTTCAGATGCGTCATCAACGTCGCTGCGCTGATGTCTATTCGGGTCTGCTTTCACCGGACCGCGAAGCAGCACCGGGTGACGGTGCAGCGCTCATCTCGATCGGCCGAGGTTGAGTCGGCACCCGGACGGGACACGGGGGTACCCCGTCGCCTGGCCCGTCCGCAGCAGCCGTTCCCTGAACGGGCTAGGCGGCGGCGTTCGCAGCGTTGGGCTTGGGCGCAGTCACGTGACCAATGGCTCGTTCGATCGTGATCTCGATGACCACTCGCTCAGGCTCTGGAGTTGGCACGCGCCCGTATCGGTCGCCGTAGCGAGTTACTGCGTCGCCGACCACAGCCGGGTGTGTGCGAACCTCCGCTGTGCCCTCCAGCGTGGCCCAGCGCCCTCCGTCGACTTGGCAGACGGCTACACGGGCTTGACCGGGCTGCGCCGCCAGGATATTGGCGACCTTCCTACTGGATTTGAGGGTAATTACCCGAGCGATACCAGCGTCGGCGTCAATGGTTACACCGACGGGCACAACGTGTGGGCGACCATCGGGACGCACCGTCGTCAGCGTGCACAGGTGGTACTCGTTCCAGAATTCTAGGTAGCCATTGCTTTGGCTGCGTATCGCGTCGTGCATGTCGAGGATCCTAATGGCGAGCGATGTCTCAGCTGTCTCAAAGTGGCCAGGAGCACATTCCGCCTCTTCGATTCTCATGAAGGACGCCAGGGTCATTAGATGCCTGTTTGCTACACACATCCCAATATAAATATCTCGAATCGGTAACGGATGTGAGTACGCCTGGCGTTCTTGACGCAGTCACGACATTTACAGGAATCGCCAGGTCAAGCGCATGATCAAAAATTGATGATACCGATTTGGTGCGGTTTGAGGCGCTGGATCTACCGCCGTGCGACCGTCGCATTCCGGCCTTTTTCTGATTGGGACTTTCGCGTAGTGTCCGACCCAGTCCCCGAAAGCCTGCCAAGGGTGCACGACCTACCATCGCTACCCGTTCGTGTTAGCGATCTTTGGGATTTCGGGAGGTTGCACGCAGGTGCTTGGGTCGGACGGATCCGGCTGTTCGCGACCTAGGACGACGCATGCTTTCTTGATCGCTTCCGGCCCGCCGTGCGATGGGGGCTGAACAATTTCGGGCGTGGCCGTCGCGGGCGGCTTTATGTCGGAGCCAACAGCGGCTGGTGCAAAGGGGTTTACTCATGTGGCCGGGAAGACGTGACCGCGGCGCTGCCGAACCGGCGGTGCCTGGGCAGGGCCGAGCGGGCCGTCGGTGGTTGGGGCAGTGGCGTGGTGCTGAGAAGCAGCCGGTGGAGAAGGACCTGCACCGTCGGCTACGGCGAGAGCTTCAGTCTCTCGGCATCCAGCCGCCGCTGGATGTGGAGGAGCTGTGCCGGGCGCTGGGCGAGCGACGGGGCCGTCCGATCGTCCTGAAGCCCTTCCCGCTGGAGAAGCCAGGGCCGTCGGGGCTGTGGGTGGATACGCCGCAGATGGACGTGATCTTGTACCAGCAGGAGACGACGCGCCTGCACCAAGAGCACATCATCCTGCACGAGGTGGGCCACATCCTGGTCGCCGATGACGAGGACGCCGATGAGGAGCAGGAGGCTCCTGACGACTTCGTCGAGGGCTGGGCCAGCTTGATCCCGGTGCTCGATCCTGCGCTGGTGCGCCGGGTGGCGCGGCGGTGCTCGTACGAAGACGGGGAGGAGTGCGAGGTTGAGCTCGCGGCCACGATCATCCTGGAGTGGTCGTCGGTGCTCGACGAAGTGCCCCCTCTGGCGGAGGATCCCGCGCTTCGCCGCGTCCAGTCGGCACTCGGTGACCGGCGGGGATGGCTGTAGCGGTGACCGACCTGATCCTCCTGGGCCTGGCGGCGGCTGTCGCCTGGAAGCTGTACCAGTGGTGGCGTGCCCCACGGGACGCACCGGTGCGTTGCGTGGCGTTGTGCCTGCTGACCGCCGTCCTGTCCTATCCCCTGGCCATGCCCGGCGGCACTTCGGGAGTCGACACCGTGGCCGGATACGGCACGGCGAAGCTGCTGCAGAACGTGCTGCTGTTGCTGACGGTCTACTTCCTGATGTGCTTCTATCTGTACTCGGCCGACGGGCCCAGTGCCCGCCGCCGGGCCCGCCGGGAGGCCGTCGTCGTGGCCCTGGTCGCGGTGGCGATCACGGTGGCGGCGCTGTCGGTTCCGCGCGAGGTCTTCGCCGGTTCGTTCAGCACGGCAGACATGACGATTGCGCAGATCGCCTTCTTCTATGCCGGCGCGGGCCTGTACCTGATGTACGCCCTGGGCGTGGCCGGGCGGTGGACGCGCCAGTACGCCCGCATGTCACGGCGCCCGCACGCCACCGGGCTGTGGATGGCCGCGACCGGCTTGACCGCGATGGCCGTGGCCTGCGCCGTCCGCGCGGTCATCGTCACCGTCCGGTGGAGCGGACGGAGCGTTCCGCAGCCGCTCATGGCCACGGTGGCGCTGGGGCTGGTGGTGTCGATCCTGCTGTTCGTCGCGGGCGTCACCTACTCGGGGGCCCGCGCCCGGACCACGGCGGTACGGCTCTGGCTGCGCCGTCGGCGTGATCACCGGCGGCTGGTCCCGCTGTGGCAGCTGCTGTCCGAGGCCTACCCGGAAAACGTGCTGCCCCCTGGTTCGACGGCGCTGTGGGACCGGTGGCGTGCACACGGCGTGCACCGGCGCTACCACCGGCGGATCGTGGAGTGCCGTGACGGCCTGGTCGACATCAGCCCCTACCTGGTCGAAGAATCCGAGGACACCGATGTCCTCGACCTTCCTCCCGCCGTGTTGGCCGAACGTCTCCGCCGGGCTGTGGGCACAATCGGAAGCGGCACCCCTGCTCCGCGTGCGGCGGTGCCTCTGGCGATGCCTGCCGGGGACGACCGGGAAGCCGATGTCCGTCAGCTGATCGCGGTGTCGGACGCCCTGCGCCTGTCCGCGTGACGACCAAGGATTTCAAAGGAACTGAGGAGACAAGATGCTGATCACCGCTGCCCGGGTTCTGGTCGGCTCCGGGGCTTACCTGGACGACGGTGCGGTCCTGGTGACAGGCGACACGATCGCCGCGGTGGGGCCACGGGCACAGGTCGAGGAACAGGCCGGCCCGACCGTGGCGCGTCTAGGGTTCCCGGACGGCACGGTCGTGCCCGGTCTCATCGACGCCCACGTCCACCTCGCGTTCGACGGCGGTGCGGACCCCGTCGCCGCCCTGGGCGAATCGGGCGACGAGACCTTGTTGACGGAGATGCGCCGCCGTGCGCAGCAGCTCCTGACCAGCGGCGTGACGACGGTGCGGGACCTGGGTGACCGCAACGGCCTCGCCCTGCGTCTGGATCGCGAGATCGCCGGCGGCGGCACGCCGGGCCCGCGGATCGTGTCCGCGGGCACGCCCCTGACCCCGCCCGGCGGTCACTGCCACTTCCTCGGCGGCGAAGTCTCCGGGGCAGCGGAGGTCCGCGACCTGGTGCGACGCAACATCGCGGCGGGCGCGGGCGTGATCAAGGCGATGGTGACCGGCGGCGGGCTGACCAAGGACGGGCCCAAGAGCTGGGAGAGCCAGTTCACCTCCGAGGAACTGCGGGTCCTGGTGGACGAGGCCCACCAGGCCGGCGTTCCGGTGGCTGCCCACGCCCACGGCACGGACGGCATCACCGCGGCCGTGGAAGCGGGCGTGGACACGATCGAGCACTGCACGTGGATGACCAGCGACGGCTTCGACCTGCGGCAGGACGTCCTGAAGCGGATCATCGACGAAGGCATCGCCGTATGCCCGGCGGTCAGCCCTCACTGGCAGATGCTTCCCCGTTTCTTCGGTGAAGAGCGGGCCGCAGCCATGTTCGATCTCGTACGGCAGATGGCCGAGGCCGGCGCCCGCCTCATCGCGGGAACCGACGCAGGCGTCCAGCGGGCCGGCTTCGACGGGCTGGTGTCCGCGCTGTCGTTCTACGCACACCTCGGCGTGCCGAACAGCACGATCCTCGACATGGCGACCGTGAACGCGGCGGACGCGCTGGGGCTGGGCGAGACGACCGGCCGGATCGCTCCCGGATTCCGTGCGGATCTGCTGGTGATCGACGGCGATCCCCTCGAAGACCTCGGCGCGCTGAAGTCTGTTCGGGCCGTGGTCGCCGCAGGCCGGGATCGCGGGCCGCGCGAGAGCGCCGCACAGCAGTAGCGCCACCGGCACCCAGCACCCTGTCCGGGGCTTTGTGCAGCACGGGACAGGGTGCTTAGTCGTTCGCCTCGGGCTGTCTCTCCTCCAGCTCCGTGACCAGGTCGTTGACGAACTCCATGACGTTCGCCGGCAAGCCCTGGGGTCCCATCCCGCGTCCCCTGACTCGGCCCACCCTTCCCTTCCTTGACGCCGACAGAAGCCGCAGGCCCTCGTAGACCTGACGCGCCACAGCATCGTCCGGCTGGAAGTACAGCGGGGACACCGCGAGGAATGCGGACAAGCCCTCAAGAACGACCGGTGGGGCCGTTTCCTCAGCGCCGGTCCGCAGATCCCGGACGTCCTCTGCGGAGGTGACCTGCGCTCCGGCATGCGCGTTGACCGCATCGGCGATCTCCGCATCCGTCGGCGGCCCCTGCGGCCCGGGATACGAGCGCTCCAGGATCAGGGTGATCTTCTCGGCCAGCGTGCCGGGCGTGCCTGCAGGGGCTGCCGGGAAAGCCTCGGCGTCCGCTGACTCCGCTCCGCCGCCCGGGGCCTGCGCCTTGGCGATCGACCGATCCTCGGCCCGCCGCAGGTCCTCCTCGCGCACCCCGTAGGCAGCCGCTAGCTCCGGGATGTACTTGTCCTTGAGCCGCCGCGCCCCGCGTTCGGCCCCGGCCACCGGTCCGGCACTCTTGGTTCCGATCAGCGCCGCCGTCTCGTACTGGTAATAGCCGGCATCGCACCGCAGATCCGTCAGATCGGGCAGCCCTGTCCGCGGAAACAGCTCGTCCAGCCCCCGCTGGAGGACGCGGGCCAGCGCGGGCAGTTTCTCCGCGTCGGGGACTGCGTCCCCCGTCTCCCAGCCGGCGACTGTCGAGTCGGCCACGCCGAGGGCCGCGGCCACCTCGGCCTGCGAGATCTCGGCAGCCCGCCGTACCGTGCGGACACGGCCCCGGTCGAAGTGACGAGCGGACATCCCACCACCATTTTCCTTCGAACCGATGGAACCTCGGCTCGTTGACTTTTCCCTTGCTCCGGAATAGCTTCAGCTTAGCGAAATCCGGGGAGCGTCGCACGCTTACTCGATCTTCGCCTTCGGCCGCCTCCTGGCTTGCCGGGACCGGAGGAAGCAAAGAGAGGGGAGCCTGCCGTGTGCCAGGTGCGGGGCGACCCCGTCATCGGCGTCCGGAATCTCGCGCCCCGGACGCTGGCCAGCCCATCGCCCGCTCCGCCGGGCGGGCACGAAGACCGTCCAGACGCTGCTCGGCGTCGCGAGTTGTGGAGAGTTCTCTGGTCAAGTCTGGATCTTGACGCGGTGTCGCACACCGACTGCCCTCCACGAAGGGTCGAACGTCTCGGCCGACGCGGCGGGTTGTACCCCCTTCCGCGCTCGCTACCCCTGCACCGACCTCGGGCGGGCAACCCGGCCACGTGACTGGCATATGCCTAGCGGGAGGGTGAGAACGGCCTGGACGTGTGGCAGAGGTGCTCATATGGTGCTGGTCGCCGCGCAGGTAACGCGACGGGCCGGACGGCGAATTGAGGAGAAACCAATGACGTGCATGCCGCCCTGAGGGCGCGCGGAGCGCACATGACACCGGCGTCCGGGAGTTAGCAGCTCCCAGACGCCGGGCCGCAGCCCCGAAGAGCTGCGGATTCACTACCAAGCGGTTCGGCCGGACCTTTTCCACGAGACGGCCGCCTCGCTCACCATGAACGAAGGATACTCGCATGTCCGAGCACCCGAGCGGAAGCACCAACTCCGCTGAGGCCAGCGGCCAGCAGCGCCGCCTGGCCGGCCTCCTCGCCGACCTGGTCCCCGGAGCCGCCACCTTCCGCGTGACCCTCCACGACCCGGCCACGGCCTGGCCGCGCCCCCACGCCCGCGCGTACGACGAGGACGGCGAGCCGCTTACTCTCACCCGCACCCTGGCGATCACTGCCGCCCGCTGGATCATCCGTACCCACCCGGAGATCGCGGGCGGAGAGGTGTACACCTTCGACCTCGCCACCGCGCAACTGCGTCGCGCCGCCATGCCGACTGCCGCAGGCCGGCGGCGCTGACGTGGCGAGAATCCGCACCATCAAACCCGAGGCTTTCACCAGCGAGTCCCTCGCGAAGGTCAGCATCTCCGCTGAGCGGACCTTCTTCGGTCTGCTCACCCAGGCTGACGACCACGGCCGACATCGCGACCAGGCGGCGATCATCGCCGGGCTGCTGTGGCCGCTACGGCCGGAGCACACCGCGATGTGCGTGGAGGAGGACCTCACCCAACTGGAGGCGGCCGGGCTCATCTGCCGCTACAAGGGATGCGACGGCAAGCCGTACCTGCACGTGGTGACCTGGTTCCAGCACCAGAAGATCAACAATCCCTCGGCCTCCCGGCTGCCCGGCTGCTCCGAGCATCAGCACCAGAAGCAGTGCGGCGTCTGCAAGGCCACCCCCTGCGCCAAGCCCGCCGTCCGCCTCACGCCGTCCACGGTCATGGAGGGCTCGGTGAGTCCTCACCCAGAGCTCACCGAGCCTTCCGGTAGCCCTACCGCAGGGCTCACCGAACACTCCCTTCGCTCTGCCGTAGCGGCCGAATCCGCAGGTCAAAACGCCCTTGCCGAGGAGTCACCCAGCCCTACCGCAGGACTGGGTGAGGACTACGTGAGCCCTACCGAAGGGCTCAGTGAGGGCTCGGGTACTGGATCTAGGATCTTGGATCCTGGATCTTCTAATCCTTCGGGGCGCACAGCGCCCGCACCAGCACCATCGGCGCGAGCCTTGATCGGAGAGTACGTCGCCGGGTGCTCCAGCCGCCCGCCCAAAGACGTGCTCGGCCATCTCGGACGGAAGATCAACCAGCTGCTGGACGAGGGCATCGCCCCGGAACACATCCGGGCCGGGCTGGAGCGCTTCCGTGCCAAACCGATGCACCCGTCGGTCCTGCCGAGCCTGGTCAACGAGGCGATGAACGCCGGGCCGGGTCGTTTGGTGCGGCCGGAAATCCGGTCTAACGTGCCCGGTCACACGGCGTGGACCAACCCGGTCGACGCTGCCGCCGCCTACGCCGAGGAGCTCTAGATGCGCGACCGTAACCGCGACCCCAAGCCCCTTGGCGGTGAGGGCACCATGGCCCGCATCGCCCGGATCCTGGCCGCCCGCAACATCGATGCGACCGCCGCGCCGGTGCAGGACGCGCTGGAGCCGATCGCTGCGCTGGAGGCGGCCGAGGCCCGGATCCCGATGCGCTACCGCAGCGCGGTCGCCGACCACCCGCAGGTCGATGCCTGGGTCCGCACCGTTGCTTCGGCGGCCGTCGCGCCCAGCCAGGGCGCGCGGCGCCAGGTGCGCACCGGCCCGTCGCTCCTGCTCGTCGGCACCACCGGCACGGGCAAGACGCACCTGGCCTACGGCGGAATCCGGGCGCTGGTCGGTGCCGGGGTCGGGGTGCGCTGGCACGCCACCACCTCCGCCGACCTGTACGCCCACCTGCGCCCCCGGCCCGGCACCGACCCTGAGCGCGAGCTGCGAGCGCTGTCCCGATGCCCGCTGCTCATCCTGGACGACCTCGGTGCGGCCAAGACCTCGGAGTGGACCGAGGAGATCACCTACCGGCTGGTCAACCACCGCTACAACGAGATGCTGCCGACCCTGGTCACCACCAACCTGGCCATCCGCGACCTGCGCCAGGCCGTCGGTGACCGGGTCGCCTCCCGGCTGGCGGAGATGACCGAGCGCGTCGTGCTGACCGGCACCGACCGCAGACGCGGTCACACCGCCTGACCGGCCCATAGGTCATCCCACGGGGCGGCCCCACCGCCGTGCCCCGCACACCTCCCCGACCACGCCCAACCCTCCGCCGACGCCCCCGCCGGGCGCGTGGAGGGCGATCGGAGACACCCCGCGCATGCCCAAGACCTCGATGACCCCTGCCCACCAGCCTCGCACGCTCGGCGACCACACCTGGCAGGACCGGGCCGCCTGCCGCTCCACCGACGACCACGTTGTCGACCCCGAGCTGTTCTTCCCCGAGCCCGACGAGACCGACAAGATCGCCGCCGCCAAGGCCCTGTGCGCCCAGTGCCCGGTCCGGCGCACCTGCCTGGAAGCCGCCCTGGAAAACCTCGACCGCGACGGCATCCGAGGCGGCTTGACTGAGGAAGAGCGCGAACCGCTGCACGAAAACCTCCCGCTCCGCCTGGACTACGCCCGCGTCAACGCTGTCCTGGCCGGGCGCGACATCCACCTGACCAAGAGGGAACGCGAGACCGTCGAGCGGGCCGCCTTCCACGCCGGCATCCCGGCCCGACGCCTCGCCTGGCTGCTGAAGATCACCGACGAGCACGCCGACAAGCTCTACCGTCGGTCCCGCCGACGCCTACGCAATGCCACCATGTCCCCGGCCACGCCCAAGAAGCGTGGGCGCCCGAAGAAGAAGACAGCCGCAACCCGCGATGATGTCCGGGCGGCGGCGTGAGTACCGGCGTGCCGATACCGGTGCGGATGACCGGCTGGGACCGTGCGGCCATCATGGCCCTGGGGGCGGCGGGTTGCGCGCTGTCGTATGACGCGCTGCAGCAGATCGCCGTTGCCATCCACGTCCGAGGTGTCCTCACCTACCTCTTCCCCCTGGTGATCGACGGCTTCATCGCCTACGGGGTCCGTGCGCTGGTGGTCCTGCGCGCGGCGCGGTTCGCAGCCCGGCTGTACGTGTGGACGCTGTTCGGAACCGCGACCTCGGCCAGTATCTGGGCCAACGCCCTGCACGCAGTCCGCCTCAACGAGCAGTTCTTCACCAAGGGCGAGCTGCGGCTGGGGGACACCGCGGTCGGTGTCCTGTCCACCATCGCCCCGCTGGCCCTGGCCGGAGCAGTCCACCTGTACATCCTCATCGCTCGCCGGGTGACCGAGACCGCTGTCCCCGCTCCCCTCGGACACCTGTCCGCCGCTGGTCACCACATTGACCGGATCGAGGCCGACCAGCCGGATACCACCGGCGCTGGTCAGGTCACGGTCACTCCCGGACAGCAGCCCGCCGAGCTGACTGGGACACCCGGACAGGACACCGACCGTGCCGGACAGGACAGTGACCGAGCATCGGTCATCCCATCCAATACGCGCCAGGCCCCCGGGACATCGCCGGTCCAGGACACCGCCGGTCACCGGATGACTCGGGTGACCGACCCGCTGGGCGGGCCGGTCACCCGACCTGCCCAGACGGTCACTCGGTCACCCGGTCAGGGTGCTGATCAGGTCGGTCACCCGGAAGCCAGACCCGCGCCGGTCACCTGGCCACACGGTGACCGACCGATGACCTCGGCGCTGGAGACCGTCCCGGTCACCCACCCGGTCACTTCGGTCAGTGGTGACCGGGTGGCCGATCCGGTGACCGAGGAACTGCTGCCGATCGCCCGCAAGGCGGTCACCGACACCGGCCGGGCCACCCGCGCGGTGGTCGCCGAGGCCATCCGGGGACAGGGTCTCCCGCTGTCCAACCAGCGGCTGACCGACCTGATGCGAGCTGTCCGGGACGAGCCCGGACAGCTCACCCAGGACCGCGTCGGCTGACCGATCGCACCCGCCGGGGGCGGGTGGCCGGCCGGGAACATTCCCGTCAGGCCACCCGCCCTGGAGCCCGAACCCTGTCGTCCTCCCGCACCGGAGACAGCCACATGCGCACCACCCCCGCCACCGCCGCCGAAGCCGACACCTGGCTCACCGTCCTGCGCGACCGGGGCCACCTCCACCACGTCCAGACCGACCCTGACGGGACCTGGACCGTGCAACGCACCCCCGACGCGGAGTCCTGGACCCTGCACCACCCGGTGCTGGCGATCGACTACATCGCCGACATCCTCCGCGATGTCCGTAGCCGGAGCGCGGAGACGGGCCGATGACGACCGCCGACCCGGCGGACACCACCCCTGAGCTGGAGCGCGAGGCTCCGGGGACCACGAGCGGAGCAAGCTACTGCCGTGGATATCCCAAAGGGATATCCACGGCGCATGCCCTCGCCCAGGGGGGCGAGGGAGGTCTGGCTGGTCCCCGCACGAGGGCGCACGGGGACCAGCCAGACCTGCGGCACCAGGGGGCGCCACAGCAGGGGGGAGAAGCCGACGACCGCGAGCCCGACGACCCGCCGAGCGCGAGCGACGCCGCGTTCCCCGCCCGCCGTCCCCGACGCCGCGCTTACCAGCCCTCGCATCGCGAAGACGTGATCGCCGTCCGCTTCACCGCCGACGAGAAAGCCGAGATCATCGCCGCCGCAGCGGGCAGGCACGTCTATCCCTCCGGCTTCCTCGCCACGGCCGGCCTTGCCGTCGCCCGCGGTTCCACCACCATCCTCGACACCAACGACCAGCTCGACACCGCGATCGACGAGCTGGCCGCCGTGCGCGCCCAAATCGCCCGCGTCGGCAACAACATCAACCAGATCGCCTACGTCTACAACGCCGGCGGACAGCCCCGCCCCGGTCAACTCGACCACGCCCTCAAGGTCCTGGTCCGCACGCTCGTCCAAGTCGACGCCGCCGCGCACGACCTGGTACGGAAGCGGACGTAGATGGTTCCCGACATCAGCCGGGGCTCGCGCACCTACGGCCTGCTGGCCTACCTGTACGGGCCCGGCAAACGCGACGAGCACACCGACCCCCACCAGGTCGCCTCCTGGGACGGCTTCGCCCCCGACCCCGGCCGTGACCCCGACGCCACGCTGCCCCAGCTCGCCCAGGTGCTCGACCTGCGGGTCGACCAGCTCGGTGACCGTGCCCCCAAGGAACACGTCTGGCACTGCTCGGTCCGCAACGACCCCGGTGACCGCTACCTCACCGACACTGAGTGGGGCGAGGTCGCCCGCCGGATCGTCCACGCCACCAACATCGCACCCGCAGATGACCCGGATGGCTGCCGATGGGTAGCCGTCCGCCATGCCGACGACCACATCCACATCTTGGCCACCACCGTCCGGGGCGACCTGCGACAAGCACGCAGCTCTTACGACTGGCCGCGCTCGCAGGCCGAGTGCCGCCGCATCGAAAAGGAGTGGGGCCTGCGCGAACTCAAGGCCGGCGACGGCACCGCAGCCCAGAACCCCACCAGCGCCGAGCGCTTCAAAGCCGAGCGCACCGGCCACGACCGCACCCCACGCGAGATCCTGCGCGAGACCGTTCGCCGTGCCGTATCCGGTGCCCGGGACGAGGCCGAGTTCTTCACCCGCCTCACTGAGGCCGGACTGCTGGTCAACCAGCGCATCGCCCCTTCCGGCGACACCCTCGGCTACACCGTCGCCATCCCCGGCGACCACAACCGCGACGGCCAGCCCATCTGGTTCTCCGGCTCCAAACTCGCCCCCGATCTCTCCCTCCCCCGAATCCGCCAACGCCTCGCCAACAGCCCGCTCGGCCCGGACCAGGACCCCGACGACGATCTGCGCTCCGCCCGCCCCGGCACCTCCACGGCCCGCCGTTCGCTACCCGCCCAGGCCCGCCGCCAGGCCGCGCAGGAGGCCGAACGCGCCCTGAGCGTCCTCGCCGAGGACGACGACGAAGGTGCTGCCGCCCAGCTCGTCGGCATCGGCGAACTCCTCGACGCCACCGCCCATACCTCCGCCGCCCACACCCGCAAGGAACTGCGCGAAGCGGCCCGCTCCTTTGAACGCGCCAGCCGTTCCCACATTCGAGGCGAGAGGGCCGACAACCGAGCCGTACGCGCAGCCGCACGCGGCATCATCGAGGCCGGCGGGGCTCTGGGCCGGGGCGAGGACGGCGGTGCCACTGCCATGCTGCTGTCCACCCTGGTTCTGGTCGCCATCGCAGCTGCCCGCTGGCACTCCGCCCGGGGCCACGCCCAACAAGCCGCCGCCTCCGAGCAGGCCGCAGCTAACCTGCGCGCCGCCTACCGCGCCGCCGCCCAGACCCCGATGCGCGCGATGCGCGAACAGGGCCGCAACCTGACCCAACCGGTCCGCCAACGGCACGCCGACACCATCGGCACCGCCCTGCCCGAGCACATCGGCCGCCTGAACGGCGAGCCCGGCTGGGACGCGCTAACCGTCACCCTCGACCAGGCCGAACGCGCCGGGCACGACCCCGAAGCGCTGCTGAAGGAGGCCGTGGAGTGGCGGGAGCTGGACACCGCCGACAACATCACCGACGTCCTGGTCTGGCGACTGCGGCTGCTGGGCAAACTCCCCGCCACCGCCGACACCTCCGGCACGTCCGCGAAGGCCGCTGGCAAGACCAAGCCCAAGAAGTCCAGTAGCCCTCAGCCACGCAGCGCCCCGTCGCAGAAGGCCGAAAGCTCCACCCACCCTGCGCCGGCAGAGTCCCGCCCACGCGGTCCCAGGCGCTGAGGTCCCGTTCAAAACGCTGGACACCGGACAAGCTGACCTGTTATGGCTGGATGTAGTGACCAAGGAGATGATGCCGGTGCTGCGAGACGAAGCCGTTCGACCGAGAACTGATATGCCGACGGCGGCATCAGCCGAAGACCCACTGCTGCGGCTCCAGAACGAGCTGCAGCAGGCCGATGGGGACATCCTTCTCCAGTGCACGACGCATCCTGGCGAACTGACGATCACCGGCATCATCCAGATGTGCTCCGAGTGCGGTGCCCGGCGCGACTGGATGATCATCTGCAACCGCAATGAAGTCAGTATCCGCTGCCGCTGCGGCAACCAGTGGGTCGAGCGCGAACTCGGGCGTACGGACTTCGAGGCGATGGCCGGTCCCGTAAACGAGGTGTTCAAGACCGAAGAAACCGCCGTCCGGGCACTCGGCTACCACGGAGATCTAGCCGGGACATACTGGGAGTAACTCGAGGCATCGGGTACCAACCAGCCACGCCATTTGAATCAAGGCAACTGCGCCCCGCCCCTGTCCCCTCTCCACTACGTTGATCGGGTGTCGTGGATAGGGCAGGCGGGCCGGCAGATTCGCCAGGGAGAGAACCTCGACGCTTACCTGACGATTGCGGCATCGATCGTCCTGGCGGTGCTCAACCTTGCGGGCGTCGTCTCTGCGGACAAGGTTCTGGGCGCTTTGCTAGCCGTGCTCGCGCTTCTCGCCACCGGAACGCTGGTCACACGCACCAAGCTCGAAGCGATCGCCGCGACAAGGGAGTCTGCTTCGACCCCGCTACTCCTGACGACGTTTCCGGCCGCACACGAGGAGGACCTCCAGGGCGATGGTGAGCTGTACCTCGCGGGTGTCTCCCTAACCAGTACGGTCCCGTCCATCCTCCATGCACTGGAACGGCGACTGCAGACCGGCAGCCTCGTCCGGATCCTCGTGATCAAGCCCGCCTCACCAGCCGAGGAACTGGCCGAGAACAGGCTGGGCATCCAGGCCGACCACGGCCGCCGGACCGCGCAGACTCACGGCACCCTCACCCACCTCCAACGGCTCCATACAACGGTGGGCGGTCGCCTCGAGGTCCGGGTGACGACGGAGGAGCTGAGTTTCGGGTGGACGCTCATCGCACCAGGAACATCCCGCGCAACGCTCTACCTCCAGTACTACGCCTACAAGATCCAGCGGCTGGAGAACATGAAGATGATCCTCCGCCCTGCTGACGGTCAGTGGTTCGACTTTCACATGGACCAGATCGAGGCCCTGTGGGCCAACGCCGCGCCGTGGCCCACCGTGCCGTAGCCCGTACGGCCGCGCTCATCGGGTGTGGCGTTCGTCCTCTTCTTCCACCTCGGCCAGGTGGCTGAGGAAGACGTCCCGCAGTTCTTCCGCCGGGGCGTTTGGGAGAGTCACATCGGGCAGTTCCCACTCCATACCGGCTTCGGTGTTGAAGGTGATCTCGGCGCTAGCGGGCACGATGCGCTCGCGCAGCCACTGCGCGAACTCGGCTGCGTGTGCCGCAGTGCAGTCTTTGACGGAAGCCCCCTGCGGGGCGGTCAGAGCGATGCCTTCGAAGTCCTCGTCGCCCAGCGTGATGCCGAAGGACAGCGAGGGGCTGCTTGGGCCGGGTCCGGGTTCGTCTTCCCAGACCTTGATGAACTCGTCTGGATTGCGCTCACGCAGGGCGTCGGCGAAGGAATCTAGGGTCATGCCCCAGTCGCCGCCGTCGGGCGCGGTGAGAATGAACATCACACGGATCTCATCCAGTGGCGTGGGGGGCTGTGGCATGGTCACCTTCGGGGTTCTGGCTGTGCAAGCGGGCTACGGGACGTAGCGGGAGTAGCCCTTGACGCCGTACGCGGCCATCATCGCGCGCCAGTACGGCACCGAGTCCTGGTAGTCCGTGTCGATCTCGACTCCACGCATTTCCTTGTTGCGCGGGTCGGCCATCGCGGCGGCGTACTTGGTGAGCTCCTCCCGGTCATCGCGGTACAGGAAGTCCTTCTTGCCGGTGACATGGGCCTGCCTGATCGCGTCGATGGTGCGAGGACAGGACCGCTGGTTCCGTACGTGCTTTGCCTCGATCGCCATACCGTCGGTGGCGCGGAAGCCGTCCACCATCAAGGTGTTGCCCTTGGACAGGCCCGGCGGGATCGGCACTTCCTTCTCCGGGTAGCCGGCCACGCGGTATTGGTAGGCCTTGTCCTGTGCCAGGCCACCTGAGTAGCCGCCGTCCCTGAGGCTGTCCAGCCAGATGCTGAACTTCTGGCGGGCGGGGGGCGTCAGCGCCGGGAAGCGCGGGTCGGGGGGAACCGGTGCCGGGATGGGCTGCCTGTACGGGACGTTGGAGTCGGGGACCTTGTAGCCGACGGGCACCATGATGGGTGCGCGGATGAGCGGCCCCAGGAAGGGCGGCAGCGTGGGGAGGCTGGGGCCGGTGTCGGTCTCGGGCACCTTGATCCGCGCCTTGGAGCTGTCGAGGGCGTGGGGCACGCTGGCCAGGCGGAGTATGGCGGAGTCGCCGGAGACGAGTTCGCTGAGGCCGCCGTCGTACCCGTTGCCGCCGAACTCTGCCTTCTCCCAGGGCCACAGGAACTCGCCGGTCAGGGGGTTCTCATCCTTGGGTATCTGCTGCAGGGCCGTCTCTATGTGGTCGGCGTACTTCTCGCAGGCCGAGGACAGGGCCCGGCAGGCGGCGTAGAGATTGGGCAGCAGCGGCTCGTCCTCCTGCGGCTGGCCGGGCGGGTCGCCCTTACCGACGAAGCGCTTGAAGTAGTCCTCAATGCCGTCCGCCGCCACCCCCTCGTGATTGAGGTTCGCCCGGCGCCAATGGCCCTTGACCTCGTCGAAGGCCACCTCCACCACGCCGGCAGCGCTGCGCCAGGTAGCGGCGACCGTACGGACCTTCCCCGGGTTACCGCGATAGCGGTCATCGAACACGAACTGGTCGACGCCGCTGGTCTCGCCCACCACCTCCGGCAGATCCTCACCCTGGTGACTCGGTCGGGGCGTGCAGTCCTCATTCGACGGCTGCGCCGCCACACCCGTGTCGCCGCTGTCGCCGAGCAGTTCGGCAGCCGCAGCGCTCTCCGCCGCCATGTAGTTCGTAGCCGTGTCCAGCAGCCCCTGAGCCCCGCGACTCATCACGAACGACGCATGGCTGAGCTGATCGACCACCGTACGGGCCGACTCCTTGTAGACGCTGGCGAAGGTGCGCCCGGCGTCGTCGTCGCCGGCCATGCCGTGCTGCTCGGCAAGCTCGGTCACGAGAGCCGACAGCATGTCGAAGATCAAGTCCCGTAGTTGCAGCATCCCCCAGGACGATTCCACCAGGTTGACGGTTTCGACCCGGTACCCCAACTGCCCCTCCCGCAACGTGAATCAGGTCCTTGGACTCTACAAGGAGTCAGTCTTCCCCGGAGGGCTGCGGTAGATACGCACGAGGTCGGCCTGGTCTGTTAGGTCAAGGTGCGGCCTCACGGCTTTCCAGGCCGGTCAAGGGCTGGGGATGTTGGACGAGCCAGTCCTGGAGTTCTCGGTGGCGGAATTGGTAGGCCATGCCGGAGATTCGCAGGAGTCCTGCGCCGTAGGACCAGTGGAGGAAAGTGCCGAGTCGCTTGGGGAGTCGGCCGCCGGAGCACAGCAGGAATACCTTGTAGCGGCGGCCGGCACCGCCCAGAACGTACATACCTGCGCTCGTCCCGATCGCCAGCCCGCCCGTCAGCCCAAGCGTCAGTCCGCTTGCTGTCCCGACCGTCATGCCGATCGCCAGTCCTCCCGTCAGGCCGCCCAGCAGCGCGCCCATCAGGGCTGCGATCAGCGCGTACGCGAGCCCGAACAGGTAGTCGTCTCGGACGGGGCGCCGGGGGTCGGTGGGCGGGGCAAAGTCGCTTCGTGGCCTGGTATCCACTGCGGAGTCGGTCAACCCGATGGTCAGTGTGCCCATCACTATGCCTACCAGCGCGCCCGAAAGCGCACCCGTGAGTGCGCCCGTCGGCCCGAGCGCCAGTGCACCCGTCAGTGCGCCTCCCAGCGCGAGCACCAATGCCAGTTTCAGCCCGCCCATGATCATCCGGTCCAGTTGGCGGCGTCGGACCGGGCCGCGCAGCCGCTGGAGCTGGCCTGTTCTCGGAGCGGGAACAGAAGCATCGCAGGCTCGCCATATGGCGACGATCGCGGCCAGGGCAGGGGACGCGCCGGACAGCAGCTGGCGGGCAGGGAGGCCGGCGGGGACTTGTCTCAGCATGAGAGCGGCGAAGGCGAGAGTGACGAGGGAGATGAGGAGGCCGTCCGTGGCGCGGACGCGCCTGGTGCCGGCCATCGGCCACAACTGGTGGAGTACCAGGTCGGTGCCGGTGCGGGTGGTCGTATCAGTGGTGGTGCCCGTGGTGGCGAGGTGCGTGGCAAGTGCGGCGAGCCACTGGTGGATCTGCTGAGGGGTGTAGCGGTCGGGGCGGCTGGGGTGCTGGCTGGCGGCGGCGGGCAGATAACGGGCCAGGAGGTGGTCTCGGACGGCGCCAGGGGACGGGAGGGCGCACAGGTCGGCAGGGTCGCGGAGGTAGACAAGGGTATCGGGGTGACGCTGCTCGTAGACGGTGACGGCCAGGTTCAGCCTCCAGGGGGTATCCAGGGATCGGGCCAAGGTGCCGTGGGGAGCCGTGTTCAGGGTGGTGCAGACGGGTTCCCACCGTCGGGGGCTGGTGGTGCGAGTGGTGAGGTAGTCGTTGGCCTGGCCGGGGGTGACAGGGGCGATCTCGACGCGGGCCGCCTCGTACATGCGCATGTCCACGGCTGCCAGCTCCGCGTATTGAGTGGTGCGGCAGGTCAGGACGACTGGCGCGCTGCCCATGGCGATCTGGTAGGCGTTGAGTTGGTTCAGAGCGCTGGTGGCTCGGCGGCGGGCGACGGGAATACTGTCGGGGTCCATCTCGTCCAGACCGTCCATGATGGGCAGGATCCGGTGTTGGTCGACCAGGGCGCGGGCGTCGTCGAAGGTGATGCCCCGGTCGTGGAAACGCTCGCTGACCTGCTCGGCGATCCAGCGTTGCAGCGGCTGCACGGTGTCCCAGCCGGCGAGTGAGAGACGTACCGGGACATGGGCGGTGCCAGTGCGGGGCTGTTCGTCCAGGAAGGCGAGGAGCAGATGCAGGGCGAGTAGGGTCTTGCCCGCGCCGGCCTCGCCGGTGATGACTAACCGGGCCGGCTGCAACTCCCGGTAGTAGCGCAGAACATCGCTGAGATGACCCTCGGGGGCGGCACCGGCGGCGTTGTTAGCCGGCTCTGGGAAGTAGCGGAACGTCAGATTGATGCGGTGACCACCCCGGCCGAGCAGCTGCTTGACTTGGTCCGTCTCAGCGGCGAGGACTGCGGCTGCCAGCGTCCTGGCTTTCGCGTCCAGGTCCGAGGCAGCCTCCTTGCGGTCACTGCGGTAGGCGAACCAGGCCAAGGCGATGCTGGGTACGGCGAGCACCACGCTGACCAGGGTGGCGGCGACGGATGCGGCGTGGAACTGCTTGGACAGCCACAACGCCAGCATCAGGCTCATGACAAGCATCCCGAGAAGGATGCGGCCCGCGCGGCGCGTACGAGATCCAGCCATGGCGATCATCTTGCCCGTTACCGTCCCCGCCCGGACAGTCACTCCCGGCTCTATTGCAAGATCGTGACGACGGCCAATCGACAGATGCTGAAGGTGCATGAGGCGTCAGGCGCCCTCGGTGGCCCTGCCCGAATGCTCACTCCCGAGGGGTAGTTCTACGGCCGCAACCGCAGCGCGGTGGCGGCCGTCGAAGCTGAGCGGCGAGAACTCAATCGGCGAGTAGTTCCGCGATAACCGCGGCGAGGGTGAGGGCGGAGTGCAGGCCCATCACCTCGACGACAGTGGGGTGGACGACGTGACTCCAGTTGCCGGTCAGGCCGGGCCAGGTTGCGAGCAGGACCTCGGCTCCGGGAAGGCCGAGGTGGGCGGTGACGTCCATGCTGCTGCGGGCGGCGGGCTTCCAGCTGAGCAGAATGCGGCCGGGTGGTATGCGCGCGGGGTCGTCGTCGGCTGTCCAGCTGATCTGGATGGTGTCGGCGGGGCTTGCGGATACGTGGTGGACGAGGGCTCCTCGTACGTCGGCTGGCATCGGTCGGGAGGTCAGTGACGGGAGGTCGACAAGTGACGAGCTGGCGGGTGCGGAAGCAGTGATGGGGATCCTCCAATTGATGATTGGCAGGGAACGAAGGAACCGCCCCGCGCAGGCGGGTGCGCTTGCACGGGGCGGAGCCGAAACGGACGAGGTTCAGGTGTTCGTGGGCTCGGGGTTGAGGAGTGCCTTGGTGAAGGCCGCGATGGCGGCGGGCGGCACAGTCGGGTCGAAGTCGGCGTGCCAGATCTCCTCGCCGCCCAAGGTGCGGCGGGCTTCGAAGGACCAGCCGCTGTCGGCGCAGCGGACCGTCAGGTGGCCTCCGGGCGCGGTGTAGACGGCAGGGAGATCGTTGTCGTCGATGGTCCAGTCGGGGCGGTGGAGCAGCTCGGTGACGATGTAGCCCGCGTCCTGGCCATCGAGGTACCAGGGATCGTCTTCGGCGTCCGAATCCGGGGCCGGGGCGTCCGGCGTGAGACCGGTTGTCCAGTTCTCCGGGCCCCATCCGAGTTGACGGCAGACGTCGGGGAGGAGGTGGTCCTCCTGGCCGTCGTCAGTGATGTAAGCGACCGGGCCGCTGATGCCGCGGGCCTCGTGGACGCCGCCCGCGAAGTGGCTGAACGGCCAGTCAGGGTTGACGGCGAGGCGCACCAGCAACTCGGGGTCGAGCGCTTGGAGCTGGTGGACGAGCTGGCCGACGGTGAGGGACCGGGGCATGGAAGATCTCCTACGGGAAGCAGAAGCAGAAGCAGAGAAAGGGGGAAGGCGCCGGCGCCACGGGCAAGTCAGTCCGTGAAGCGCAGCAGCTCACTCAGGACGGCCGGGCCGGAGTCGGTCTTGGCTTCGCGGTGGGTGGCGAGGTGGCGCTTGCGGCATTCGTTGACGTAGCCCTTGCCGGGGTTCTTCAGGCTCCAGGTGCCGCACGAGCAGATGGCCTGCGCGTAGGCGCGGCCGTCGCAGTCGGGGTGGAGTGGCATGCCGGAGGTGGTGTGCTTGTGGTCGGGCGGGCAGGTGGAGCCGTCGGCGTGATGGGAGGTGAGCGGGGCGCGGTGGAGCAACGGGAGTTCCCTTCGGCGTGCCGGGCGGGGGCCGGTCGGCACGGTGTGCGAGCCGATCGGCGGGCGGATGGGGATCGTCAGGCGGACAGCCGGTAGGAGCGCATGGGGAGTGACTCGTTCTCGGCCTCCAGCACCACCAGGCCGTCCTTGACCAGGCGGGAGAGCGATCTGCCGACGGCCGGGTCGGGCAGGTCCAGGGCTCGGCCGATCTGACGGGTGCGGGCTCCGGGGACCTTGGCGAGGGGGCCACGATCCGGGCGTCGCGGCGCAGGGAGTCCTCGTAGATGTCGGCGGATGCGAGCAGGGCGCCGCTGACGGTGACGGCCAGGCTGAGCACGAAGGTGATGGCGTTGTCCGGTGAGGTGTTGACCGCGCTGATGGGGCCGAGTCCGGCGATCGCGGGGGCGGGCAGCCGGTGGGGGTCGACCGAGAGCTTCAACGAGAGCCTTTCGACAGAGGCGTTGGGATGGGGCGGCCCGGCGGGAGTCGGGCCAGGGTTCAGCGGTTGGGGGTGGCGATGAGCGCGGCGAGGAACCCGGCGACGGCTTCGGAGGGGGTGTCCGAGCCGAAGGTCTGGGTCCAGCCGATCCCGCCGCCGGGTGCGCTGACGGAGACGCGCCACAGGATCCGGCGCTGGTAGTTGTCCGGGATCTCGGGCAGAAAGCCGACGTAGACCCGGCCGTCGGGGCTGGAGCAGTGCACGTTGGCGAGGTCGTCGGAGACGACCGACCAGCCTTGGCCGAGCAGGAAGTCGGTGACCGGGTTGCCGATTCCGCCGCCGATCAGCCAGTCGCGCCCCTCGGCAGGCGCGGATCCGGATGCATCGGAGACGAGGAGCACAGCGGCGGAGGGAGTGTGGAACGGGGTGGTAGAAGCGATCGTCACGAGCGATTATCCCTTCGTTGACCTGCGGGTTTTCCCGACATCCGTACGTTGACATCGTTCGAGCCGAGGTCTCCAGTCAGTTGCCGCGTGATCGCGTCTGCCGTGGGCGAACTGGGCTCCACGCCATCCGAAGGCTGAACGCGGGTGCTGGATGTCCGCAGTCGACGTCCTCGGTGTGGGACCTCGGTCCACCGTGGTCCACGCATGGGCGGCGGCGGGCTGGCGCTCATGAACGCCGCTGCGGCGGGACGCGTCCTGATGATGAGGCGGGGTGGTCATGATGCGACGCCGCAGGGCCGAGGCCCAGCTGGTGGCCGGTACAGCTCGGCTGGGCCCCGGCGGTGATCAGGCGGCCAGGTTGTGATGGGGGTAGGGGCTGACCTGGATGGTGAGCTTGGCCAGGGCCGTCTCGACGTGCTGGTGGCAGTGGTCGGGGGTGGGGGCGGTGACGACGAGGTGGCCGAGGCGGGCGGTGTCGACGTCGCCGTCGGGCGGGAGCGTGACGTCGTCGCCGATCTCTCGTTCCCACACCAGCCGGTCCAGCCATGCTGCCGCGTCTGCGTCCAGGGTGGGGTCGGCGTGGCAGGTGACGAGGGTGCCGGAGATGGGCGGGTAGAGCAGTTCGATGGCGGCCGAGTTGCGTCGGTCCGGAGTGAGGGGATGGCCTTCCCCGCAGGCCAGGGCAGCTGCGGCCAGCGGGAGTTGGACTCCGGTTGCAAGATCGACAAGGTGGGGGATCAAGTCACCGCCGAGGCGGGCGTTGACCTCGATGATCTTCGGGCCGTCGGTTGTCAGGCGCATCTCCACATGGGAGACGCCATGCTCGATGCCGAGCGCTTCGAGCGCGGCGGTTGCGATGGGGGCGACCTTGGGCACGAGCGGGTCGTCGGCGGTGACGGTGTGGCCGATTTCCTCAAAGTACGGAGCGAAACCGACCCGTTTGCGGGTGACCGCGACCGGGGTCGTGGCTCCGTACCGGGTGACGCATTCGACGCTGATCTCGGGGCCGTCGAGGTACTCCTCGACCAGCACGCCGGTGCCCTCGGGGCCCTGGCCGGCGGCGGCACCTGCGGCGAACGCGAAGCCGGAGGGGAGCCGGTCGGGGGTGTCGATGCGGATGACTCCAATGGATCCGGCATGGCTGGCCGGTTTGAGGACGACAGGATAGCCGATTGCTTCGGCTGCCCGGGCCGCCTGCGGCAGGGTCTCGGCGGGCAGGGAGCGGGCGGAGGGCACGCGGTGGTGGGCGAGGAGGCGGCGGGTGGTGGCCTTGTCCCGGCAGGCGGCCACCGCGGCCGGGGTGTTGCCGGGCAGGCCGAGGGCGGCGGTGAGCTCGGCGGCCGGAAGGACGGCGTACTCGTCCCAGGTGAGGACACCGTTGATGCGGTAGTGGGTGGCGAGGTCGCGGGCGGCGGCCAGGAGCTGGTCGGTGTCGCGAGTGTCGGCGACCGCGTGGTCGGTGAGGTAGGGCAGCTGCCACGTCGGTTCGGTCGGGTTGATCAGGACGATGGGGAAGTGCTCGGCGATCTGGGCCAGTCCGTACTCGCGGTAGGCGCGCTCAGAGCTGCCTGCGATCAGAAGGACACCGGGCTTGGGCATGAATAGCCTCCAAGGGCAAAGGGATTGGACAGCAGAGAAAGCAAGGGGAAGGGCGAGATCAGGCGGTGTGCAGCAGCTCGGCGGATGCCTCGGCGGGCGGGCTGTCTGGGGCGGGGCGGGTGTAGGCGGCGCGGTGCCGCCACAGTCCCCGGAACGCGACGGCGGTCACCGCGGCCTGCAGCAGCGCGCAGCCGAGCACCAGCGCCGGGATGCCGCTGGCGGGGAGGGCGGCGACCAGGGCTCCGGCGAGGGGGAGCGGGGCGAGGATGAACAGCAGGGTGACGGCGAGGGTGGAGGTGAACACCGGTTGCGGGATGAGCGCGGCGCGGGCGGTGCGCATGACCACGGTCAGCACGCCTTCACCGCCGAGGAGTATGGCGAGGGCGGCCCCGTAGGCGATCGGGGAGGGGGCCAGCGCGGCGGCCAGTCCGGCGAGGGAGAGTGCGCCCGCGCCGACCAGGCCGACGGGGAACAGCCCGTAGCGGTCGATGGCCTTGCCGGTGGCGGCGATCGCTCCCAGGGACGGAAGGGTGGCGATGCTCCACACGGTGCCCGTCACGGCGGTGGAGACGCCGAAGCCGGTGGTCAGCGTGATGGGGGCGCTGACCTGCACGATGCCGGACAGTAGACCGCTGGCGGTCAGCGCCGTCACGAGCCAGCCCAGCGCGGGGATGGAGGCGATCACCTGGCAACCGGTCCGCAGCCCCGCCCACGGTGAAGCCGAGGACACCGCCGACGCGGTAGGACCGGTTGGCGGGGCGGAGATGGCGGACAGGGTGTGGGCGGTGCTGGCTGCGAGCAGGGACAGCACGGCGAGCGCGGTCAGCAGGACGGTGGGTCCGGCCAGCAGCAGGATCCCGCCGAGCAGCGGGCCGGCCAGCAGTGCGGCCTGGTCGATTCCGACCTGGGCGGTCTGGATGCGGTGGGCGCGGCCGGGGGTGTGGCGGCTGGCTTGGGCGCCGAGTGCCTCCATCGTCAGAAACGAGACCTCGGTGAGCATTCCGGAGGCGACGCCGAAGCCGAGCAGCAGCACGGTGCCCGCCGTCGGCGGCAGGAGCATTAGGCCGACGGCGGTCGCGGCGGCTGCCGTGGTGCGCGCGAGGCCGACGAGCGTGGCCACGCGCTCGGCGCGGTGGCGGTCTACGAGCGGACCGGCGCCGAGGATCGTGGCCAGCCGGGGCACCCATTCCAGCAGGAACGCCAGGCCGGTCCAGGCAGTGGATCCGGTGGTGGTCAGGATGATCAGGGGGACGGCGTACATGACGGTGGTGCCGGCAACGCCGTCGGCGGCCCGCAGCAGATAGCAGCGCGTCAGCCAGCCCGGGGGCAGGCCGGAGGCAGTGGTGGGGCGGGGCATGGAAGGACTCCAGGGCGAGGGTGGGGGCGATCAGAGCAAGGTGGTGGTGTCAGCGGCTGGCGCGTGGAGCGGCTCGGCCGGGGCTGGCCGGGGGGAACTGCGCGGGTGCGGCCTGGGCTTGACGGACGTCGAGCGGCGTCGGGGCTGATCGGGGTGCCGGAGCCGTCGTCCGGGAGGCGGTGTCCGGCCTTGGGGTGGTGGCGGGGCCGATGTAGCGGGTGGTCTTGGCGCGGGCTGCGGCAGCGCGCCGTTGCACGGTGGTGGACTCGGGCGATGTGAGCCGGGCGGCGGCCTCGTCGACCAGGGCTTGTTGGACTTCCAGGGGCTGTTGGTCGATGGCGGCCACGATGGCGGGCAGGGCCAGTGCGGACAGGTTGGACGCCGGCAGTCCGGCGACGAGGCGGGCGGCCTCGGCTTCGAGGAACGGCGCGAAGGACGAGGCGAGACCCAGCTGCCCGCAGACGAACTCGCCGCCGCCGGCGAGGGCTTCGGAGAAGGTGTCCACGTCGTTGAGTACGTCCTTGACCGAGTCCAGCAGCAGCGACACGGCGTTCCGGGCACGGTCGGTGAAGGCCGGGTCGGTGATGCCCAGGGCCGCGAGTCCCAGGGAATTGGTGCCGGGGACCGGTGGGCGGGGCGGTTCGGTCGGGTTCATCGAGCTCTTCCAGCGCGAGGGGTGAGGGGCGAGGGCAGCGTCAGCGGAGGGGAGCTGACCGGGGTGGCGTCGGCGCGGAGGTGTGCTGTTGGCCGGGGGCGGTTGCTGTACGGTCCGGCTGCGTCGCTGCCTGAGGCGCGGTGGTGCGGGCGCGGGCGTCCTCCACGGACCACGCGGCCGTGAGATCGCTCCTGCTCGGCTGCGCGTAGCGCGGAGGGCGTACCGGCCGCTGTGCGACGGCGCCGATGAACTGGGCGTTGGGGATGGTGGTGCCCTGGCCGACGTGATGGGCGGATGCCCGCTGGACCAGGGCCCGTTGGACGTCGGGTGGCTGTCGGTCGATGGCGGCGATCATGTGCGGCATGGCCGGTGAGAATGCCGACGCGGCGGGTAGCCCGGCGGCCCCGGCGACGAGCCGTACGGCGTCGGTTTCGATCACCGGTGCCCACGACGGGTCCAGGTCTGCCAGTTCGCAGACGTGCTCGCCGCCGCCTTCGAGGGCTTGGGAGAAGACCGGGTGGTCGCCGAGCTGGATGTCCAGGAGATCCAGGAGCGTCAGCGTTGCGGTGAACAGCCGCTCGATGAGCGCGGGGTCGGCCGTCCAGTGCGCGCTGGCGCCGGACGGGCCGGTCATTGGAGTCGGGCCGGGCTGTTCCACAGCGGATCCTTCGCGGTCGGTCGGTGGTCAGGGACGGAGGCCGGGGCGAGGTATTGCGGCGGGTGATGGCCGTTGATCGGACGGGGTTGCCGCAGGGCGTGCGCCGTTGGGCGGGAGAGGGCCGGTGGTGCGGGCGAGGGCAGCCAGCGCGCGGGGATTGGCGTGGCGGGTGCGGGTGGCGCGTTCGACGGCCTGGGCGACGGCGGTACGGCGCACGTCGAGCGGGGTCGGCACCGGCGGCTGCGGTGGAAGGAAAGGGGTGAGGTGGACCAGGTCCCGGCACTGCTCGGGGATTTCCCAGCCTTCGCGGACGACGGGGGCGGGGTCGACGATCGCCGCTGCGGTGGCGGCGACCAGGTGGGCGGGGGTGCGGGAGGTGAAGGTGCCGTACCAGAGGGAGCGCCAGCCCTCGGGTCCGCCGGAGAACGTCCACCGCTCCTGCTCGTCGGCCGGTTCCGTCAGCGGGCGCAGGTATCGGTCGTAGAGGGTGAGGTAGGCCAGGTCGTCCGGGGCGGTGAATATCCGGTACCGGTCGTAGAGGCCGAGATCCATGCGGTTCCAGCTGGCGGCGGCGAGGGGTTCGTAGCCGTCGGCCGGGTTCGTCGAGCCGTCCAGGAAGCGTTGCGTGCCGCTGCGGTAGTCCTCGGCGAGGGCGGTGGTGAGACCGGCGACGATCTCGGTGGGGGTGGCGTCGTTGAACTCGGCGACCCACCAGGGCGGTGCCGACGGGGCGCGGTGTGCCGCGACCTTCCAGAGCGTGTCGTCGTCGCCTTCGGGGAGGTAGCTGATCCGGACGCGCTGGTCCGGTGCGTTGACGTGCAGGTTGCCGCGAGCGTCGTAGTGAAGGCTCCAGCCCTGGTCGTAGAAGGGCTGCAGCGCCGGGTCGCCTGTCCAGGTGGATCCGGCGAGGTAGCGGGGACGGACGTAGAACACCCCGGCGGGCTCGTCGTTGACCGTGGGCATGAGGACTCCAGTGACGGGGCGGGTGATCAACGGCGTGAGCCGGACCGGACGGGTGCCGCGGGTGTGCCACCGGTCGGGGCGGGCGCCGGTGCGGTGCGGCTCGATGCCGTCGCGGTGAGCGGTGTGGTGGTGCGGGCGCGGGCGGCCGATGCGCGGTCGCCGGGGTGGGTGGCGCGATGGAGGGCCTGGGCGACGGCGGTGCGGCGGACATCGAGCGGGGTGGGGACCGGGGGGCCGGGCGGCTCGACCGGGGTGAGACGGACCAGTGCTCGGAGCCCGCGGGGGATGCTGTGCTCGTAGCGGACGACGGGTGTGGGGTCGGCCATGGCGGCGGCGGTGGCGGCGACCAGGTGCCCGGGAGTGCTGGCGGTGAAGGTGGCCTCGACGCGGGTTCCCCAGCCCGGGGGACCGGACCACAGAAGGCTGGTCTCGTCCTCGGGGTCGTAGCTGCGGGTGTCGAGGAGGATGCCGGCCTGCTTGTCCGGAGCGATGATCTCCACGGTCCCGGTCTCCGCGCCCCAGTCGCGGGTCCAGCCAGCCTCGGTGAGGGGATGGGTCTGCTCACCCCAGCGCATGGGAGGACGTGCCAGGAAGCGGTCGTTGCCTTCTTCGTAGTCGCGGGCCAGGGCGACGGTCAGTCCGGCGACGATCTCCGGCGGTGTGTTCTGGTTGAAGGTCGCGGCCCAGCGGCGGGGGCCGAAGGGGTCCTCATAGGCGGAGACGTGCCACAGCAGGTAGTCGTCGCCGAAGAAGCCGATCCGCAGGCGCCCGTCGGGAGAGGTGAAGACGGTCTTGCCCAGGTCGTCGTCGAGGTGGTGGCGCGGCCAGTTCAGGCCGACGAACGGCTGCAGGCTGGGATCGTCGTCGGTGCTGAGCGATCCGGCGAGGTAGCGGGGCATGACGTGGTACTCCCGCCAGTAGGCGTCGTCGTCGGGGGCGGGCATGGGATGGCTCCTGAAGCGTCAGCGGGCGGGAGGCGGTCAGCGGCGCGAGCGCCGGGGATTGGCGACGCCTGGGTGCCCCACCGGCGCGCGGGCTTGCGCGGTGGCTGCGCTGGGAGTCGGGCGCGGGGTGGTGGTACGGGCGCGGGCGGCTTCGGCGCGCGAGGTGGTGGCGGGCCGGGTCGTCAGGTACGGAAGGTTGCGCTCGGGGAGGTCGCGCAAGGTCCGGTGGACCGCGGCCGGGCTGGAGAGAACCTCGGTGGCGGCGGTGATCAGGTACCGGGGGGTGGCGGAGGTGAAGTCCGCGTGCCAGCGGGGGCCGCGGGCGGCATCGACGCAGCCGTACATCGTCCATTCGGCGGGGACGCCGCCGTCAAGCTCGGCGTGGAATTCGACGTCGTTCTGGCGGAGGCTGAGGTAGGCGTGCCCGTCCGGGGCGTGCTGGTACTGGAAGAGTTCGTTGTACTCGTCCCTCCAGCCGCGTGCGATCAGGACGTCGCCTGGACTGACAGGCGTGTAGTGACGTCCGCCGGGGAGGAAGTCCCGGTGGTTGCTGTCCAGGCCACGCAGCAGGGTGGCGGTGAAGGCTGCCACGATCTCGGCGGGGGTGTCGCGGCTGAAGGCGGCGATCCAGGTCGGGATACCGAGAGGTTCGCGGGACCAGGAGATCTTCCAGCCGCCGTAGCGGGATCCGGGCAGGTCGGCGATCTGCCCGCGCAGGCACGGACTTGAGAACACCCGGCCGGCGGGGGTGTTGCTTTCGGCCCATCCGGGCGCGGCGCGCAGGGGATCGGTGATCAAGGCGGCGTTGCCGGGGCCGGCCAAGTAGACGGGTCCGACGAGGAGTTCGTCGTCCCGGGCGGGCGGCATGTCAGGGGCGGTGGGCATGGGCGGGGTGTCTTTCGGAGGTGGGCGGGGTTGCGCCCCTGCCGTTGGGGCAGGGGCGCGGGGCACGTGGGCCGGCGGAGTCGCCGGGGTTCTGCGTTCGGGCATGGCGGGGTTCACCGGGTGTGCAGGGGGTGGGAGGCGGCGGTCCACGCGGCAGGGACGGCCGGCGGGGGGACCGGGGCGTGGGAGAACAGGCCCTGGACAGCCGTCGTCGTACGCCGAAGCGCCGCGGTAGTGCGGGCGCTGACCGTCTCCTGAACACCCGGAACGGCGGCGCGGACCGGTGTCGAGTCGGTGGTGGGGCTGGGGGACCATGTGTTCAGCGACTGGTAGACGGGGCCGAGGGCGTGGCCTGCCTCGGTCAGCTCGTACTGGCCGTGACCGGTGCGGACCAGGAGCGCGTCGCTCTGCATCCGCTGAAGGCGGGCGTACGCCGATCCGGGACGGCCGACGCGCTGCTGCAGTTCGGTGAACGACGACCTCGGGTGCCGGGCCAGGTGCTGGAGCACGGTGCTGGTGTCCCGGGGGCGGAGCCGGTCGAGGGCGTCCTCGATCCGCTCGGCCTCGGCGGTCGGCTGGTCCGTGGAGAAGTGGGTGTGCGACCAGGAGCTGAGGGCCTGGTGGACTGGTCCGAGCCGTCGTGCGGCGTCGGTGAGCTGGTACTGGCCGCGCCCGGTACGGGCGACGAGGCCGTCACGCTGGAGGCGGGACAGTCGCATGCTGAGGGATGTGTCAGAGATCCACGGCAAGGCGTCGTTGAGTTCGGACAGAAGTAGCTGGTCGTGGCGCTGGAGGGTGAGCAGCGTCCAGGTGGTCCAGCGCGGGGCGAGGCGGCTGAGGGTCTGCTCCAGGTGGTCGGGGTCGGCGGTGGACGGCCGGAAAGTCATGACGGCTACTCCGTGGTCAAAGGCGCGGGTGGGTGATTCAGGCGGCGGTGCCGAGGACGGTTTCGGCGCGCAGGCGGTCGACGAGCGCGCGGACGCGGCGGTTGCTGAGGCGGATGCCGTGGCTGCGGATGGCGGTGCCGAGCAGGTCGCGGGTCAGACGCGGGGAGTCGGCGGCGATCCGCCGGGCGAGCGGCAGCAGGTCATCAACGCCGTCCGCTGGGCCGGTGTTGGGCCCTGCCTCCAGTGGTGCCGGCGCGGACTGACGGGCGGGCTGGGGGCGGGTGCTGAGGAGATCGCTGAGGATGTGCGTCTCGATGCCGTGCCGGACGGTCAGGGCGTGGAGGTCCTGGGTGATGCGCACCAGGAGCGCGGTGCCGTCGGTGGTGCTGTCCTGGCCCTCGTCGAGCAGCCGGCGCAGGCGCCGCCGTACGTCGTCGAGCTGATTCTCGGTCTGGTGCAGGGCGGTGTAGCGGTGCAGGAGTGCGGAGAGCACCGGGTCGTGGGCGTGGTCGGGGTGGGGGATGGTGTCGTACCGGAGTTGCCGGATCGGGCGTCCGTACTGCTGCTCGATGAGGCGGCGCTGGGAGTCCAGGGCAGAGGGATCCGTCATGATCGGGCCTTTTCGGGGGAGGGCGGTCAACGGGCGCGACCGTGCGGGCGGGCGGCGGTGGCCGGTGCGGCAGCGCCTGAGTCCGGGGCCGCGACGGCGGTTGTGGTGGTGCGGCGGCGGGCGGCTTCGGCGCGCGGGGACGTTTGGCGGCGCCCCTCGGCCAGGACCGCTTCGCCCTGAGCGGTCAGGGTGAGGCGCTGCCCCTGGTACAGCGAGGTGCTGGTGTCCCGGTCCGCTAGTTCCTTGCCGAGGAGGGCATCCACGGTGGCGCGGGAGATCCGAACACGGTCCGGGGCGGTGACGAACATGCCGCGGACCACGCTGCTTTCGCGGAGCATGACGCCGCCTCGCGCGATCGCCTCCAGCGTGGTGAACTGCGCCGTGGACACGCGAACCGGAGCGGAGGTGCGATGGCGGGCGGCGGACTGGTCGGGGCGGGCGGTCTGCTGGGACGTCAGTTCCTCGGCCCTCCGTGGCGCGGTGGCACGGTCGGTGGATGAGGCCAGGGAGTGCTGGTAGGCGTTGACGAGGCGTTCCAGGTGCCCGACTTCCTGTCCGCGCCGGGCGGCGAGGACGTTGATCTGCGGGCCGTCGGAGTGCAGGATGCCGGTGCTGCCGACCAGGTGGGCGTCCTGCCCGTGAGCAATACGGCGCAGATCTTCGGCGGCGGATGCCGCCGCCCGCACGAGCCGCTCGTTCAGATCGTCCAGCGTCAGGGCCGTGTGGACGACCAGCGGCGCGAGCACGCCGGGCGTGCTGTCGGGGGCGTGGCGGGCGAGCAGGTCGGCAGGATCGCTGATGTCGAGAGCCTCGGCAAGCATGCGCGTGCCCAGCTGCGGGTCCGGCTGCGTTGGCGCCGTCATGCGTCCTCGTCGGTGGTGTCGAGGAGCTGCTGCACGAGGGTGGGCAGGATGACGCTTTCGGTGCCGAATGGCCGGTCGGTGTCGGCCTCGGTGCGGACGTACTCGGCGTCGGCGAGCAGTCCTTCGTGGATTTCCCGGCAGGTGGTGGTGAAGGTGAGCGAGGCCGCCAGCGCGAGCGCGGAGACCGCGATGAACTCCTCGGGTTCCAGGCCGCTGGTCTGGGCGGCTGCCAGGAGCACCTGCCGTTCGGCGGTGGTGAACGGGACCGCGAATTCCCGAAAGGCTTCCACGGCCGTCCCCGTGGCGGTCGGTTCGGCGTCATCGACCGGGATGCCGGCACGGTCGCAGACGGCTTCGATGGCGGAGATGAACTCGCCCGTGGACTCCGACAGCCAGCCGGTCGCGGCGGCCAGGGAGGCGAGGGTGAACAGCCCGGCCGACGTCTTGGGGAAATCGTCGGTGAAGAAGGTGTCCAGCTGGCTGGAGAGGGTGGGCAGGACCTCGGTGGCGGCAGCCAGCGGTCCCAGGAGCGGGGCCAGGTACGGGCGGCCGGAGGTGCCCGGAGCGGGGTATTCCGCTGTCAGGACGGTGCCCACCTGCTCGGCGGCGTGGGTGAGCAGGGTGGTCAGGCCGTCACGGGAGGCGTTCATGCGCGGGCCCTTCGAGGAGCGGAGTCAGCAGGCGAGGCGGCGGGAGCGGGCGAAGAGGCGGCTGCGGTGATGGCGTTGGGGACGCTGCGCAGGTGGGGGGATCGGGCGCGGGCGGCTTCGGCCTGGCGGCTGAGCGCGGTGGCCTCGGACGTCTCGGTGGCACGGTTCAGGCGTTGGGCAGCGACCTGGTAGACGGCGCCGGCTTCGCGCTCCCCGGCGGCGATCAGGTAGATCTCCCGCCGGTGGGCGCTGCTGGCGGGCGCTTCGCGGAACTGGAGGACGAGCCGCCATTCGGCTGCGGGATCGACGTACACCTTGTGGCAGTCGGCCAGGCGGCCCTTGAGGGGTGCACCGCGTTCGTTGCCGTGGACGAGGTGCTGAAGTTCGAGCAGGGCCAGGTCACGGATGTGGTCGGGAACCTGGCGCAGGTCGGCGAGGGCTTCGGGGTGCGCGGCGAACGCGAACCTCGGGCCGCTCATCGCGCACCCCGCTGGGTCTGCTGAACGCCTGGCGCTGGCGCCTGCGTGGTTGCCGCGGCGGATGGCGCGGCGGTCCCGGGTTTCTGCGGGTCGGTGGTGGAGCGGGCGCGGGCGGCCTGGGCCCTGCGGCCGGCCGGGGCGAGATGCTCGGTGGGTTTGGGCAGCGGGGTGTCGCGGTCGAAGAGCCACTGGTTGGCGGCCGTGCCGTCGCGGAAGGCGCCTTCGCGCAGGGTGTAGGTGAAGGCTTTCAGGTCAGCTTCTTCGAGGAAGATACGGACGGGGCGGTCGGCGGAGCTGGGGTCGGTGTCGCGGACCATGACCCACGTCTCGTACGGCTCGGAATCGTGTGTGTAGTGGTCCTTGACCTCGTACCGGGCGCCGGAATGCCGGATCTGCTCCTCCAGCCGGGAGGTGAGGGCGTCGGCGGGCCCGGCGTACGTGCCTTCCGGGAGACGGATCGTGTCCGGGGCGCAGCCGCGGTCGGCGAGCCACCGCTGGGCGAACGGGACGGTCGGGTGGGTGGCTTCGTCGACGGTGAAGGTCCGCGCGGTGAGGTCGCGGGTGATGTGCAGGGAGATGAGCTGGGGTGCTCCGGGGGCTCCCCAGGTGGCCGAGCCGTCGTGGAGGATGAAGAAGCTGTCCGCCTCGTCGGGGGTGTGGTGTTCGGCCAGGACGGCGATCGCCTTGTCCCACAGGCCGAGCGTGGCTTCAACGTCGGCGGGAGCGTCGTCGGCGGGGGCGAATCCGCTGATGCGGTACTGGAGGTCGGGCATGCTCAGGCTCCCGGAGCGGTCGGTGCGGGGGCAGGGGTGGGGGTGGGCAGGACCCGGTGGTTGGGCCGGTTGGGGCTGGTGGTGCAGGCGGCGAAGGGGCCGTCCGGGGCGCGCAGTTGCAGCACGGTGGGGTCGTGGTGGTCGCGGTGCCAGAGCGAGGGGCCGGCGAGTCCGGCTTCGACGTCGGTGAACTGCTGCCAGGCCAGCCACAGTGCGTGCAGGCGGGCGACGGCCTCGGGGTGCTCGTGCCACTGGTAGCACCAGGGTCGGCCGGTGGTGATCTCCCGCCCGTAGACCGGGAGCATGAGGTGGTTCACCCATCCGGAGAGCGCGTCGAGTTCGATGCCGTACGCGGAGTTGTCCAGCGCGAGGATGAACACCGAAGACGGACCGGACTCCTCGGGCTCCGCCTCCGCCGCGGACTCCGCCGACGGGTCTTCGTCGTCCGGGGCCGGTTCTTCGGGCTCGTCGCTTTCGTCGTCCGGGGCGGGCTCGGCGTCGGTGGGCTCGCTGGCGAGGTGGTCCAGCATCCGGGCCTGGGCGTCGGTGTCCTTCACCAGCCGGGCGACGGTGGCCGCGAGTTGGTCGAGCTGGTGGTCGGGCACGCGGACGGCCTCGTCGGCGCCGTCGGCTGCGGGGTCGCTCATAGCGGGCGTCCCTTTCGTGATCGGGTGTAGCGCGGGGGAGGAATCGCAGGTCCGGACCGGTGGCGGGACCTGCGGGGGCTGGGCTGGGCGAGGGATGTCTGCGCGATGGCATGGGCGTCCTTTCGGGAGCCGGTGTGGCTGCCGGGATTGAGAATCCGCGGAAAGGCGGACTTGGTGCGGCCGGGATTTTGCGATAGAGGCTGGTCAGGGCGCTGTGCAGTGCGAGCAGGCGGGGAACGGCGGTGCCAGCAACTCCAGTGCGCGGGCGGCTTGTTGGGGGATGACGCCGTTGCCGAGCGCGGTGAGCTGGGCGGGGCGCCCGAGGCCGGGGGTGGCGGTCACCCAGCCGTTCGGGAGCCCTTGCATCCACTCCACGAACGCCGGCTTCAGGCGGCCGAGGTCATCGGTGGGGCGGGGAGCCGGGCGCGTGAGCGTCTCCCATCGGGTGATGGCGGCGGCGTATGGTCCCCACCGGGAGTTGGCGATTGCGGTGTCGACTCGGTCCACAGCGGCAGCACCACTGCCGACAGCGGCGGCCGAAATCCCTTGCCCGGACGCCGTCCAGGAGTGCCGGTGTCGCTCGCACGCGGTGTCGGCAGCAGCGCGGCTGCCGCGGAGGGGAGAGTCAGGTCGCCGTTGCCGTGCCGCTGGTTCGGCGAGCCCTTGATCCCGTCGCTCGCCTTCGGAGTCGGCAGCAGATGTTCGACCTCGTCGGCCAGATTCGGACCGTGACCACCCTGTTTGCGCTTGTCCGGGTGCTGGGAGCCGCCGTTGGAGCCGAGATTGCTCGTCGGGGTTTTCAGCAGAGCGGTGTCGGGGCCAGGCGGTGAGGAAGACCCGCTCGCGGCGATGAGGGGCACCGACGTCGGAGGCACGCAGCACGCGCCAGCGCGCATCGAACCCGAGGTCGGCCAGGGATCCGAGTACAGCACCGAGTGCTCGCACAACAGGCTGGCCTGCGGTATTTCCCAGACACCACGGGCAGGGTTCCAGGTCGCCAGGGGTACCGGCGGGCGAGGTGAGGAGTCCGCGGACGTTTTCGATCACCACCAGGCAGGGGTTGAGGACGGAGATGGCGTGGGCGATGTGGTGCCACAGCCCGGAGCGGGTGCCCTCGGTCAGACCCGCGCGGCGGCCGGCGACGGACACGTCTTTGACAGGGGAAGCCAGCCGTCAGCACGCAGACCCGAGGTACGTCGGCCCAGTTCACGGCGGTGATGTCACCGAGGTTGAGGGTGCCGGGCCAGTGCCGGGACAGGATGCGCGCGGCGTCGGGGTTGATCTCGGCGTGCCAGGCCAGGGTGCCGCCGAGGATGGCCTGGACGCCGAGGTCCAGGCCGCCGTAGCCGGAACACAAGCTTCCGATCAGCGGCTCGCCAGCTTCGGTGGGATCAGTGGCCATGGCGGACCGTGGTGTGCTGGGCCGGCCCAGGCGTGTCGATCAATAGCTGTGGTTCGGCAGCGGTGCCCGGGCGGGCGCCGGCGGGGGCGTCTGGGATGGTGGTGCGGCTACGGGCCGCCGCGGTCCGGGGCGGGAGATAGCCGAGGCGGTCTGCTCCGGTGTGCAGCAGGTGCGGGGTTTCCACAAGCGCGGCCTGGACTTCGTCGAGCTGGTCGTTGACGACCGCGATCGCATGCTCGCGGACGTCGGCCAGGTCGGGGCTGGCGGGGTGGTCGGCGAAGCGGTGGAGAAACCCGAGCTGCCGGTAGGCGGCGCTGAGGTGCTGCAGGGCCCGGCTCGCGGGGACCGTGGCCTCGGTGAACACTTCGACGACGCGGCGCTGCTGCGCGGTGGGCCGGCCGGGGGCGGTGACTCGGAAGAGGACCTCGTCGGTCAGCAGGGTGACCATGGCGCTGAGGCCGGTGAGCTGCCCGGAGACCTCGGCGAGGGATGGGATGCCGTGTTGCCGGGAGAGGGCGAGCTGTTCGCGTGAGCCGTCGAACTCGCGGGCCAGTCCGTACAAGGCGCCAGCATCGGCAGAGCGCAAGGTGGCCATCACAGGCTCCGGCGGGGTGCCGGCGCAGACCCTGTCCGGGCAGCGGCAGGGGGCGCGACGGTGTGAGCAGCGGTGGCGGTGGTGCGGCTACGGGCTGCGGCGGTCCGCGACGGGAGATCACCGAGGCGCTCCGCTCCCCTGCGTAGAAGGCGAATCGTTTCTTCGAGCGAGTCCTGGACCTCGTGCAGGTGGTACTTGACGGTCACGACCCGAGCCTCGGTCAACGGAGGAGTGACGGGGTCGTCCGCGTGCTCGTGGAGGAGGCCAAGGTGAACCAGGGCCTCGCCGAGGTGCCGCAACGCGCGGCTGGCCGGAACCGTGGCACCGCTGAACATGACCACGGCCCGCCGCTCTTCTGGAGCCGGGGCCCAGGGAACGGTGGCGCCGATGCGCACCTGGTCCGACAGGCGGCCGAGCAGCGAACTCAGGCCGGTGAACTGCTGGGCAGCGGAGTCGAGGGTCAGCGGGCCATCGTGCTGCCAGGACCGTTCGAGCTGCCTGCGGGCGGTGTCGAAGTCCTGGGAAAGAGAGCGCAGGATGCGAATGTTGAGGGCGGTCGGATCGGTCACGAGGGGCTCCGGCGGGCAGGGCGGGCAGGGGAGGGGACAACGGCTGAAGGCGCAGGGCGAGATGAAGGCCGTGCAGGCGGGTGCGGCTGGCTACGGGCGCGAGCGGCATCCGCACGGGCCTGGGGCACGTGCTCCGGCGGACCGGCTGGTGAGACGGGTGGTTGGGGTGCGCCGGTGGCGCTTTGCCAGCGCCGTAGGATCTCCGCCAGCGGGCTGAGGGCGTGGAGGGCGTAGCCGATGAGGCGGCCGGGGGCGAGGGCTTCGTCGTCGGCCAGCGCCCGCACCTGCCGCGCGGCGATCGCGGCCGTACGCACCAGCGCGGCACGGACGACGTGCTCGCCAAGGTACTCGGCGAGACCGACGGCGGCACCGGAGTCGCACAGCAGCAGGACCTCCTCCGCGGTCAAGCTGCCGTCGGCCAGAGCACCGCGCCGCTGTGCCTCCCACAGCACGGTGACCTCGTCGATCGGCTCGCCCCGGTGGTGCAGCGCCCCCAGACAGCGGTAGATCCGCCCGTGCCCGTCATCGGCGAAGTCTTCGGGCCGCAGCCAGCCCACCAGGTCGCGCAACGGGTCGGGCTGCGCGGTCAGCACCGCCAGCAGGTACTGCTCGTCGGCGAGCTGCTCCTTGGTCGCCGGCAGCCGCTTCGCGCCCGCGGACTGCGGCTGTGCGGGCGGGGCGATGGGGCGGGGGTCGGTGCCCCAGCGACGGGCGAGGTCGTCCAGGACCTCGCCGAGGACAGTCGCGTAGTGCAGCGTGTCCTCGACGCCGTCCCGGAGGGCGTCGGCGCGGGCCATCTGGTGCAGGCGGGTGGCGTGTTCGGCCACCGTGCGGTGGATGGCGCCCTCCAGCACCATCCGCCCGTAGACCGGCGCATGGTCCGGGCGCGGGCAGACGCTGATCAGGCTGTGTACGTAGACCGCGGTCAGACCGCGCACCTGCGTGGCGTTCGCCTCGGCGATCGCGGCATCCATCCACGCCAGCTGGCCGTCGGGATCACGGGTTTCGGCCGGGACGGGCCACGCGCCCACGCTCTTGCCGCCGTTGGCAGGCGCTGTGGGCGGGGCCGGGCGGGGTGTGACGGAGGCTGGGTGTCCGGCGGCGTGCAGTTTCAACAGGGCTGCGTACAGCGCGGCGTGATGCGGCCGGTAGAAGTGCTTCGGCTGAAGCCAGTCCGACAGCAGCGGCAGCTGCCCGGGGTCCAGCAGGATCGCTCCGAGGACGGCCTGCTCGGCCTGGAGAAGCGGCCTCACCGTCGCGCCTTGCGTGCGGCCTTGCGCTGGTCTTTGCGTGTGGCGAGGACTTCGGCGACGGCCTGGTCGGCGGCTGCCATGTCGGCGGCGAACCGGTCCAGCTCGCCGGTGAATGCCGGGTCGTTGGCGAGGATCGAGCCGGTGGGGGTGACCAGCCACCAGTGCGCGCCGCGCCGGATCACCGGGGTACCGGCCAGGCGCTCGGAGGAACGGACGGAGGAGAACGTGGGAGTGGGCGAGGACATGACGCTCCTGACGGGGAAGAACGGTTGGCGGGGAGGAGGCAGCCTTCCGCCGGAACGGCGCAGGTATGGCGTGCGGTTGTGCTCCACTGCGGCCTTGGAAGCGGCGGGTGGCGTCCAGCCGATCGGCCAGCGGGGATGGCCGGCCGGGCCTGGGCCGGGATAGGCAGCGGTAGCGCACGGGTCTGGACTTCTGGCGCCTGGTGGGCGCGGCCCTCACCAGGAGCGGGAACCGCAGGTGCGGAGAACGCCTTGCGTACGGAGGCGGGATCGAATTCCTCGTGGGGACACGGCCTGTCTCAGTACGCTGGGCGGGCGTTGAACGGGGCCGCGGGTGCCTCGGCGCGGGGATACCGGGGAGAGCATGTGGACGATCCTTTTGCCCCTCCGTCCCAGGACGGTTATCGACCGGCACCAACGTCGACGTGGTCGCCGCTCGACGAGTACCTGTGGCACTCGTGCGACGTCCTTGCCGATCTTGTCGAAGGTCGGCTGGGCCAGCGTCCGCTGGTCGCCACCATGGCCAGACTGGGGCCCGGCGATCGCGCACTGGCCGTGGGACCGGCCCAGCGCCTGACATGGCGGGCCGTGGGGAACGGCAGCTATACGCACACCAGCGTCGTCGCGTTCGGCAGCACCGGATTCGTGCTCGGCAGCATGGCCGCCTCCGCCGTCGGCAACTCGGCCCGACGCCGCACCGCCGCGCTCAACGCGCAGCCGCGATGGGTGCTGGACGGAACCGGTGAGGTCACCGTCACCGCGCGGAAGGTCTACTTCGGCCATCCCGTCTGCTCGCTCGACCTGGACTGGACGGGCTTGAACACGATCGACCTCGTCGCTCCGGACGTCTTCCAGACGACCTTCATCAACACCCACAGCGGGCGGCAGATGACCGTCCAGCTCAGCACCCCTTGGGCGTCGCTGATCTTCGTTCTGGCGGCTCTCGCCGCGTTTCCCGCCCACCCGCGCCTGCTGGGCCGAGGGTGGCTCCCAGCAGACTTCGAAAAGCGATCCGCGGACTTGGGCCGGCCGTGCCGCCCTGCGGCTCGCCTGGTGCTGGACCGCGGCAGCGTCTAGAACTCCACGGCCGAGCATTCCGAGCAGCGGGGCCAGGGTGGGGATGGTCATGCCACGGTCCCGAAGTCGTCACGGCCCAGGGACTTGGCCAGCGCGCGTTCGGTGATCGCCTGGGTCGCGCGGGCGGACGCGGCACCCAGGACGGCGGCGTCGGGTTCCTTGTACCAGGGCTTGAGGTCCAGCAGCGCGGGCCGGATCCCGGTGGCCAGCAGCAGGGCGGTGCCCTTGGGCAGGGCGCGGATTGCGTCGGCGGGCAGGATGCGCTCCTGCCGCATCGAGACGGACGTGGACTTGCCGGAGTCGCTGTGCGAGGTGGAGATGGTCTGTACGTCGTGATCGCCGACCAGGCGGGAGAGCTTGTCGGCGAAGTCGGCGTCGTCGATGCCGGAGCCGATCAGTTTGACGGTGGCGGCGGACCACAGGGCGTCCATGCCAGCCTCGCCCCACACGCGTACGCCCTGCCGGTAGGACTGCAGGATCGTGATGGGGATGACGCCCCGGGAACCGAGGTGGGAGTACAGGTCGGGCAGGTCCGAGATTTTGCAGACGTTCGCGGCCTCGTCGAGGATCGCCAGCAGCGGCGGGTCCAGGCGTCCGCCGTCGCGTTCGGCCTGGATGACCGCCGCGCGCATCACGGCGTCGGCAGCGGCAGCGATGATCGCTGAGGCAGAACCGCCGCCGTCCTTGGACAACAGGAACAGCGTGTCCCGGCTGGTCGCGAACGACTCCGGCCGGAATTCGGGAAGGTCCTTGGCGGGGGAGACCCAGGCGGCGATGGCGGGGTCGAGGAGGCAGGCGGCGTACTGGCGGGCGGTTTCGAAGATGCCGTCCCGCGTTTCGACCGCGCCGGCCACGGTCCCCTGGAGCTGGGCGGCGACCGCCTCCAGCCCGGTGTCGTTGAGGATGTCGATGGGGGTGCGGTCGGCCGGGGAGGCAAGCCACGCGAGCACGTCGGTGATCGGCCTGCGGTCGCGTGCTGCGGCCAGGAACAGCGCGGTCAAGGTGTTGGCGGCGGCGGTGGACCAGAAGTCGCCCTGGGAGGACTCGTCCACGGACGCGGACACGAAATGCCCGGCCAGCCGCCGGGCTCCGGCCAGATCGTGGGCGTCGGCGAGGATGTCCCACCACATGGCGCGCGGGGCGTGCGCGATCTGCTGCGGGTCCAGCGTCCACACCGTCCCCACGCCAGCACGGGCATTCAAGGTGGCGGTGTAGGCGTCGCGCGCCGCCTTGTTGGAGGTCAGCAGCACCGGGCCGGGAGCGCGTAGGATCGCCGGAATCGCCAGCCCGGAGGTTTTGCCGGAGCGCGGAGCCATGATCGCCAGGAGGACGTCCTCCCAGCTGGACCTGATCTCGGCGGTGCCGGGGTTGAGGGTGCCGAGCAGGACGCCACGGTCGTCCGGCGCGATCTGCTTGGCACTCGCCTTGGCCAGGCTCGGACGCAGATCCTTGGCCTTGGCGGCGATCTCCTTGGGCAGCAGCCCGGCCAGATCACGCTGCCCGGCCAGGCCCTTGGGGTTGCCGCGCAGGCGGAGCCAGAGCTTCACGCCGAGGACAGCGGCCACCAGGAGAACCACGGCGGGCAGGGCGTAGCAGCTGGTGATGACGGCAGGCCGGGGGAGATGGGGCCAGAGCTCGTCGGGGTGGAGCAGGGCGACGGTGGGCTGGTAGGCGGCCCACGGATCGATGCCCGCGAGGGTGTTGACGAGGTTGCCGAACAGCCAGGCCAGGGAACCGCCGATGATGCCGAGGCCGGCGACGGAGAGCAGAAGATAAAGGAAGGCGTCGGTTCCGGGGGTGGACGAGGACGCGGAAGTACGCGGGGACGGCACGAGGGGCTCCTGGAGCGGACCGGGGTGAGGGCGGCGAGACGGGCGGGGCTTCTTCTGGCGGTCATGGGTCGGGTGCTCCTCAGCGGGTCGGGGCGCGGTCCGGGGACGAGGCCGCAGGTGCGGCGGGTGCGGTGGTCGTGGCGGTGCCGGACACGTCGGGGGCGGTGGGCGAGACGGCGCGGGCGGCTTGGGCCCGGGGTGAGACCAGCGCGGTGGCCGGGAGTTCAGCGAGGTCATCCGAGGTGCTGCCGAGGGCTTCGGCTATGTCCCAGAGGTCCTCGGAGGCCTGGCCGAGGCGGTGCCACAGCTCGTAGGCAGGGCCGTCGTTGGTGCCGGGCGGCACGCGCTCTTGCACCCACCGGGAGACGGCACCGACGAGGTCGGTGACGCGGGCGAGGACGCCGGAAGTGGGATCGAAGATCTCCTGGGTGACGCGGGCCGCTTCCTTCGGGGTTTCCAGGGTGGGGATGAAGGTGGTGAGGTCGACCAGGATGGTGCTGGTATCGCGTGCCTGGTCCTGGGCGGATTCGATGGCGAGGCTGCTGGACATGGAGTTCTCCGATGTCATCGGCGGGAGGGAATGGACCATCCGGGATGGTGGGGCGAGGTCGGTCGGCGTGGCCGGATCGGCGGAGGAAGCGGCCGGGTACGGGCTATTCGGCGATTCGGGCGAGGGCGCGCAGGTCGGCGGGCAGGGTGCCGTAGTCCTTGAGCAGGCCGTCGAGGTGGTAAGTGCCGCTGATGAGGTCCCTGGCCAGCGCGTCGCCTTCGGCGCTTTGCTGCTGGCGGCACCAGGAGGCCAGGACGGTGAGGAACTCGCGAAGGTAGACGAGCGCTCCGTGCTCGGGGTGCAGGACCTGATTGGCGATCTCGGCGAGACCAGTCGGGCCGGTGCAGTCGTAGAGCCGGGCGATCAGGGCGTTGACCGCCTGGTCGGCGGCGCGGGTCACGTCTTTGTCCGGTGCGGGGGTGTGGACGTTGGCCAGGTAGGCCCAGATGCCGGGGTCGCTCTGGACGCGGTAGCCGGCGATGCACAGCATCCGTATCGCCTGATCGACCTTGGATTCGGCGGTGTCGGTGGCGGGGAGCCGGTGGCAGGTCAGGGTGGCCGGGTCGGTGTCGGCGGTGAACCCGGCGTGGGTGAGGAGGAGCGCGGCGAATTGGTCGGCGCCGGTGGCGATGATGCCGGAGGCGCCGGTGCGGCGGATGACGATGCTCATGGGTGATCGGTCTTTCGTGACGGAGGCAGAGCTGGTGGGGGTAAGCGCGTGGACGGCGCTGGGTGTTCAGTCCAGGGCGAGGCCGCGGATGCGCTGGTCGAGGGGGACGTCGGGGCTGGCCAGGGCGGCGAGCTGCACACCGAGGTCCAGCAGGCGCTCCTCCAGCGGTTCGCCTTCGGGTATGGCCAGCGCGGCGCAGGCCATACCCAGGCCGTTGATGAGGGTGTGGAGTTCGCCGATGATTCCGTCGCCGTAGGGGTGGAAGATCATTTCGGTGAGATCGGCGACCTCTTCGGGGAGGTCGCGGAAGTACAACTGCCGGGTGAGCTCGTCCAGCGCGTCGGTCAGCGCACCGAAGGGCGGGAAGAGCAGGGGCTGGACCTGCAGCGGGGCCTCCTGCCGGAGGATGAGGAGTACCGGGAACCCGCCGGCCCGCAGCAGCTGCGCGGCGTAGCAGGCCATGTCGGTCAGGTCGTATGCGCCGTCGCTGGACAGGCGGAGTGTGACGGTGTGCTTCTCGGTCGGGTCGGTGCGGAAGCCCAGGTGGGCGAGGATCGCGGTGACGGTGTCGTTGCCGCCGGTGGCGATGATGTCGCCGTTGGGACGGCCGCCGATGATGACGTTGTCGGGGAGCACGGGGATACCTCCGGAAGTGGGGTGAGCGGTCAGCGGGTTCGGCGGGCGGGCTGGGGACCGGGCTGCCTAGCCGCATCGGCGGCGGTGGCCCGGCGGGTGTCGGTGGGCGTTGCGGTGGTGCGGGCGGTCGCGTAGTAGGCGGCGACCTGGGCCTGCCAACTCGGCTGAGACGAAGCCGGGGTGGGATCCAGGGCATGGAAGTCGAGGGCGGCCCCGTCGAGGTCGTGGCCGATCTGGGTGAGGAGTTCGGAGGCGGCGGTGAACCGGTCGCTCAGCTCGAAGTTCCTGCCGCTGTCGAAATCGGAATCGAAGTCGGTGCACTTCTCGGCGGCGGCCTCGATGGCTTCCTGGAGGCGGATCAGGACGCCGTCGGTGGGATTGAGGAGCTGGCCGAGGACTTCGGCGGTCTGCCCGGCGGTGGTGGCGGCGTTGATCTGGTCGGTGAGGTCGAGCACTGCGCGTCCGACGACGTACCGTCCGTGCGGGTCGGTGGGAGTGGTGGTGGCGGCTGGGCCGGGGTCGAGTGCGGGGTCGAGGTCGACGCGATAGCGGGCGGCGTGCAGCATGGCCGCCGCGTAGAGGGCCACCTCCGCCTGTTCCTCGGCGGGAGTGGACAGTGGCAGCCGGTGGCGCAGGCCGTGCCAGTCGTTGACCTCGGTGAAGCCGGCCCGGCGCAGCAGGGTGGCGGCCAGGGCGTCGGCGCCCTTGGCGCTGACCCGGCCGCTGGGCTCGATGGCGATACTGATCAGGGGCTCAGGCACGAGGCGCCTCTTTCCTACGGGGGCGGCACCGGCGGGGAGCCGGGAACGGGCGGGCCGGACACGGTGCCCCGGGCGAGCAGCCCGGGGGCGCGGGTGTCCGTGCGCAAGAGGATCCGGGCGATCGGGCGTTTGGCCCGGCCGGGATCGCGTGATAGACGCGCGCCCGGCGGCCGGTTGGTGCTACGCGTACGGGTTTTCCGTAGGCCGGTCCGCATCGGTGGCGGCCTGGAGCAGTTCCTGCAGGTCGGCGGGCTCGCAGTCCCGCTGGTCCAGCCACCACCCGGCCCGGGTGACGGTGCGGGCCGCGTCCTCGATCTGCTCCCACTCGCTCTCGCTGCTGGTGCCCTCCAGGACAAGGGCGGTGTAGGCGGCGCTGACGAGCTGGTGGCGGCAGCGCGCGGCCCAGGCCACCGCGCCAGGGGTGCCGTCCAGCTCAGGCATGCGGTACTGCTCCGCCCAGGCGCTGGCCTCGGCCTGCTCGGCGGCGCGCTTGGTCTCCAGCCAGAGGGCCTTGTCCTCGGCGTCCTCGTCCCTTGAGGCCTGCCAGCAATCCGAGCAGTCGCGCTCGGCCAGCCAGCGGACGTAGCCGGCCCGCCGGTCGGCGGGCCGGGCGGACAGGTCAGCGGTGCTGGTGTGACCGCAGGTGGTGTGCTTGATGGTCCACGTCGTTTTGACGGCCATGGGGGGAACTCCTTGTGCGGGGTGGTGAATTGAGGGGTGGGGTCAGCGCGTGCGCGTGGGCCGGGGCAGCGGGGGTGTGGGCCGGGGTTCGGGGCTCGCACCGGTCGGGATGGGGATCGGCAGGTGAGACGAGGTGGCAACGGCAGCCTGGGCGCGGGTGCCGTAGGAGGCCGGGCGGTTCTCGTGCGTGCGGGCGGGGGTGGCCGACAGCGGCGGCGCGTCGGCCGGGATCACGCCCGCGATGTCCTGCAGGTCGGCCTCGACGTCGGCGATCCGGTCGCTGAGGAAGCCGACATGGCTGGCGATGGTGCGCAGCCGGGTGCCCAGTTCGCGTCCCTCGATGGTGTCCAGGCGCTCGCACCAGGTGGCGGCGGTATCGACGAGGTGTTCCAGCTCGCTCATGGCGCCGAAGCGCTCGTCGAGGAGTTCCCGCAGGACCTCGGCGGCCTCCGCCGAGCGGGTCACCGTGTGGAGCTCACAGGCCAGGGCGGTCAGTGACTGCGCGGGGACCGCCTCCCGTACGGGTGCACCGGGGGACTGCGGGATCGGCGGGGCCAGCATGATGCGCGGGTCGGCCATCACCAGCAGGCCGGACTGCTGCAGGAGACGGGTCGCGCCGGCCACCACCTGCAAGACCCGGTTGTACGGGGCGTCGTGCGGCAGTGCGTACAGGGCGAAATCGGGGCGGTGGCGGAAGTAGTGCTGCCGCAGAACCTGCTCGGCGTACGGATGGTCCGTGGCGAGGGCGGCGACGACACCGAGGTCGGGGTGGATACCGAAGGCGACATCGGGCACGAAGATCAACGGAAGCGCTCCTTATATATATAGGAGCCGTTACCGGCTGCGGGTCGGCGGGGCGGTGGGAACCTGGGCGGCGGGGTCCGGCGCGGGAGCGTTGGTCGCGGTAGGCGTGCCGGTGCCGGTGCCGGTGCCGGAGCGGGTGGGGGAGGTGGCGGTGGCGGCGCGGGCGCGCGCCGGGGTGTCGGACAACCCCGTGCCCGCCGGGTGCGTTCGCGGGAGGGCGTCCAAGTCGAGGAAGTCGCCGCCGGTGAAGCCGAGGTACTCGCTCAGGTCGTTGATCTGAGCGGCGAGGTGCCGACAGCTGCGGGCGGCGTCAGCGCCTACGTAGCCGAGGTTTCGCTCACTCCAGGCGGCGGAGGCTTCCAGCAGCTTGTGGAGTTCGGGGATGACTCCGGTCCGGTCGTCCAGGAGGTCGTCGAAGACGTCGGCGACGTCGGACGGCCGCTCGGCTTGCAGGACGCGTGCGGTCAGGTCGGCGACGCTGGGCGGGGGTGGGGCGTCGAGGAGTTGGGGGTCGGCGGCGACGATGTAACCGATGGCTTGCAGGTCGCGGACGAGCCGCGCCGTCAAGCGCTTGTCCTGGAGACGGTTCGCCTCCGCCTGCAGGGCGAAGATGCCCAGGGCATTGATGTAGTGGAAGCCCGCAGTGCGCAGGGCTGCTTCGGCGTTGGGCAGTTCGTCGGCGACGGCTGCGACGATGCCGAGTTCGGGGTGGATGCTGAAGGCGACCTCGGGGCCGTTTGGCATGGCGGTGGGATTCCTGACGGTCGGTAGAACTGGAGCGACGGTTCAGCGGGAGCGCCGGGTGGCCGGCTGCTGCTGACCGAGGGCAGCCGGAGCGATGAGAGCGCGCCGCGCCGGGGCGTCCGCTGCCGGGCTCGGCGCTCGGCGGACGGCGGAGCGGGCAGGGGAGACGGCGGTGGCGGCCCGGACCCGCTGCTCGGCGGGAGGTGGCGGTGCGGGGCGGCCGTTGCCGCGCACGTACGCGAAGGCGTCGAGCGCCTTATCGGTGTCGGCAAGGCGGGTCTCGAGGTAGCGCAGGTGGCCTTCGCCGTGCAGCAGGACACCTTCGCCGGTGTCGGTGTAAGTGCCGACCGCGCGCAGCGTGCCCTCCGGGTCGCGCAACTGCTCGTGGAGCACCAGGCGGCCGGAGGCGATGTCCGCGGTCAGCGCGCGAGCGTGCGCGAACAGCCCCGCCTGGACCTCGGCGCGGTCGGGGGCGGCTCCCTGGGACAGCGGCCGGGCCGGTGCCGGGTCGGACGCAAGGGTGGTGTCGGGTTCGAAGACGGCGTCGGCGGCCACTTGGTAGCGCACGATGCGCAGGCTCTGCACCGCCTGCCGGGCGCGGCGGATCCCGTCACGCTCGGGCTCGGCGAGCGCGTACAGCTGCCGTCGGCCGGGGATGGGATGGAAGCCCACCCGGCGCAGGACATGGTCGATGACAGGAGTGTTGTGTCGGTTGGCGGCCACGATCCCCAGCTCGGGGTGGCGGCCGATGACGATGTGCGGATCGGTGTCCATCGAGGGCTCCTTCGGGTCGGGCCGGTCAGCGGCGGCGCTGGGCGGGACCGGCATCCGTGACCGCGCTGGTGGCAGGCGTGGCCGGGACGGGAGGCGTCGATGCGGCGCGCTGCCGTCCGGGCGAGGGCGAAGTAGCGGCGCGGGCGCGGGCGGCGGTGACGCGCGGGCCGGCGGCAGCCGGGTCGGGGTGCTGCTGCTGGGCGCCGGGGAGGGATTCCAGCGCGTCGGCGGCGATGCTGAGTTCGACATGGGCGGCCAGGAGCGCCCTGCTGGCCTCGCGCAGTGCGCTGGCCGCTGTGGCGGCGCGGGGGCTGTGCAGGCCCTCGACACACGGAACGGCCTTGTCCACCAGCTCCCGTACCGGCAGGAGCGCTCCGTTGCGGGTGTCGGTCAGGACCCGCAGGAGTGAGCTGACCTCGGCGGCTTCGTCGAGTCGGCCGACCTGCTCGCCGAGTTCTCGAAGGGCTCGGCTGATCGTCTCGGGGAGGGTGGCCGGGGGCTGGTCGTCTGCGGGTTGCGGGAGCAGCCGCAGCGAGGGGTCGATGACCACGGGGTAGCGGGCGGCGGTGAGCATGTCGTAGGCGTGGGTGGCCCGGCTGTTCTCGCGGTCGGTCCCGATGTCGTAGTGGAGACGGTGCCAGAACCGGTGGATCGAGGACTCCGGGATGAATCCGGCTCGCCGCAGCAGGGTGACGGCGAAGGCATCGCCGCCCTCGGCGGTGACGCCGCTGGTGGACCGGCGGGCGATGCGGATGGTCGGGCTGGGCTCGGGCATCAGGGGTCTTTCGATCGGGCGGCGGACGCCGGGGAGACCGGCCACAGGCGCTCGGCGGAACGGGGTGGGGTCGAGGATCCGGGCGAAGTGGCGTTTGGCGAGGCCGGGAAATTGAGGTAGAAGCCCTCAGCGCGTACGCGGGCCGGGGCAAGCGCTGCGCGGCGGGAGGCTCGGCGGTGGCTCGCGGAGGTCTGCCGGGCGGGCCCCGGATGCGGGGGTGGTGGATCGGGCTCGCGCGGCCTCGGCGCGGACAGAGGCACGCGCCGGGTCGCTCTGCTGCGGCGTGGCTGCGGCCTGGGCGATTTCCAGCAGCACGGGACCGTGGGCGATGAACTCGCTGGCGTAGCACCAGCCTTCGGCGTCCCGCTCGGCTACTGCGTCGGCGTGTGCCTTCAGGCCGCGGGCGTTGTCGCGGGGCTGCCGACCGGGCTTGGGGCGGGTGAGTTCCCACTCGGCGCGGACGCGGAGTCCGCCTTCCAGGGCTTTCTGCAGTGCGCCCAGCCGCCACCGCCATCGATCTGCGAGATCGGGTTCCACGCCGAGACCGCGTACGGTGGCGCGGGCGTCGGCCAGCGCAGCGGGACCGTGGAAAAGGAACGTCTCCAGGTGATGCCAGGCGGGGGCGTCGCGTTGCTGGGACTTGCGCTCGCCGTAGGCGTGTTCGTCCAGCGGCTGGCCGTCGTTGTCGCAGAGGCTGTTGGAGACCGCGTCCCAGCCGGCCTCGGCCTGCTCGGCGCCCTCGATCGCGCAGGCCAGCGCCGGCAGCTGGATCCGGACAACGGCTTCCTGCCAGCGGGGCAGGAACCGGCGGGTGATGACGGCTGCGGCCCGGACCGCGTCGGCCGGCACCGTGACGGCCAGCGGGGCGTGCACGTCGCCGAGCGCTTCGTGAGCGAGGCCGGGCGGGGCCAGCGCGCCGACGATGAACTCGCCGTCACGTAGAGGATGGGCAATGAGCAGCAGCCGCTCGCCGGCGGGGCCAGCCAGGACGCCGGCCCGGACGGGCCGGTACTCGCAGATGGCCCAGTCCAGGAGCTGGCTGTCCCAGATGTCGCGGTACGGGTCGTGATCGAGTGGATCGGGGTCATGGGAGCGGGCGCTCCAGGTACCGGGCAGGCGGGCCGCGACCTGGCTGGCGAAACGGTTCAGGTTCGGACGGACGTAGGGGCGGGGCATGCGGAGACTTCCGTTCTGGTGGCGTCACAGACCCGGCTCAGGCGGACAACGCCGTCGTAGTGATCAGCGGGGGCGGGGGCGCGGTGCGCTGTCCGGTGTCGGCCGGGCGGGTGGCTGCGGCACTGGGGCCGAGGCGTCACGAGAGGCTCCCGGAGCGGACCGGGCCCGCGCGGCTTCAACGCGAGCGGTGTGCTTGGGCGCGGCGACTTCGGGGATGACGGCGATACGCTGGGAGATGTCCAGCGTCACTGCACCTTCGTGCGGTGCACAGGAATTGAGAAACCTTCAGTTGGAGTGAACCCACGAGGGCTCGTCGTTCATCCGGGCATCGGTGTCGAACAGCTCGCGCTCTCGCGGGTGGAGCAGATGTTGAGTAATGAACGACCTGCCTGCGACCTTCCACAGGCCGCGGCCCTTGGTCAGCGCCGAGACGGCCTGGGTCTCTACGCCGGTCAGGCCGAGCAGGGCGGCGGCGGAGGCGAGCTGGTCGGCTTCCTGGCGGTAGATGATCCGGGTGGAGCAGTCGGTCAGCAGGCCCTCGGCCAGCGCCCGTCCTCGCGATCCCGCATCGCCTGCGGTCAGCAGGTCGCTGAGCCGGTGGATCACCATCAGGTTGGCGATCCCCAGGCCGCGCGAGAGCTTCCACTGGGACTGCATCCGCTCCAGCAGGGCGACGTGCCGCATGACCCGCCACGCCTCGTCGTAGATCACCCATCGCCTGCCGCCGGTCGGGTCGGCGAGCGCGGACTCCATCCATGCGCTGGCGCAGGTCATGGCCAGCACCAAGCCGGTGTCGTCGCCGGCACCGCCGAGGCGGGACAAGTCGATGGACAGCATCGGTGCGCTGGGGTCGAATGCCACCGTGGAGGGGGCGTCGAACATCCCGGCCAAGTCGCCGTGGACCAGACGCCGCAGGGCGTGGGCGAGGTCTTCGGCGGCCTGGCCGAGCCGCCCGGACAGCTCGCCTATCGCCGTATCCAGCCGGGCCGGTGAGCCCAGTACCTGGGCGACATCGCCCAGCAACGGTGTGGTGCCGGTGGCTTCGGTAGCGTCGACGACCTGGTCGAGGGCGACGTCGAGAGCGGTGTGTTCCATGGGGTGCAGGTCGCGGCGCAGGACGGTGCGGGCGAGCGAGCCGAGGAGCAGCAGGCGCCGCTTGCGGACCTCGGCGGTCCAGTCCTGCTCGCTGATCCCGGATGGCCGGGCGGGCGCGTCCAGTGGGTTCAGCCGCCCGGGCAGGCCCGGGCCGAGGGCGATGGTGTCGCCACCCAGGGACCGGGAGACGACGGTCCACTCGCCCTTGGGGTCACAGGGGACATAGATGCGGTAGCCGAAGGCGATGGCCCTCACAGCGAGGGACTTGGCGAGCGCGGACTTGCCCATGCCGATGATCCCCGCGAGCAGGATGTTCGGATTGGTGAAGCCATCCAGGCGCCCGTAGAGGGCGAACGGGTCGTAGGTGAAGGCGGCTTCGGCGTGGACGTCGCGGCCGATGTACATGCCCTCGCCGCCGAGCCCGCCCTCGGCCAGGAACGGATACGCCCCGCTCGCGGTGGCGGTCGTCATCCGGTGCGCCGGGAGCTTGAGCGTGCCGCCCCGGGCCGAAGCCGGCCCCGGCCGGCCCCCAGCGGGGTAGATGGCTCGCAGCTCGGGGTCGCTGCCGGTGGAGGTGGGCCGGGTTTCGGGTCGGGCGGCGTGGCGGGCGGTGCGACGGGCGGCGGTGAACTCCTCCCGCGCCGCCCGCGCGGCGGCACGGGACGTCTTGCGCGGGGTGAACAGGGGGCTGGCGCTAGCACGGTTGCGGATCGGCATGACGGTGGTGCTCCCGGGCGTGGTCAGTGGCGGATGAGGCCGGTGAATGGGTCGTGGAGGTCGGCCGGGGTGGTGGTGCGGCGGACCCGGACGGAGGCAACGAGGTGGCGCTGGCACACCGACAGCTCCGGCGCACCCTCCGGCAGTCCGGCCCGGCACGCCTCCCGGGCGGGCACGCGCCCGTCGGAGTGGGGGGCTGCGTGGTAGGCGGCGTGCAGGTGTTCGGCGGCCTGCCACAACCGGGTCCGTACCGCGCGCAGGTGGTCGCCTTCGGCCTGGTCGACCACGGTGGTGCGGGTGGTGTGGGTGTCGAGCAGGCCGTGCAGGGAGATCAGGTGGGCGTGCAGGGAGTCCAGTTCGGTGCGGCTGGCCGCGACCGTTCCGGCGGGGATGTTGATCGTGCGGTGGAAGTCGATGGCGGCGGTGGCGAACGGCACGAAGTCCGGCGCGAGGTCGGGCATCGACGGCTGCGGGGTCGGCATGGCGGTGCCCTTCGGCAGGTGCGGGTGAGGGAGGAGCAGGGGGCGGTGTTACGGACGGGCGAGAGGAAGGGCACCGCCGGTGAAGGCTTCGGCCTGCTGCCAGGTCAGCCGACGCAGATCGACCAGCGCCGCGACGGCGGCGGTTTCGACGGCCGCGCAGGCGGCGTTGAGCTGCTGGTCGGAGTCGGCGGAGACGGTGAGCAGGCCGGTCAGGGCGACATCGGCGTGGCCGGCGATCAGCTGCCGCTCACGGGCCTTGATGTCGGCGTACTCCACCGAGTCCTCTTCGGAGTCGACCTGGCCCTTGCGCTGCCGCTCGGAGGCGTCCGCGATGACGGTGGCCTTCTTGCGCTGCACGTCCTTCAGTGCGGCATCGAGTCCCTTGGGCGCGTAAGTGAGTGAGAGGGTGCGGCGGACACCGGAGGTGAACAGCAGCTGGTGCAGGAACCCGGGGCTGGTTTCGATGCGGGGCCAGTTCTCGATCCAGAAGGTGGCGTGGTGCGCGGTGTCGGTGGTGATCCGGTCTGCCTGCTCCACCAGCACCACCGGACCGGCGGCAGCCGGGTCGGCCTCGGGACGTCCGGAGGCGGACCAGCGGTCCAGCGCAGCTGATGCCTTGGGGTCATACGCGGTGCGGACGACGGAGGCGATCTCGGTGCCGGTGAGCCAGCCGGCGGGAGTAAGACCGGCGGTGCGGGCGGACTGGTCGAACGTCGAGGCAAGCTGGGCCAGGACCGCGAAGGCACCGGTCAGCCCGCCGCCGGCCTGGTTGATCAGCCGGCGGGCGGCCTTGAGGTCCAGGGCGAGGGCGACGTACGCCTCGTGCGGTGCGGCGGCAGGTCCTGCGGCGGCGAGCAGGTCGGCATAGACGGGACCAGCCAGGTGTGCGTCGGGGTGGCCGTGTTCGTCCCAGTAGCGGTTGAGCGCGTCGCCGGAGTCCGGCACGGTGCGCTCCAGGACCTGGACCCGCGCTATGTGGCCGGTGCGGGCGAGGGCGGCAAGGGTGCGTCCCCAGCCGGAGACGTTGGCGTTCTGGGTGGCCGGGTCCAGCAGGGCGAACGCCCGGCTGCTGATCCTGACGACCGCGGTCAGCGTGCCGTGGTGCGGGTCGTGCACGGCACCGAAGGCTCGGTCGGGGGAGGCGGTCACACGTAGTGAGGCGGCGGTGCCGGGCAGGTGCAGCAGGCCCTCGCGGCGCGGCCGGGTGGATGGGCGGGCGAGCCACAGCAACTGGCCCCGGGCCCGCCGCAGGCTGTAGCGGACCACGATGGGCGTCCAGTCGGCCAGCGACCGGCCCCGCTGCCGGGCGAAGACCGCCACCAGCAGGACCGCCCACAGCGGTATCAGCCGCAGTGCCCCGGTGACCCCGGTGGTGAGCAGCACCGCGAGCAGCAGCAGTCCGCTCGCGGCGGCCACGACGAGCTGGGCGGCGCTCAGGCCGAGCAGCACGCCGCGCCGGGAGCGGTGCGGGAACTTGACGGTGGCCGGCATGTCGGGCCGTGTGGTGTCGGAGAGCATGGCAAAGCCGTCCTTGATGCGAAGAGAAAGAGGAGGAGAGGGGTGAAGGGGGGCGGGCCGCGCTGCGGGGCTACGGCCCGCCCCGGTTTCACGCGGGGGCTATGAGCCCGATCCGCCCGGCGGGGGATCGGGGTAGACCCACCGCTGCGGTGTGTCCGAGCCCTGCGGGGACGGACCGGTCACCGGAGGCCGCGCAGACCGCGCCGCCATCGGCTGCTCAGAGCCAGCGGATGCGCCCTGCGGCTGCGGGCTGGGAGACGACATGGAAGCCTCGCTCCCTTGGCCGTGGCCCGGTGCGGAGACCCCCGCGGACTGCCCGGAGCGCCGGATGAGGGGCTGGCCCTGGTCGCCGTCGGTCGGAGGCCGCTTGATGAGCGCACCGCCCTTGTCACCGGGCGCGCCAGGGTCTTCGCCGTACCGGAAAGTGGTCTGCTTCGGCGAACTGCCGCTGCTGCCACCGGTGGGGTCGATGCCGGACGCAACACCGTCCGTCCCCATGCCGGGCACCTGCGCCGGACCCTGCGGGGCCGGGGCGCCGGTGCTGGCCCGCATGGCGAGGCTGCCCGCGGTCTTGGCCGCCCCTGCGGCGGTGGCCAGGCCGACGGCCCCGGAGCGGTGCAGGTCCTCACCATTGCCGCCATCAGCGGCCCAGTGGATGAACTTGTACGTCGCGTACGGGCAGAGCAAGACGAGGGCGAGGACGACGATGCCTGCCATCGCGTCCGACAGGGCGGACATCCCGTCGTTCGAGTCGGCCTTGCCCATCGCCGAGACGCCGGTCAGGAACACGATCGTCATCAACAGTTTGCTGACGACGAGGGTGGCGGTGGCCTCGATCCAGCCGCGCCGCCAGCGCTTGGCCACGTCCCAGCCGCCGCCTGCTCCGGCGAACACCGCCAGAGTGACGAGCACCAGGATGCCGACCTTGCGGAAGACCATCACGCCCCAGTACATGAACGCCCCGACGGCGGCGCCGAGGGCGACCATCGACTCGACCAGCCACCCGAGTTCCTGCATCCGCCCGTACTGGGTGACCAGCAGGGTTCGGCGTACGGCGTCGGAGACGCTGCTGTGGGCGACGGTGAACAGGCCATCCGACAGGGCATCGACGACGGTCAGGGCGACGGTGGTGAAGGCGATCGCGGTGAACGCGAAGAAGACGCCGGCGACCGTGCCCTTCACCGCGTCGAACAGCGACTCGCTGTCGCGGCGCCAGGCCGCCCGGATCAGGGCCAGGCAGAACGTGCCGACGGTCAGGACCAGCCCGATCGGCAGCAGCAGCTCGTAGTTGTCGCGGAACCAGGACGCGTTCAAGTCCACGGCGGTGGTGGCGTTGACGGCCTCTGCGGCGAGGTCAGCGGCTGAAGCGGCGAGTTCGCCGGTGGACTTGGCGATCCAGGCGCCGATGCTGTCGGTGACGGCGGTGCCGACCCCGCTGGTGATGCTGTTGCAGACGCTGGACATCAGCGGCAGGTCACAGACACTCACAACGAATACCTCCTTTCATGGGCGTTCGAGGTCACGGGCTGACGCTCGGGGCGATGCCGGACAGCGCGCAGCGCTGCTCGGGGCGGCACTGGACGGCGAGGGTGACCGAGCGGGACTCGGCCCCGGAGCCGCCGTCGTCCCAGGCGATGGACTGCCTGCCGGTGACGGTGACCGCGTAGACGTACGCGGTCGTGATCGCGCCCGGGTCGGCGTTGAGCGCGGTGGTGAACGCCGAGGGGATGTGGCCCTCGCTGACCTTCGCCGTGGCGTACTGGCCGTTGCCGTGGAGCTGCTTCCACAGCCGCCGGTCGGGCAGTTGGGCGGTCACGGAGGACCAGTCGGCGTACTTCTTCTCAGTCGTCATCCACGCCTTCAGCCCGGCCAGCTGCTCCGGCTGCGACAGCGTGCGGGTGTCGTAGGTCCACAGGGCCTTCGCGGCGGCTTTGCCGAAGAGCACCGGGTCGGTGGTTTTCGGCGGCCGAGCCAGCGAACCCCGGCCTGTCACTGCCGAGGCCGACGGGGTCGGGCTCGCGGTGGCAGGTGCCGTGGCCGTGGCCGATGGGGACGCGGTGGCGCGGCTGGTGGGATGCCCTGCGGTACGGCGGTCGCCGGTGAGGTAGGGGAGCAGCCCGGTCAGTGCGGTCAGCAGGGCGAAGACGGCGACAGCGATCAGGACGCGGCGGTGCGTCGTGAGGTCACTTGTACGGGCGTGGGTGGGTGAACGTTTCGGCATCAGTGGACCTGCGTGCCCAGCGCCGAGAAGAAGGCCACGATTCCGTTGGCCGCGCCGAGCAGCAGCGCGCAGCCGGCGGAGACGGTGGCGCCCTTCTTGCCGTTGGCCTCGGCCTGATGGGAGCCCGAGTGGTGACCCCAGGCCCACACCACGGCGGAGACGGCGAGGGCTCCGACGACGGCGATGATGCCGAACAGGTTGATCGAAGAGACGACTTCCTTCAGGACCGAAAGCCCGGGCAGGCCGCCCTCTTTGGGCGAGACACCCGGGTCATAGGCCAGATAACGGGCATGGTCGGCGAGATTCATGGGAACTCCAGTTCGATAAAGGGCACGTAGAAGCGGCCCGGTGAGGAGAGCGGGTGGAGGGGAGAGGAGACGACGGCCTCAGAGCCGGATCAATGCCGCCCCGGCCGGACGTGATCGACGGTCAGTCGAGGGTGAAGCAGCCGCCGGCGGCGAGGTACTTCTTCGCGACGTAGCCGCGGGTGCCGTCCTTCAGGCCGGTCTTGGACTTGCCGTCCAGCTCGACCTTCCACCACGTCGCCGTGGTGGCCTTGATCTTCCACACGTAGTCGTTCTTGTAGAGGTGGCCCTTGGACGCGTACGAGGTCGACGGGCCCGTCCGCAGGTTCACCGCGTTGGCGGTGACGACGTAGGACGACGTGCAGGTGTACGCCTGCGCCGTCGGCGCCAGGAGCAGGGAACCGCCCAGCGCGAGGGCGGCGGAGGTGGTCAGGGTGGTCAGGGTCGCTATGCGCTTCACAGCAGGGTCCTTCGTACGGGGGAGTGACGGCTCGAAGTGAGCCGGAGACAATGGAGATGAGCGAGAGCGGGCGCTCAGGTGACAATGCGGCGGACGGCCAGCACCTCGCCCTTCCAGGCGGCCAGGGTGGCGATCCGGACCACGTCACCGGTGTGCGGCGCGTTGATGATCAACCCCGAGCCGATGTACATCCCGACGTGATCCGGCGCCGCAGCGGTGCCCTCGGTGAACAGCAGATCGCCCGGCTCGACCGCGCTCAACGAAACGGCCTTGCCCTCCTTGACCTGCGTCTTGGTAGTGCGCGTGAGCGTCACGCCGGCGGCGGCGTACGAGCGCTGCATCAGCGACGAGCAGTCGCAGCGGCCCATCGGGTCCGACCCGTGCGGATCCGTGCACGACCCGCCCCACTGGTAGTCGGTACCGAGCTGGCCCAGCGCCCACCGGATCGCGGTACGCACCGTCGCCGGTGCGTCGCTTGGGATCTCGTAGCCGTCGGGCACCAGGCCAGCCGGAATCGTTCCGAAGCCCGACCCGTCCTCCCCACCGTCCGTGCAGGAGAAGGCGGAGGTGGCGCTGGCGCCCGTGGAACCGCTCTCGCTGGCACCGGCGCCGACGTCCAGGACGCTCGCGATGGCCGTTTGCAGGGCAGTGGCCAGCGGCTCCCACTTGGCGTAGAGGCTTCCGTCTGCCGAGCGCTGGACTGCCTGCGCGGCCTGGGCCACGGTCAGCTGCTGCCAACCGTCCACCGCCATCAGATGCGTGTAGAACTGGGTCGACGCGTAGACGGGATCCAGGATCTGGGCAGCGGTGCCCCAGCCCTGCGACGGACGCTGCTGGAACAGCCCCAAGGAATCCCGGTCCCCGTACGACAGGTTCCGCAGCCCGGACTCCTGCAGCGCAGTCGCCAGGGCTACCACCCGGCCCTTAGCCGGCACATTGAGCGCGATCCCGGTGGCGACGATGGTCTTCGCGTTCGGGATCTGCTCGGCCGGGTCGTCCAGGCCCGCGACCGAGACCGCATCACCCGTACCGCCGCTCAGGATCGACTCCACCTGTCGGGCGACCGCCGCGCTGTCCACAGCCTGTGTACCGCTGGACGTACAGGCCGCCGCATCCGTGGCCGCCACGACGACCAGCGGGGCAGCGAGCAGCAACGGACCTGTGGCGAGCAGGCCCACCATGGCTCCGGCCTTCTTCACGGCCGCCGCCGACCAGAGCAATCAGGCTCCGGCCGAATGCCAGAACTTCGCGGGGATAGGAGTATCTGGGCATGCTGCATTCGCAGCTCCTTACTCGTGGTGGGCGCGGTGCCGGTCTCTCGTGGAAAAGGCCACCGGCACCGCGCAGGTAATGAACTCGAACTCCCCAGCCAAGGGGTGAAATTCGGCACACCCGGAGCTGCTAACTCCCCGATGCCGGTGGTGTCAGGAACGCGCGGCAGCAAGCCGCGCTCGTAATCTCAGACGCCACATCCGAAAACCCCTTCGGCAGACAGCAGGACCGTGCGACCGCACAGTTCGGCGCTGCCACTTTGGACGGGACAGCACAGAAAAGCACAGGTCAGCAGGAACGGAACCGGGGTCCGTCCTGCGAACACGGCCAGACAGTAGACGCGATTTCCGGCCGCACCAAACGACCCCTCGATCCGGCCCGATTCACCGCTGACACGGCGGATACCAGCTCATTGGGTGCGGCCGGAAAAAGCCGCTAACCTCCCGCTCATCGCTCCCCCCGAATGGCCAACACCCTGCGTCACTCGGCGGCGGGACGTCCTGTGCCGCGCAATCCCCGCAGGAGAACCGCGCGTTACCTCATCCCCGGAAAGTGAGAACCCCGAATGCCCTACACCCTCCACCGAGGCGACGCGCTCACCGTGCTCGCCGGCCTCGGCGACAACAGCGTCGATGCCGTCATCACCGACCCGCCCTACAACAGCGGCGGACGCACCAGCTCCGAACGCACCAGCCGCACCGCCCGCGCGAAGTACACCTCCGCCGACGCCGAGCACCGCCTGCCGAACTTCCCCGGCGAGAACCGCGACCAGCGCTCGTACGGCTTCTGGCTGAGCCTCCTGCTCACCGAGGCCTACCGCGCCACCGTGGAGTCCGGCGCCGCGCTGGTCTTCACCGACTGGCGGCAGCTCCCCACGACCACGGACGCGCTGCAGGCGGCCGGATGGACGTGGCGCGGCATCGCCTCCTGGCACAAGCCCGTTTCCCGCCCCCAGAAGGGCCGACTGAAGCAGTCATGCGAGTACATCGTCTGGGGCACCAAGGGATCGGTCGACGCCGACCGCAACCCCGTCTACCTCCCCGGCCTCTACACCGCCAGCCAGCCCCGCAAGGACCGCGTCCACATCACCCAGAAGCCCGTCGAGGTCATGCAGGAACTGGTCAAGATCTGCCCTCCCGGAGGCACGATCCTGGACCCCTTCACCGGATCCGGCTCAACAGGCGTCGCCGCACTGCTTGAGGGAAGGCAGTTCGTCGGAATAGAGCTCGATCCCCAGTACGCCGCGATAGCGGAACAGCGCCTGCACAACGCCCTCACCCAGGATGACTTCGAGCTCGCAGGACCCGAAGAATGAGACCAGAGCACCCCAGACAACCACCGCTGAACGCAAAAAGGGTGTTCGGGTCATCGGCATGCCGATGACCCGAACACCCTGAAGTCCTGGGATCAGCTTCCCTCGACGCTGCGCCGAACCAGGTCGCCAGCCCTTGCCAGATCCTCCTGGGATCGGATCCGTAGCTCTAGGGGGCCGGTGCCCAGACACCCAATCCCCCGAACGTCGCGGGTGAAGCCCTCGCACAGCTCCACCGTGTCTGGATCGATGGTGAGCCGGACCACGAGCGTGTGGCTGCGGGGCTGGAAGCGGACCGTAGCGACATTCTTGATCTTGCGGTAGGCGATGTAGTGGAGCTGGAACTCCTTCTGGACATCGCCATGGCCGATCAGCATCGCATCAAGGTCGGCATACAGATCCCGCAGGGACTCGGGTGCACCCTCGAAGATCTGCCGTACGGACTTGACCGCCGAACCGCCACCCGCAGACGCGACCGACGGGGCACCAATGGCACCGACCAGGTTCCGAGGTGATGTCGAGGAGCCGGCCATGGAGGCCACGAGCTGGAGCGCCAGGAGCCCGTCTCCGAAGTCGCGGTAGCTCACCAAGTCGATGCGGCGTCCGATCTCCTCCAAGGAGTTCACGTCGTGCACGGTGAAATCTCCCGCGATGCACACCAGACGGGGACTGCTCCAGTCGACCGAACTGGCTGCCTCGCCGCCCAGTCGCTGCTTCACCAGGCTCGCGAACTCGTGTCGGTGATCTCGCAACCACGCCAGGTACGACAGGGCCTGCGTGATCACCGCCTTGCCATTCGAACGTTTGTACTCAATGATGACCGGGTTGCTGTTCTCGTCGAGACCGAGTGAATCGATCCTCCCGCGATGACGAGGGCCGGTGGCGTACTCCGAGGCCAGGAACCGGATGCCGAGCATCGCCTCCATGTTCGCCTCGATCAGGGTCTGCAGATGACGCTCCAGCGCCACCGCCGATCCGGCGACCTCGACTGCCCTGCCATCCACGACGCGGAACAGCTTCAGATCGTTCACCGGCTTCTCCCGTTCACCCCAACATCTTCTACGGAACAATCGCCCCGAGGCAGGCAGTATTCCGGGCTCGGGCGTCCGTGGCGTATTGCAGATCACTGCCGCCCGGTGGATGTCCATGGTGGACGCTGTCGGCCGACCGCTGAGGTGAAGCTCCGGCCTGGTAGATGCGAGTGACGGTTTAATCGTGAACGCTATTCGTCGGTGAAGAGGTCGGCAATGCGCGCTGCCGTTGACGCGCATATCTTTCGCACTGGACCAGCTGTAAGGTTGCTGTAATTTCCTGGAGTCCCATCGAGAGCAAAAACGCCAATTAAGCGATGGGTCTCTGAATGCACCATCGGAAACGCCCCGATTATTCCGTACCGCCCGCGAACCTGCTCAAACTCGGGCCAGCTCATTCCCATAGTGAAATCTTGAGCTAGGGTGTCCCAAATCTGCTCAGTCCAAATGCTTTGATGAGAGTGGTTGGTGTCGAAATTGTATTCGTGGTATCTGCGGACGCGCCAGCATTCGCCAATAACACCTTTTCCTTCACTCCAACTGATCTCGCTTGGTGGTTGCGTTTCATTGAATCGAAGGCGGGCGAGTCGAACGAGACGGTCGTTTCGCTTGTACCATTTTCGCTCGATGGTAAATGCTTGCAACCCAATCTCGTTAGCGCGCAAGGCTGTGACTTCTTCAATCTGGGCCAAGGCGGATCCGAGAGCCGCAATTACTTTACTTTGTCTTACTCTGGCTCGTGCGTCTTTCCGCTCTTTCCGAGACGTTCTGATTGGTTCGTAAATAGCCATTGCCGCGATAATCAGCACTGCAGTCACGAGAGTTACTCGATTTTTGTGACTCGGAGCCCGCAAACTATTGGTTGCCACTACGGCCGCAGCAGCTGCCTGGATAATAGCGCGCACGATTGAAACGGCGGTATTCATCCTCATGCCGTTCAGTCGTGAGTGGCGGATGAGTCTTCGAGGGATTCGTCCTCCGAGAATAGAGTGTTTCGCAGCCTCTTGAGATAGATCTGATGCCGAGCTTCCACGTTGCGACGTGTGGCACCTTCGCGTGTGAAGGCGGAAATATAGTTGAAGAGGTCGACTCTGGCTGGATCGGGCGCGCCTTGATCATCTTGTGCAAGAAGCTCATCCAGTGACCCTGATGCTTGTACCCTCTCGGATTCAAGAACCAGATGACTCTCTAGAATATCCCTTTCTAGCCCCTTAAGATCGTATTCATTGAGTAGAATCCGCAGTGCCAGGTAGAGGTCCACAAAGGCCCAGCGGGTCTTTAGCTTCCCCGGGCCGGTGCGTGCGACTCGGGCCATAAAATCCAGGGTCGCAGTGCACTTAGTGGCAACAGGTCCGTTCGGGGAGAAGTCTTGATCCTTATACATATCGTACAGATCTTTTGCTTTGAGATCTGTTGGGCCGTCAGACAGCTCCAGGCGCAACGCGATGGCGCCTAGTTCCTGCCAAGAAAACCGCTTGTTTGGATTCCCATTCAATACGGGGAACAATGGGTGTTCTTCCGCTAGGGAATTTACGAAATCCCGTACGGGGCCGCCCATGGCATTGCGCTTCTCGGCTGCGTTTAGTGATTCTCCTTCCTGGAGTCGAAGAAATAGTTCGCGCACGGAGATATCGGATGTATCGCGCAGTTCGGAGATGCTAACCTTGAAAAGTCCGATACTATCCTGCTCGTCCTCCGAAAGTTCCGAGTAGAGTTTTCCCACTAGGTCTCCGGGGAGATCGCTCGAATCCTCTCCGATTGGATATTCATTGTCGAGGAATGACCACAGCGCGCGCAATCGCTGTTGGCCATCGATTACCTCGTGTGAGTACGGGTCTCGGGATACCTTCCGAAGGTAAATCTTCGGCATGTCATAGCCGCGTAGTAGGGAGTCAATGAGCAGTTGTTGTTTCTTCGGACTCCATACCGGACCGCGCTGATACGGCGGTCGTGGATCGATCCTGCGCCGCCGTTGATGTACCGTGTAAACGGTCCATGTCTCATTGATGGCTTCCATGCAATCTCCTAACATTAATACCGGTGACCTCTTAAATGAGTTTCGTCTTTAGGGTGGTGTTTTGTGAATGATTCGGCGAATTCACGCACGTGGCCGCGTGCTGCATGACCACAGTGTCGGAGCCGAAAGATGAACGACCGCACAGGTGACAAGGATCTAGCGTGACCGTTCACTGCAGCCCACTTGAGGTACGGGTTGGCTCAGTCAGCGTCCATCGGGAGAAGGGCAGTCAACGACTCCATCGGGACAGGGTACTTGGTCTTCATCAGGTCGGAGTAGGAACGAAGTGCCCTGGTGATCTGTACCTTTGTGCGCGGGGCGAGGTGGACGAGAAGCAGATCGTAGAGCAGCTGGGTGTGGTCCTTGCCGCTGGCCATCTTGCCCTGCTGCTTCCCCTCAGGAGTCTCGATCCACATGGACGAGAAGGGTGCTGCTGACATCTTCCAGTCGAGGCCTGACAAGCGCTTCACCAACTCGTCCCACTCCAGCGCTTGCTGCTCCAGGATGTGCCGTACGGCCCGAGCAACCTGCACTTGCACCGCCGGCCGCATGAACGGGTGCCCTGCACCATCGCGACCCTTCGGAGCGCGCACATCCTTGGGGGCCTGGGCAGCGAGGTAGCGCTGGCGCAGGTTCCCGCAGGAGTCAAGGAGATCCTGGATACGTACCGCGAGGAGGTCGTAGCTCTGGTCGAGGAGATCGTCCGTAGCCCGTTGCGTCGACTGCTCCACGGTGCACGGGAGGTCGAAGCCGATTTCCTTGACGACGTCGTAGAGCACACCGATCGTGCTCCAGGCAGGGCTGGTGGCGGTGATCGAGCGCTGGGCGAGGACCAGTTCGCCGTCCTGGCCGACTTTGCTGAACACGAGGACGACCTTGTCCCGGCTCAGGAAGGGGTGATCATCGAGCAGGCGGCGGGTGAGAATAGCGAAGCTGTCGTCCTCGTCGAGCGCGATGTTTTCCTGCGCGTTGGTGCTCTTCGCATTGCGGTTGATATTGGTGAACAACCGCCTGGTGCGGCGACGTCCGTCCGGGGTGTCGAAGTGGGGTACGACGATGACGTTGATGTCTTCGCCACCCAAGTCGGGGTCACGCTTGATCGCATCCTTGATCGCTTTGAGACGGTGCTGACCGTCGAGGGCGAAGAACTGTTGCGTTCCATCGAAGGTGAGGACGCCGAAGTTACGGTCGAGGCCGGCAAGTACTGCCTGGTTCGCATCGTCCGTGTCCATCGTTACTTCAAGGTAGTTGGGATCCCCACCCCACACCGCGATGATGATGGCCCCGAGAAAGCGGTTCTCGTTGCTGAGTAGGTAGTCGGTGATCTGTGCCGTGCGGGTTCCGACGCCTCGCTGGATCATGGTGCCGAGGTCCTGGTTGCCCCCAAGCTCATGCGCGAAGTTGATCTCTCGCGCCACCTGCGCGTAGCTCATGAGGCAGGAGTAGTAGGTCCAGTTGCCCACCTGGGCCTTGAAGGCGGGGACGAAGGTCTTGGATGCCATGTCTTCCTCGGTGTCGGGATGCTGAAGTCAGCTATCGCGCAGAGCAGGTTGGGGGATGCTGCTGAGCCGGCCACGCAGCTTCGGCCGGTTCTGGTTGTTGAGCGGTGGGTTGTACAAGTTGATCAGCCGGGCCTCTAGGTTCTTGATCTTGGCTCGGTCGTCGACTGTGGCGAACCAGAACTCCAGCGGGCGAAGGGCAAGGTAGTGCGTGAGCCGGCCGGCCCGCGTGGTCGGAGGCTCCTCGGTCCAGAGGTTCTCGGGGTTGCCTCGAAGGTGCTTTTTGTAGTCCTTGTACCTATTTCGGAGCGTGTTGCCGCGTTGGCCTGATCCGCCTGCCTGGCCTATGTAGAGAACCTGGTGGAAGCTGCTCCATGAGTCGTCAGCCATCGCGAGCCTGATCGATGGGCGCCAGACGAACATGTAGAGCCCGGCCTCGTCGGGTAGCGCGCTGCCGAGACTTTCGACTGCGAGGACTTGTTCCCAGAGAGAGGCATGCTCCTCCAGGTCGTCCTGCAGGACTCTGTGGGCTGGGACATCGAGCATGGGTGCGATGCCGAGTCGGATGTCCAGTGATGGGCCGGCTTCAGTGCGGTGGCGGATGACGGAGCGCTCATGGGTGTCTGGTGTCGCCATTCCTCAAGGCACTCCGGCTGCAGTGTCGGTAGGTGAAGGAACATCCTTGCACGCGGCACTGACAGTCGGTGCGATGAGACGAAAGTAGGCCCCGATGGTGATCAACCATCACCATCGGGGCCCACTGGGGTACTTCGGTCAATCAGAGGTGGCAGACCGAGCAGCCGGCCTCGTCGTCGTCCGCGTCCAACGCGTCGGACAGGACCTCCAGCAGAGGCCGGTTCGGCTTCACGCGCTTCGCAGCGCGATCGAGCGCATCCTGGTGCTTCGCTTCGATGTCGTCCCGACGCTCTATCAGCTGATGCAGGGACTCCCCTTGTGACCAGGTGTAGTCGCGGCCCTGCATGGCGGTCCCTTGGTGCCGGATCTTCTCCTCGTACGCCACGGCTTTGTCGAACAGCTCGGGGTGGCGGTCCTTGAGCCCGACCCACTCGTGCTTGCGCTGGAAGAAGCAGAAGTAGCAGCCCGAGCGGGTGCGCCACTCGTAGTAGCCGGGCAGGCCAGTGCCCGCTTCGTCGAGGATGCGGCCGACGCCTTCGCGGTCGATGCCGTCCTCGCGGAAGGGGAAGACCGCGGTGATGTTGGGCTTGGTGCTGACGTAGCCGAGTCGGTTCTCGTCCGCGCGGATGGCGACGTAGGAGATCACCTCGTCCTCGCCTACCCACTCTTCCAGCGGCTTGATCTTCAGGTTTTTGGTGCACCAGCGCATCTGGGGGCTCGGCAGGGTGCCTTGGTAGACCTCCAGCCAGTGGTCGAAGTCCCGGTCCGTGTTCAGCCTGGTGATGGGCTTGCCGACTGCCGCCTCAAGCTTGTTGAGGTACTCGTAGGTCTCCGGCAGCTCAGCCCCGGTGTCGCAGAAGAAGTACTCCATCTCCGGCACGCGGTCACGCATGTAGATCGCCAGTGCGGAGGAGTCTTTGCCGCCGGACAGACCCAGGACGTGCCGGACCCTCTTCTTGGAAGTGGTGTCGTCGGTCATGGTCACTCCGTCCTCTCGACTGCAGTGTTGGTAACGGGCTCGGCCACGCGCTGGGCGAGGGCGGCGAGCAGAATGCGGGCGCCGTCTGGACCGAGCATGTTCCTAGCTTGCTCCAAGACACTGACAGCGAGGCTGTCGGCCTCCTGGCGGGACTGCTCCGGAACGTAGATCAGTGTCCGTTGTTCGACGCCGTCGTTGTCGGTCAGCGTGAGCAGCCTGGCTTGGAGATTCTCGGTCTCGTCGGTGGTCTGCTCGCGGCTCTCGTACAGGTGACTGACCCGGTCGAGAGCGGAAGCCATCTCCTTGACGCGGCGGGAGAAGACGGTCGCGTCGTTGTCGGACCAGTCGCCGAGGGCCGAGTTCGACAGCCGTACGATCAGCGGGTCGAGCCAGTCCTCATCCGCCAGGTACTCGTTGAGAGCGATGGAGACGAAGCCCCGCAGGTCCAGGCTCAGGGAGACGCCGGCGAAGCCCTTGAGACGTGCGGCAAGCTCACGGCGGAGCTTCGGCAGTGAGGCGGGCAGACGGAACTCGCGGCTGACGGTCTCGATGACCTCGGCCCGCAGTGCCGTCTCCGCTCCGGAGAGTTCCTCCACTGCGGCAGCGAGCCGTTCCGCGTAGCCCTTGTTGCCGCTGGTGCTGATGCGCGCCTCAGGGCTGATCGGATCCAGCCCCATGGCCTGCGGCAGCGTGTGGAAGAGCAGGTCGTCCGGGTCCTGAGCGGTGAGCAGGACGGTTCGGACAGCGACGGCGTCCTTGCTGATTCGCTTGGTGCGGCGGGCGTAGGGAGTCAGGACCATCACCCGCTCCATCAACGCCCGGGTGACCGCGAGCAGCGCTGGATTACGGATGGCCTGAGAGCGCGGAGAGTCCACCTTCAGGGCAAGCGACAGATTCTTTACGACGCTCTGGCGCAGGCCGTCACCGAGTGGAGTGGATTTTACGGAGAAGCGCTTCGGGGCCTTGAGCATGCGCTCGACGATGTCGGGTGTAAGGCGGGGCAGGTAGGTGCCCTCCTCGAACAGCGCTACGTCCTGGCTGCGCAGGATCAGTGCGGTGACGACCAGCAACGGCACGGCGCCAGCCTTGACACCGTACGGCGGCACCATCAGAGCACGGAAGATTTCGTCGAGACTGGTGCGCTTGTCCGCCGTGGTGAGTGACGCCTCCAGGGCCTCCCAGACCGGCAGGGTGTACGGGTGGGAGGCACCCGGGCGGGAGAAGCCGTACGGGAACAGGGAGGTCGACGAGTCGTCCGCCGGGGTGCCGGTGTTCTCCCGGTGCAGGCCCATGTATTCCAGGGCTCCGCTGTACATGGCACGCTCAGCCGGGTGCTTGACGATGCCGAGATACCGCTCACCGGACTTCAGCAGCATCGCTGTGAGCAGTATTCCGCGGGCCTTGGCACCCTGACTGGTGAGTTCGTGGCGGCCGAGCATCTCATTGCGGATGTGCGGAGTGGCTGAGAAAACGCGATCGCAGGCGATCGAGGCCAGGCCGCTGAGGCTGCGGCCCTCGATCACCTCACCTTCGCTGTCGTCGGCGGCGATCCCCGAGCGCCACAACCGCCAGGTCGCACGCTGGGTCTGCGGGTAGAAGGCTGCGTCGAGGAGTTCCAGCAGCTCGCGTTTGGCCCCTGTCGTGCGTTCCCTGATCTCACGCAGTGCTACCGGGTCCAGCGACTTGTCGAGCAGTAGCTCCTGGAGGGCTACGAGGTACGTCGCGGCGCTTAGGACGAGTTCCGGCTCCTCGGTGACGCCGAGCACTACCGGCAGCGAGGACTTGACCACGGGCCGGTCATCGGTCGTACCGAGGTGGAAGACGAGCAGCCCGTCAGCGTGGTCGTTGAGCTCATCCGGGCCCTTGACGGTCTTGGTCTCAGGGCCGGTGACGCGGGTGAACAAGGCGCGCATCATCCCGGTGACCTGGCTGTGACGGCCGGCGGTGAGCGCCTGAGGAAGATATTCGCCGAGCCTTTGGACGACGTACGTGCTGTCGAGATGGTTGGTGATGTCCTTCAGACGGCCGTCGATGTCGACGTCCGTGCCGAGCCATGTCCGGTACTCACCGTTGAATTTGCGGTGTACCAGGAAGCCCCGGTCGACCAGGCTTTGCAGCTGCTTCTCAAGGGCGGCGAAAGCCTTCGCGTCCGCCCCGTCGGACGGCTCATGTAGCGCAAAGTAGATCATTGCGGCGGTCGCTCGAAGCGCACCGTCCGAGTCGATCAGATTCAGCATGCCGATGGTGCGCAGCAGGTTCTGGTCGGCCGTGGACAGTCCATTGGCCTCGGTGACCCTGGCCTCGATCTCGATCCAGCGGCCTGCGTTGGTGGAGGCCAGGAGGGAGGTACGGCCGGAGTCGAGGAAGAAGTCGTACAGCTGCGGAAGCTGGATGGTGCTGGCCCGCTGCGGTTCGGCGAGCGAGAACAGGTCCAGCGAGCGGCGGACGGTGTTGGGCTCGTCGCTGTTGAGGAAGTTCGTAAGGCTGCGGTCGTGCTGGCCGATCTGAGCAGCGAGGAGAGGGGCCGCGACCGCGGTCAGCGGGTGCAGCGGGTACAGATCCGCAAAGTCCCCTGCCTTGAGGTCAACGACGGTGTTCAGGCCGTGATCTTTCCAGGCCTCCTCGGCGGCCTCGGCCTGGGCCCGAATCAGCTTCTGGCCGGACTCAGGGGCAGCGGACTGGTCGAGCCGGCGGCGCATCAGCTGAACGGCGTCGCCGATGTGCGGGGTGAAGGTGATGTCCTCGAACCGGCCCTGGATCTTCGCCCACTCGCGGGTCTGTAGTTCGCTGGAGCGGGCGGCGTAGTCCATGAACGACATGTGCTGCAGCGTCATCATGAACAGCGGCAGACCCTCATCGCCGGCGCTCTTCTCGGCGAGTTCCTGCAGCAGGAACAGGTCGTCCTTGGTGCCGGCGAACTCGCTGTGTCCGGCTAGGTGCTCAAGGGTCTTGCCGAACTCGTCGATGACCAGCAGCAGCGGCTGCAGCGCGCACAGGGTTTCGACGGCCTTCAGGATGTTCTGTGGTGATGCGGTCGCCGGGTCGGCGCAGGCGCCGAGGGCCGCAGCGACTGCCTTGGGCGGGCGGGTCTTCCAGCGCCGTTGAGCCGCAGTGTGTAGAGCCCGCGACAGCGTCGCGACGAGCGGCTCGCGGCGGGCTGTGGCGACAGCGCCGAGAAAGCCGGCAGGGGCGAGCTGCTCCCGGCCGGCGGGCAGACGCTTGGCGAGACTGGGGCTGGTGGCTTCGAGCAGGGACTCCGCTTCGGTGCGTCGAACCTTGTCATGACCGAGGAGCGCATCGATCAGGTTGGTCAGAGTGGACTTGCCGGAGCCGTACGGTCCGGTGAACGACCAGGACCGGGGGCGGCGCAAATTACCAAGGGAACTCGTGACGCGTTCCAGTACATCGACGGCCCGCGTGCCCATGTAGAGAGAGTTCAGCTCGGTCTGGACGTCGCGTTCCAGATTGGTCGAGCGCATCTGAGAGCCGACCAAGGTGATGCCGGTCGGGAACTGCGGGCCACCGGGGTTCTTGTCGGCGGCGTTGCGCCGCATGGGGGTCGCGGTGGTCACACGGTCTCCTCGGTCAGGGCGAGCTGCGGCTCGACGGCGTCCTGGTTCTTCAGCTCGCGCTTCTCAGCGTCCACGAGCTTGGGGTACTGGCGCTTCCAGTCATCGCGAGTGGGAAACCCCGGTCGTGAGCGGACCTTGTCGTACTGCTCATCCAGAACGTCCCAGGCCAGCTCGAACGGATCAGAGGAGAACGCGAGGCTCCGCTGCCCAATTGCCTCGATAATCTGCAAGCCAGGATGGTCACCGGAGACTTTCTCCAGGGCTGCGGCGATATCCGGTTCGCGGATACGGAACGCCCGGCCGGGACCGCCGTGCTCGTTGGCGAGGCGGGCCAGCGAGATGGAGCCGGCACCGTTGGTCGTGCGGGCCGCGTAGTCCAGGCAGGCGTACGCCACGATGCGGGCCGGCAAGGACGTGCGAACGCCGGTGGTGAACTGCCATTCCATCTTGCCCCGCTGCCCAACCTGCTCCAGTAGCCCGAGTTCACGGAAGGGGCAGGCGAGCAAGTCCTCAAGTGCGCCAGGGGCGCCGATCTTCCCCCGAGGCGCGGGGGCGTACATCTTGGTGATGCAGTCGACGTCCTTGGCGATGGACGCCTCCACCGGCCCTTCGCGGAAGGACAGGTTGACGTGACGCACGATCAGCTGCGTCAGATCTTCCCCGGTGAACCGGGAGAACGGCGCGATGTGGAAAGCGACATACCAAGCCGGGGCCCAGCTCTTGGCACCCGGCCGGGAGCAGAGAAGCCACCAGTGCAGCAACCACAGGCTGCCGGGCTCCTCCAGATAGGGGTCGGCTCCGTCCTCGTCGAGCAGCCACCGCGCCTCCCATGTCGGGTACGAGAACATGGCGCGCGAATTGGTGTCGTCGCCGGAGTGCTCACGGGTGAGCTTGAACGCCCGGGACCAATAGCGCATGGCATTGACCATGTTCTTGCCGACGCCAAGTTGCACCGGAGCGTCATCTGCGAGGAACGTCTGCGGGTTGTCCTTCACCTGCATGTACGCCTTGTGGAGCCACCCAAAGCGCGGCGCGAACGTCTCATGGCGCGCGAAGGAAGAATGGGCGGCTTCCGCGAGCCGAGTGTCTGACATGCGGGATCTCTCCGTGTCCGTTCAGGTTTCAGTGGTTTTCAAAGCTGATGCGTGAAATCAGATCGGGGCCGACAGGAGCTTTCGCACCTTCCGTACGGCCCGGACGATGGAGGAAACAGCCCGATCGACATCACGCTCCGTGGTGGCGTACCCAAGGGACAACCTCACCGTGGAGTCTGCTTCTTCCCGACTGCGACCCATGCCCAAGAGCACGTGGCTGGGAGTTGGTGCTCCGGCGGCACACGCGCTCCCCTCAGAGGCCGCGACGTCCGGCATAGCAGCGAGCACCGCATCAGCCGGCGCGCCGTGGAACGTGATGCTGGTAACTCCAGGAAGCCGCTGATCGACCGCGCCGTTGATCCGGCAATCGCCGACCTGCTCAACGAGCGTGCGCTCCAAAGAGTCACGCAACTGTGCGATTCGGGCCCCGTCGCCGATCAGATCGCGGCGGGAGGCTTCTGCCGCTGCTCCTGCGCCCGCGATACCGGCGACATTCAGGGTTCCAGCCCGCCAGCCGCGCTCTTGTCCGCCGCCGAAGATCAGCGGCCGGTACGGCAGGGCAATGCCACGGCGAACAAACAGCGCACCGACGCCCTGCGGCCCCCCGAACTTGTGAGCCGACAGCGACAGCAGATCCACATCGGTCTCCAGCAGGTCGATCGGCAACCGACCGACCATTTGAGTCGCGTCGGTATGGACCAGGGCGCCTGCCGCGTGGGCAGCATTGACGATCGGGGCGAGGTCCGTGAGGACGCCCGTTTCGTTGTTGGCAGCCATCAACGAAACGATCGCTACGCTTCTTCCGGCTAGCGCGAGGTGTAGGCCGCTCAGATCCACCAGGCCGTCTTCATCGACCGACAGCAGCACGAGCGACTTGGGGGCGTCGCCCGTAAGGGCCTTAGCGGTCTCCAGCACTGCGGGGTGCTCGACCGTGCTTGTTACGAGAGCCCCGTCCGCGCTGAACGCCGCACGTAGGGCGAGGTTGTTCGCCTCGGTGGCCCCAGAGGTGAAGACGATCTCTCCGGGAGAGCAGTTGAGTAGACCGGCCACCTGACGACGGGCTATGTCAACGCGCAGTGCGGCATCGCGTCCCGAACGATGCGTGCTAGAGGCGTTACCCACGGTGCGCATGGCGTCAAGGGTGGCCGCAAGGGCCTCAGGGCGTGTCGGTGCGGTCGCGTTGTAGTCCAGGTATGCCAGATCTGAATCAAGATCCCGTTCTGTCATGCTCCACCCCGCTTTGCGACCCGCTGCTCGCTTGAGCTGGAGGAAGTCGTCGCCCGGTGCGACTGCTTCCACCAGCAGTACGCCGAGATCCTAGCCGGACGAGCACGCTGCGGTGGTAACCGGTTGGATTTGTGCAGTTCGGTGCCCGTGTTGCGCCACTTGTGAGAACTAATGTTCGCATAGGTGGCGGCTGGTGCCCATAGCTGAAGTGGGCGTCAGAACACTGGAGTTGAGTTCTCCGATCGCCAGACCATCTCGCCTGGTGAGCGCCGGGGCCGCGGATTCCGCCGAGGGTCCTGCGAGGTGTCAGTGGTCCCCACTAGTGTTTGTACGCAGGTCGCGGCGCACCCTCTGCGCACCGTGATGTGACGCGCCGCACGCAGAGACAAGGGGCCAAGGTTGCGATTCGGGGAAATACCAGGTGTTCGTCGGGCAGGCAGGAGCCAGGGAACACCATGACCGGATCTCCAGGCATCGCGTTTCAGTCGCTCCTCGACGCAGCTCCCGTGGCCTACGTGAAGAGGCTGCTCGGTGAGCACGCCTGCGAGCTGCTCGATCTGCTCCACGGCGGAAACGGGACCGAAGAGACTCTCCGCAAGGTAGCAGCAACGGCTGTGTCGCCAGAACAGCTGATCAGCGACCCCGAAGAGCGAGCACAGCTCCTGGAACTGATGCCCGACGCCAAGCGGGCGGAACTCGCTGTCCGACTCGGCTTCGAAGGTACAGGCGAGCCGGGCTCGCTCCTTGAGGGACAGCCGTGGTCGCTCGAACAGCGCCGTACGCTTCTCGGCTTCCTCGGCCTGGTCGTCGACCGGGCGCCCGAGGTCCCCGTTTCCTTCCGCAGCAGCAGTCAGCCCGCTTACGCGATGTTCCCCCACCAACGGCTCGCCGCCAGCAAGGTGCGGCGCCTGCTGTACTCCGGGGAACGCCGGGCCGTGCTACATCTGCCGACCGGCGTCGGGAAGACCCGCACCGGCATGAACCTCATCTGCGACCACCTGCGACAGGGCGAGCCGACCGTCGTAGTGTGGCTAGCTCGTGGCCGAGAGCTGCTGGAGCAGGCCGCAGCGGAATTCGAGCGGGCCTGGGGCAACCTCGGCAACCGCGAAGTCACCGTCCTTCGCATGTGGGGCGATGCCCCCACCGATCTCGGTGGCGTGACGGACGGAATTGTCGTGCTCGGTCTCGACAAGGCCAGCGCAGCCGCCAAGGCTGATCCGACCTTCCTGGACCGGCTCGCCCTGACCGCCACCCTCACGGTCTTCGACGAGGCCCATCAGGCCATCGCACCCACCTACCGCAGGATTGTCGACGCACTCACGCTACGTAGTGACGCGAGCTTGATGGGATTGACAGCCACCCCGGGCCGCACCTGGGCCAACATTTCCGAAGACGAGAAGCTGTCCGACTTCTTCGCGCGCCAGAAGGTGATGCTGGAGATCGACGGCTACGACAACCCTGTTACCGCCCTCATCGAGCAGGGGTACCTCGCACGGCCGGACTTCCGCACCGTGGCTGCTGACTCCGGCATGGAGCTCAGCACACGAGACAAGCAGGCACTGGCTGCATCCTTTGATATCCCCGAAGCTTTGATCGGGCAACTCGCCAACAACGTGCAGTGGAACCTGCAGGTCGTACGCACCATCCTCGACCTGAGCCAGCAGCACCGCCGGATCCTGCTGTTCGCCGCCTCCGTCGAACACAGCCGCCTGCTGGTCGCCATCCTGTCCGTATTCGGACTCGACGCCGACCAGGTCACCGCTGAATCCTCACCACGGCACCGCGACCGGGTCATCAACCGTTTCAAGGGCGCCGGCACTCGACCGATGGTCCTGTCCAACTACGGTGTGCTCACGACCGGATTCGACGCCCCGGCGGCCAGCGCCGCTGTCATTGCACGACCCACTCGGTCTCTGGTGCTCTACAGCCAGATGGTCGGACGGGTCATCCGCGGCCCCAAAGCTGGCGGCACCCCGACATGCGACGTAGTGACCGTTGTTGATCCCACACTCCCGGGCTTCGGAGACGTGGCAGACGCATTCACCAACTGGGAAGACGTGTGGAAGGCCCAATGACATCCAAGTATTCGATCGTCACAGCCGATCTGACGGTCAAGGCCCTGCAGGACAGCGGATACAAATCCACGGCACACGCCATCGCAGAACTGATCGACAACGGCATCGAGGCCGGCGCCGAACTCGTGGAACTCTTCGTCGTCGAGTCCCCCGACCGACCGTCCCTGCGCGCCCGCCACAGGGTGGAGAAGCTCGCTGTACTGGACAACGGCATTGGCATGGACCCTGAGACGCTGCGCCAGTCCCTGCGTTTTGGTGCTGGAACCCGTCAGCAGCGCAAGGGTATAGGGCGATTCGGTGTGGGCCTGCCCAACTCCAGCATCTCCCAGTGCGACCGCGTCGATGTCTGGTCCTGGACCAATGGTCCCGATAATGCGATGCATACCTACCTCGATCTGGCGGAGTTGCGCCGGGGGCTGGAAGAGGTACCCGAGCCCAAGCACGACGGTTTGCCCATTGAGTGGCAGGCACTCACCGAAGGGCTTGGCCCCACCGGGACCCTCGTCCAGTGGACGCAGCTGGAACGTGTTCAATGGCGTGGTGCCGAAGCCACCTTGGGTAACACCGAGCAGCTCATCGGACGGATTTACCGACGCAAGATCATTCAGGGAACCCGGATCAAGCTGGTCCCCGTGCGCGGCTGGGCTGAACTACCAGGCGTGCGTGACACGCTGCCGAACGATCCGCTCTACCTGACCGCCCCGAGCTCGACGCCGGTCCCGTTCGACACCAGGCCGATGTTCCGGCCCGTTGGAGGCGGTAACACCGGCGAGATCGGCGTTCAGCGTTTCATGGTCGAGGGTGCTGATGGCAAGGAGCACCCCGTTCTTGTGCGCTCCTCGCTCGCCGTGGATGCCTCTCGGCGCCCTGACATCGAGGGTCAGGAATGGCCCAGCGAAATCTCCCCCAGTCTCAAGCCCGGCGATACTCCCTGGGGCAAGCACGCGGCCAAGAACCTCGGCATTTCCTTGATCCGAGCCGACCGGGAACTCGACCTCGACACCGGATGGACCAACTCGTACGACCCGGTCGAGCGGTGGTGGGGGGTCGAGATCGACTTTCCGCCTGCCCTCGATGAGGTCTTCGGCGTCACCAATAACAAGCAGTCCGCGACGATCTTCTCGGCACTCGCTAACTTCAACTGGCGTGAAGAGGCAGCTGGGTTGTCATGGGAGGAGTTCCGAGAGGTACTCCGCGAGGAGGGCGATGCGCGCCTTCCCCTCATCCAGATCGTCTATCACATCCGTGAGAAACTGCTCGGCAAGCTACGCGCGGACCTGGCAGACCAGACCCGCGGTACGGGTACTAGCCGGAAGCGGCACGAGCAGGTGGAGACCAAGGCCGAGGAGGCCGTCAAGCGGCGCCGGGCGGAGACCAAACCGAGCCTCACTGACACCTTGGCCGAGCAGGTCAGTCCAGAGGCAAGCCAGCAGCAGCAATTCGAGAGCCTGGTCGAAACCCACAAGTACAGTCCCGCCGACGCGCAGCGGATCATCGAAGAGACCACCTCCAAAGGCAAGCACACCCGCCTCCTGACCACGCGGAACCCTGACTCGCCAGCCTTCTTCAACGTCGAGTTCATCCCCGGCTTGCTCCAGGTGGCCCTCAACATGGACCACCCGGTGTACAGCGACCTGATCGCCGTCCTGGACAAGGACTTCGACGGCGTGAGCCGGGAAGAACTCATCGACCGACTGGTGGGTGCCGCCTCCGCCTTCAAGCTCCTGCTGCTCTCCTGGGCTAGGTTCGAGGACGAACAGCCGGAGAGGCCCCGTGCGCGGGCCAAGCAGATGAGGCAGGACTGGGGCCGGATCGCCAGCGAATTCCTCGGAGCCGACGACGAGGACGACGAGGACGAGTAGTGGCGAACGATCACATCTGGCACCAGATTGAGCGGCTGCTCGAAGGCGCCACCCAGCACGTCGTTCTGGTCGCTCCCTTCATCAAGAAGGAGGTGTTCCGGGCGGCGCTGGATGTCATTCCGCCCAGCGTTGAAGAGATCCGCTGCGTCACGCGCTGGTCCGTGGCCGAGGTCGCAGCCGGCGTGTCGGACCCCGAGATCGCCGAGATCGCCGAAGCCGACGGACGCGCCCGCATCGTGCTGAGCCATAACCTCCACGCCAAGCTGTACATCGCCGACCACCGCTGCCTCGTCGGGTCGGCGAACCTCACCGGCAGGGCGACTGGCCGTGTGCCAGACGCCAACATCGAGTTACTCCTGGAAACCGATGCCGCACACCCGGAGGTGCAGCGCGTACTTGAAGCCATCGGGGCCAACTCCGTGCCCGCGTCCGTAGATCTTGCGCGGCAGATCCGGGAGCAAGCTGACCTGCTGCGGACTGATGAAGACGCGCCCAAGGTATTGGTCGCCGGACAGGACCAAATCCCCGTTCACTGGCTGCCGGAAACACGCAACCCGGAACGGCTCTATCGGGTATATAGCGGGCGGCACCGCAACGTCGGCGGTCACGTCCTAGCTGGAGTGCTCCGCGACCTCGCGCATCTCGACGTCCCTCCCGGCCTCTCCGAGCAGGCATTCGGCAAGGCCGTCCTCGCCGGTCTCCGATCCATGCCGGAGATCCGGCGGCTGTTCGAGGTGGGCGCCTTGAACATGGACGACGCGAAGGCAGAACTGGCCGCCGGCGGTGCCTGCACAGAGGAGCAGGCCCAGCGCGCCGTGGAGACTATCGCTCAGTGGCTGAACTACTTCGACGAGGTGCACCTGGTGCCGGTCGGCCCATGGGAGATCAGACAAGGTCGAGAAATCACCTGAACCGTGCACCCAGGGTTCCGGAGCAAGATCGCGACTGGGCAGCGCGTGGCTCCCGCCGCTGCCCGGTGTCGCTCCGGCGGGGGAGGCGAGAGCGATATCGTTGGCTGACCCCGCGCTCTGCCGAGGGTCATCTTCAGTTGCCACATGATCAAAGAGGTAGTGGGCATGGCGGCGGTACGGATCCCGTATCTGCTCGGTCACGCCGAGATTGCGGCCCTGTATGGGGTGAAGCGTCAGACGTCGCAGGCGTGGAGGACCGCCGGGACGCTGGCTGCACCTGACGTGGTGGCGTCTGGAAACCCTTACTGGCTATTGACGACGGTGCTCCAGCTCAGTGGGGCCGGTGGCCGTGAAGTAACGCCGCAGCGGTTGGCGCAATACAGGGCCGGCAGCCCGGGCGGTCGCGATCTTGGGAGCACGGAGCAACTGCCGACGATCGTTGGGATCAAAGAGGTAGCCCGTCTGCTGGGCGAGGATGAACAAGCGATCTCCCGTTGGCGTAACCGCCGCCAGATCGCGGACGCCGATCTCGTCCTGTCGAGATCCCCGCTGTGGCTCCTAGAGACGGTCCTATCCGATGCGGAAGCACGTGGCCGTCCGGTGCTGCCGCACGAAGTCGATCTGCTCCGCGCAGGCGATCACGCCCCTCAAAAGCCACGCGGGCGCAGAGTCGCACCGTCATCCCCGAAACGCCCGAAGCCGAGCCTTCCTCCAGCCCAGACCTTCACGAATGCAGAGAGTCTGGCTGCCGCCGAGTTCCTCGCTGCAGTGCTTGCCGCAGGCCACGCAGTGGCGATCCGACCCAAGCGCGAGGCGCACTGACCGTAGACGGGACTGCGGCCTGGCCGCCGCTGTGCCGGGACGGATGGAGAAGCTGATCACGAGCCAGCAGGAAGGTCTTCACGTCCACTCGTGAGAGAAACAGTTGATTGAGCATTGCTATCGCCTATAGAGTCTCTCGTGTTCGATCTTGTCTCGCGCACTCGGAGCCCTTGTATGCCAGAAGTCAGTGTCAGCAGAACGAAGCAGCGCTCATACATCCACCTGGTCCACGACCGCGCGGTGGCCGCATGAAGGTCATCTCTTACGGCGGTGGAGTGCAATCAACCGCCCTCCTCGTCCTCGCCGCCCACCGCGAGATCGACTATCCGACCTTTCTCTTCGCCAATGTCGGCGACGACAGCGAGCACCCGGCGACCTTGGCTTACATCCGTGAGGTCGCGGCCCCCTATGCCATCCGCGCCGGGATTGACCTCCAGCAGCTGGAACGTGTGCGCCGCGACGGAACTTCTGAGACTCTCATGCAGAGGCTGAACAGGCCGGACACCCGGTCCATCCCGATCCCGGTCCGTATGGCCAATGGGGCGCCTGGACGCCGCTCCTGCACCGCCGACTTCAAGATCAGAGTGGTCGGCCGGTGGCTTCGTGAACACGGCGCCACGGCCGCCGAGCCCGCCACGGTGGGCATCGGCATATCCCTCGACGAGATCCACCGGGCCAACCGCCGACGAAGCGAGCCCAATGAGCGAATTGAATACCCGCTCCTTGACCTCCGGCTTCGCAGGACCGACTGCGAGCGCATCATCGAGGAGGCTGGACTCCCTGTCCCGCCCAAGAGCGCCTGTTTCTTCTGCCCCTTTCGCACCGTCGGGGCCTGGCGGCAGCAGCGACAGGTCGAGCCGGAGCTGTTCCTCAAGTCAGTGCAGCTGGAGGAAACGATCAACGAACGCCGTGCCGCGCTGGGACGGGATCCCGTCTACCTCACCCGGTACGGCCGTCCACTTGCCGAGGCCATCACGGACGCCCGCACGATGCGCGGCCCCGACGATACCGGAGACGGAAGCTGTGACTCCGGTTGGTGCATGACCTGACCCACGTTGGGAGGGCCACGTGCGGCACTGCGGTGGAAGGGCGGGGCAGAGGCCCCGCCCTTCCACGTACGTGCGGCATGCTCCGCCTCGATGCTGGCAGGGCCCGCTTTTCATCGATATGGGGTCACGTTTCGAATAACCGTGACAACACGTAAGCCCTTGTGTCAAAGACCTCCGGAGGCGCTTGCCACTTCGAAGTGCGGTTCAGCGCTCCTGCGCAGTATCGGTGTCTCAGGCGGTCGTTACGCCCGTGGAAGAGAGTGGGGTTGATTGAACGGCCAGCCTTCAGATCGTGAATCGCCGACCGCCGGTGTCGGCGACGGCTGAAAAGTGGACCAGTAGCGACGCTTGGGTTCTAACGCTTGTCGCAACATTCCTTGATCATTATGGAGTGTTGATGGCGAGGCGGGGACGCAAGCGCAGGCTGGAACTCACGGCCGAGTACTGGCGCCTTCTGGCGGCCGGTCGCCCTCGGAAAAGGCCATGACGATGTCACGGGGTGCCCGTATCGTCATGACATGGGCAAGTCCTCCGGAAAGCAGCAGCTCAAGCGCCGCCATCACACCGTCCCGCAACTGCTCCTGCGGCGGTTCGCGGAAGGTGAGAGCCTCGTCCGTGTGCCCCTGGACGGGAAGGCACCGCATCCCTGCGGAATCAAGAACGTCACCGTTCACCGCGACTTCTACTCGATGGTCGACGAGGCCGGTCAGCTCGACGACACCGTGGAGAACATGCTGTCCGACCTCGAAGGCCAGGCCGCCGAGGTGCTCCGCCAGGTCCTGGACGACGGTGTGTGGCCCCTACCGATCGATGAGCGGGCGGTCCTCGCTGAGTGGATCGCGGCCCAGCATGCGCGGATTCCTGCCGCTCGCACGGCCCACAACGAGATGGCGGATCAGCTCGGCAAGATCGCGATTGCCATGGGAGGCAAGCCCGAAATCCGCAGACACCTCGAAGAGACGGCAACGGAACCCGTTTCGGACGAGGAGGTCGAGGCGCTGTGGGCGGAGGTGACGGACTTTGACAACTACTACGCCGAGATGTCGGTCAACGACCACATGGCATCCATGGGCCAGTCCATAAAGACGGCCTACGACGTGTTCATGCGCCGCGCCTGGGGCCTGATTCGCTTCCAGCGCCGTGCGCTGCTCATCCCGGACCACCCAGTGACGTTGGTGCGGGAGGAAACGCTGCCGAGCTTTTACGGCGTCGGCATCGCCAATGCGGCAGCGGTCCTGGTGCCCATCGACCGGCGGGCGGCCATCATGATGGCGTCGCCAGGACCTGACTTCGTCGTGCGAACCCACACCAAACTGGCCCTGGAACTGAACCAGCGTTTCGCGTGGAACGCGCGCAGGGAACTGTTCCATCACCCCGATGACAATCCCCTGGAAGGGGTCGAACTGCCGTCGGTCCGCGACCGCGAGATGCAGGTCAGCCAGCGGCCAGAGAATTTCTTGCTGCCCGATGGTCCTTCTGACGCATTCAAGCGGGTGATGACCAATCTCCCGGAGCCGCCCGCCAGCTAGAGATCGTTAACGGCGGGGGTTATGGCGGTGCAAGGTCGAGGCCGGTCTTGGCAGTGAAGCCGTCGATGAGGCCGGGGCGGTACTGCATGCGTTTGAGCCGGGTCTTCACCAGTGCGGTCAGCTGGTCGATGCTCTGCTTGACGAGGTTGGCCAGGGATCTCTTCAGGCGGGACCACACTGCCTCGACCGGGTTGAGTTCCGGTGCGTACGGCGGCAGTTGGTAGGCCGTCAGCCATAATCGGGCGGCGATCAGCTCCTGCATCGTGCGGCTGACGTGCGTGTTCAGGTTGTCCCACTCCAAAACGATGGGGCCGCCGAGCTGCTGGTGGGCGGCGTTCAGGAGGGCCGCGTAGTCGGCCTCAGTGATTCCTTTGCGCCGCCCCTTGCGGGAACCGCAGTCGATGTGGGTGCGATAGATCACCCGCACCACCGGGGTCCGGCCGCGCCGGCCCCAGGTTCGGCCCTTGGACGGCCTCAGCCTCTGGCCGGCTTCGTCCTCGAAGCAACAGCCAGGCGCCCAGGTGCGCTGCCGTCCTCTTATGACAGGCCACTGCTCGTTATTCCACCCGGCGATCCGCATCTCACGCGCTCGGCGGCCTGCCGGGCCGCGAACTGCACGCTCCAGCCGATCCGGTGCAGCAGCAGGTCCAGCGCCAGGAGTTGGTGGATGGCGTCGCTGATGCGCTCGTCGCCGATCTCTAGCTGACTCGCGCGCCGAGCCCGGGTTGGGCCGGGGTGCCAGTCAGGGTTCCGGCGGATCCGGGTCGGGGAACTGGGGTGACGTCGACTGCGTTGGTGAGGCGTTCTTCGTCGGCTCGAACCGGGCCAGTGCCTCCAGCCGTTCGTGGGGATCCGCAATCGAGGCGAGCGTTTGGTTGACGAGGTGTGCTCGGTCCGCCTCCAGACGTTGCTGCTGCCAGGCCAGCAGCCTGTCGCTCAGCGGGACGATCAGGCTCGCCACGAGCAGGGAGCCGACCAGCCACGGGGAGGCGTTCCCGAGAACGCCGGCGATCGGCCCGAGGGCGGGAACAGCAGTGAGGTAGCGCACGAAGGTGCCTTTCGATGGCGGACGGAGCGCGGGGACATCCGGGCAGGTGCAGGGTCAGCACACTGACAGGACCGGTTGTTAGCCGCGCAAGTCCGCAGACTAGACCGCCTGTCCATCTGCGTTCATGGCCGTTGACCTGCGAGTTCGTGGCCCGTTATCACGAGGAGGGGTAAGGGGCACAAGTCGCCACCGCCTACTGCTGGTGGTGTCTGCCAAGGCGTTGGCGGTCTTCAGAACGACCGCTGCGCAACAGGATTCCTGCGGCACCCTGGGCGGTTGCGCTGCGGTAGAGCTGATGCGCTCGCCCTACGACAGAGAGCCTTGGACCAACCCCGGACACATTGGTGCTGCAGGAGGAGGGTTATGGGCACGGGCTGCATTCTGACCGCATGCTCCGGCGAGGTCAGCGGTCGGCAGCCCTTTGGTCTGTCAGTCGTTCGAGCGACGAACCAGTCGGTGGCCCCGCAGAGACCGGCCGCAACGGGCAAGTGCTCGTTCCCAGCCCTCCTCGTTGCCGATGAGGTGTGGTTGCTCGTAGAGGCCGGCTCTGACCTCGGCATCGGTAAGACGCTGGTACTTCGGCACGTCGGGATCGTCTGGCGCGAGGAACTCATGCTTACGGTGCAGCAGAGGACGGTTGGCCGAATCCGTGTAGGACAGGAAAGACGACTTCAGGGTCTGCAGGTCAACGCCGTATGAAGAGGCCAACCGGGGATGGGGATCGGCATCGAACGAAGGGTAGTCGAGCCAGCTGGCTCCGCGTCCCTGGTGGCGTAGCTTGACCACGGACCATTCCTCGGGGCGGCCGGCGGCGATGCTGGCGCACTGCTCGTACAGGCGGAGCACTGTCGGGATCCGGTGGACGGCTCGGCGGTGCACGTACAGAGCGGTGGTCGTGAACTTGCCAGCAGACGACCCAGTCATGGCGCGCCGTAGGTACGTGTCGTCGCGGAGCTTGAACAGAAGCCGATCTGCTCGTTTGCATGCTTCTGCATAGGAGGAGAAGAAAGCCCGGATATCCAGCTGGACGGGAAGCGGAAGGCTGCTGGAGGGGCCGCGGCCGTGGAAGAGTTCGACTGCGAGGAAGAGAAGGGTATCGAGGGTGGAGCGCTTCGCGCCCTCCTCGACCTTCAGCGGATCGGCGGACTGCTCGGTGAGCCGCTTGAGTTCGGTTGTCCGTAGGTGGCCGAGGAGGCTGATGACCGGCTGCGGCATTTCTTCGAGGCTCGGTAGCCGGCCGCGATGTTCGAGGTGGTCGACGACGGCGGCGATGGCCGACGCGGTGTCCTGGGAAGCCAGCCACCCGGCGTCCGGCGTGATCTGGCGGGCAAGGTAGCTGAGCCGCGCTTCGTTGCTCTTGAAGGCGTAGACGATCCCCGGAGCAGCCGATAGGCAGCGGACTCCGGTCGTCTCCTGGACGTAGTCCCGGAGCTCACTCGCCGCGAACAGGTGCTGGAACGTATTGCGACTGGTCAGGATGCCATCGCCGTACTCGGTGCCCTTGATTTGGTTCCGCTCCCAGCGGAGCCTCGCAGACACGACGAGCGCGGACTTCGTGTTGTTCCAGGCGTCCAGGAGGGTCTGTCGTCGTTCGGCAGGGTTTTCGATGACGTTGAGTACGTAGGTGAGCAACACGATTTCTGCGGGCTTGAGCTCACCACCGGGGTGGTGGACCGGATCCCAGCCGGAGACGTTGAGCCCGAGGTGCTGAAGAGCGCGTACGTCGCCACCTCGGCCGCAACCGTAGTCCAGGACCTGCATCCCCGGCTCCGGTTGCAGATCGACCACGGCCTGACGCGCCGGGACGGACAACCCAACACGGCCGATGGCCGTCCGGTGGCGTTGGCTACTCCAGAGCTGCTGTGGCATGGATGCTTCCTGGGATTCGACCGGCGAATCTGCATACGGCAGCACCGAACCATACGCTGTAGCCGCCTCAGGAAGCTTGCACCGACGCTTGGGGCGGGCGGTTGTCCAGCTTTACGTCCATTGCAGGTGCTGCGCTGTACAGGATGTCCGCCACACTCAGTGGACCCGCAGCCCGCAGTGATTGGCCAGAGGCTCCTCGCGGAGCCGGCACGCGGTCTACGGCTTCAGGACCCAGCGCAGGCTCAACCATTGCCGGTCCAGACGACTCTGCCAGCGAAGCTACCCCTGGCCTCGGCCTTCTGCGCTCGGAGCTCTTCCAGGTGGCCCGGCGTAATGCCAATGTTGAGGGCAAGTGCGTGAACCACTTCGAGAACGTCTGCCAGTTCCTCGGCAACAGAGGAGTCGTCTGCGGAGAGGAACTCGGCTACCTCCTCGCTGAGTTTATGGCGCAGCCGCTCCCGGTACTCTTCTGGGTCGGCAACGTAGACCATCGGCTCCGCACCGCTCTCGCAGATGATCTGAGGAATCAGGTCTCGCACGAGTTTGCCATCTGCCATCAGTCATCCTCGAACGTAGTCCAGTGGGTGTGGCGCTCCTGCGCCACCTCAAGCAACAGTGCGCGGAGTTCCTCCCGGCTCTGCCCGCGGGTCTTGATCGCGTGGCAGTTCGGGCACAGCGCAACCATCCGGCTGGGGTGGTCGCGCCCACCGCGGGCAAGGTCCATGACGTGATCGACTTCGAGTATCGGTGCGCCCTTGCTCGTCACATCGGCGGGTTGACCGGTGCAGTTCGGGTTCTCGCAGACTCCCGTGCTGCGCAAGAGCACCGCCCGTCTGGCCGTCCCCGACCGGAATGGGTTGTATGAGGTGTCGGGCGTGCGCATGCCTCGGTTCTCGCCCTCGCGGTGCTCGACGATCCGGCACAGTCGGTCGTACTGGGCTGCCGTGACCACCGGAGGCAGCGGCTCGGCAGCGTCGTTGGTGAGGTCGTCTGCTACCTCATCGTCGTACAGCCCGACGTCGTGCAGGAGCGGCCCGTAGTCCAGGTCGCCGAAGTACGTAGACAGCAGTGCGTCGATCACGGCAACGCGGGCTTCGCCGGACCGGTGCAGCATGTCGTAGATCGGCTCGACGAAACCGCCGCGGGGCTGGTTGTCTGCGAACCATCGTCTCAGCGCGGAATCTCCGTGGGCGGTGGGCACCAGGCCCGAGTGGTCGTGCAGTTCCCAGAGGTCGGCGTGGTAAAGGGCGGCGACCGGATAGTCGGGGCGCGGGCGCTCCCCTCGCATGCCGTGCCGTTCCAAGAGGCTGCAGACTGCTTCCGCAGTGGCGTTCCAGGAGACAAGGCGTTCTTCTTCGCGGCGAGCCCGTCCAATGGCCCAGAGCAGGGTGATCGGCTGGTACAGGAGAGGGCGGTCGGAGGCACGGTTCACCCTCAGCCTGTCGACGCAGCTGAGGAACTCCTCGTAATCCTCCAAACCGGCGCCGGGACTGTCCGCGACGGCGAAACCGAGTTTGCGCAGCAGAGCTACGGCATGGTCTGCGCCACCAGAGAAAGCTTTCGCCTCAAGAGGTTCCTGGTCCGCGAGGTATCCGTGCGCCGAGCCGACGATCGCCATGGAGTCGTAGAACTTGCCGTTGTGCGAGAGGAGGTAGCGCCGAGCCCGCTTGAACCCGTGGGTATGGAGAAACCTGTCCCGGCCGAGGCGGTCGCATTCCTCGATCGCCTTGGTGATCTCTGATCCTGTGATGTCCGCCAACGCCATGACGTGAACAGTAGGCGACGTCACCGACAATCAGTGACGGCAGTAGGACGTGCGCCATGGCGCGGGCGGCGTTGGCGATGGCAGGTATCGTCCAGAGGGCCGGAGATGCAGCGGAGCCGGTCCGTATCTCGGGGGAATCTCAAGCTCACCCATTTGCGGCGACACCTTCCGGAGCCGCAGGGCTTTCTTAGGCTTCAAGATTTCGTTGTAGACCTACAGCCTGACGGTGGGTGCTTTCCGCCTCAGGAAGGCACCCGGCCTCCCACAGTGCGTGAGCTAGGCATCGCAGACCGGTGATGGTTGAGGGAAGATCGCCGCTCTCTCGAGACAGGTTGACAGCCCGCTCGTATGAGGTGATCGCCTTTGAAAGGTGGCCTGCCTCTTGCAAGGCCGAGCCCCGACCTCCATACGCCATTCCCTGGCTGCGGAGGTCGCCGGTCTCTGCGAAGAGTGAGGCAGCTTCCTCGTAGATCTCAACGGATTCGTCGAGGCAGCACGCTGTCCTCAAGGCCAGGGCGAGGTTGTTCAGCGCCTGAGCCCTGGCGTGCAGGTCGTCCGTCTCCTCGCAGGCGGTCACATCCTGTCGATGAGCGTCGATCGCCTCGTCAAACCGTCGCAGGCCCTGCAAAGCCAATCCAAGGCTGCCCCACGCCGCACCTTCGCCATGACGATCACGTGTCTCGCGGTAGAGGGCAATGGACCGTCGATGTTCCTCTGCTGCTGCTTCGAACTGCCCGCCCTCGCGCAGAGCCGTGCCGAAGAGGTTACGCATTGCTGCTTCGCTGTGGTGATCACCAGATTCCTGGCACGCGCCAACAGATTGTTGATGGATCTCAGTGGCCAGGGTGAGGTCGACGCTCTGCATTGCCTTGGCCAAGTTACCAAGAGCTCCCGCAAGGTGGCGCTGCTCGCCCAGCTCCCTACACAGCTTGACCACCTGCAGGCTGGCCTCGACGGCTTCTTTGTGCCGTCCCAGATCCTCGCAGGCCATCCCGTACGTATTGAGGGCTGCGAGCTCCCCGCCTCGGTCGTCACACTCCCGGAAGACGGCCAGGGCTCTTTGGCTGGTCTCGATGGCGTCGTCGAATCTTCGGACGTGGTGGTAGACCAGCGCGAGATTACTCAAGGCCCAGCCATCGAACGACCCAGAGCTGTCCAATCCACGGGTGTCGGCTGTCACTGCGGCACTGCTGACAGCCACCCAGTCATCGAAATAGCGGCGTTGATGGAAGAACTCACCGAGGGAGTTGGCGAGGAGGGGGCCAAACTCATGGGGAGAGACGGCAGCTGCGACGAGGTTTGCTCGTTCGTCCTCCAACCACTTGAGAGCTGCGATTCGGTCGCTTGACTCCTCCTGCCGTGGACGCCGCAGATGCGAGTTAGCCGAATCGACGGTCCGGAGAAACCAGAACATGAGCACGTACAACGAGTCCTCACGCTGGTCGTCCTCGGAGTGAGCACGTCCCTTCTCGTCGGCGTAGAGCCGAACGAGGTCGTGCATCCGCCAACGGCCCCAGACATGACCAGGCTCGATCAGATGCGCACGTGCAAGGTCCTCCAGGAGCACGTCGGTATTCTCATTCGGATTCTTGAACAAGTACGCAGCGGCATCGCTGGATAGATCAGGGCCGGGGTTGAGTGGCAGCAACCGGAACAGTAGGGCTTGTTGAGGCGACAGCAGCTGGTAGGACAGCTCAAAGGCTGCGCGTACCGCCCGCTCCTCGCGGGCGAGACGACTCAACCGCGTGTGCTCTGCGGCGAGAGCGCGAACCAGGGACGAAAGCGGACGAGTGGGAGCGTCAGCAAGGAGGGCTGCGACGATTTGCAGCGCCAGAGGCAGATGGCCGCAGAAGCCAGCGATCAGCTCCGCCTGATCCCGTTCGTCGTCGACCCGCGTATCGGATGCGCCACGCGCCAGCCGGAGAGCCTGATGGATCAATTCAACCGATTCGGCAGGTTCGAGGATGGCAAGCTCGTGAATGCGACCTCCGACAGAGAGCGTGTGCCGCGACGTAACCAGCGCACTGATAGCCCCGTCGGCCGGCAGCAGAGGCAGGACCTGATCAGCTGATGATGCGTTGTCGAGGACGACAAGTATCCGCTTTCCGCGGTCCCCGTACCCGGACAGCACGGAGCGGTACAAGCGTGCTCGATCTTGCAGCTCGGGCGGGATGGATTCGCCCGGTATCCCAAGCGCACCAAGCAGGGCCCCCAGGGCACGCTCGGGGCTGAGACAGCGCTCCGCGTCGTAGCCGAACAGATCGATGAACAGCACACCACCGGGGAACCATCCACGCTGCTTCGTCGCCTGCGCGGCGACCTGGAGGACTAGTTCTGTCTTGCCTACCCCCGCCATGCCCGCTACGACCGAGATTCGTTCCACGGGCTGCTCGGTACTCGGATCGAGCGCCTGGATTAACGTTTTGAGTTCGGCTGAGCGTCCAGTGAAGGTCTCAGAACGCGGGGCAGGAAGACCGTCGAGCGCCGGCCTAGCTTCCGGTGGCAGATGGACCGTGAAGTCCCGGCCCTGGAACAGAGGACCGTTCTGTGTGCCGCCGCTGATCTTGTTGAAGACTGCCGTATCCGGCTGGGCTCGGTAATCCCTCTCGCTCATCTCGGCGGCTACGACTTGGTTGGCACCGTCGCCGAGCAAGGCGTGGGCGGTGCGGACGCAGAGAACGAAAGGCTGCTGAAGTCTCTTCCCTGGAGCACGGGTCGGTTCTGTGCGCCGCCGATGATGTCGTTGTGTACCTCACCCGTATCGATGTGGACGAGCTGAGCTTGCTGCACCCACTGCCGCAGCTCAGAGCGGGACGCCCCGTCGAGTGCCGAGCGCACTGCCAGGGCAGTGCCTAGCGCGTATGCGCGGGTGGTATCCTGCGGGGCTTCTTCCAAGGCGACTAGCTCGGCGTAGCCCGTGCTTACAGAAGGCACTCGTTCCTGCTGTTGAGCCCGAAGTGGCCGGCGCACCAACGGGCGCAGCCCTGCCCAAGCCTGGCGGCCCATCTTGCCACCAGCGCCCCGGGCCAGCGCTGCCAGCAGCCCTACTGAGACCGAATCCACTCCGCACCACCCCTTGTGCAAGGCCATCCCAATGGAGGAACACGCTAGGCGGGACATTGGTTCCAGCGCACGGCAATTGAGTGCGTGGCCTGGAAGATCGTCGCTGCCGTCGTCCGCAGGGACAACCGCACGCAGCGGGGGGGCCTGTCGGAGGTGGGTGCGGCTCCTTTCGAGGGAAGTTCCTCCTGATCAGAGAGGTGAGGGCGTAGTCGTGCTGGTCGTGGGTGGGATAGAAGCGCTCGTGCTCGCGTTGCGACACACGAGCTGGGGCCCCATCCCTCCAGGGGCGTCCGCCTCATTCTTGAGTATTACGCGTCCCGAGGTTGAGTGAACCCACTGTGCCCGCCTGAATCACCGCACCGTGTTGCACGCCGCCACTGATCACGTTGTGGATGACTTGCTGATCGCCACGAGGGGGTGCCAATTCGTCCAGTACTGACCGCAGTTCAGAGGCAGCGGCAGGATCGGCCAGCAGGGTACGCCGCAAGCGTGTGCGCCACTCAGCCTGGACATCCGAGACAGTCTGCTCATCGCCGGACTCCAACGCCGCCGTCAGTTCTCCCCGTGAAGTCTCCAGCTCCCCCTCGATCACTTCCTCCTCACCGCCGCCACGGCGAGAAAAGAACGAGACGATGCGGTCGCGCGCATGTTCCCAGGAATCCGTCGCCATTTGCTGAACGACTGCCGTAGCACCTGCGGTAGCAAGCGCTATCAACTCTGTTTCCACCAAGCCCCCTTCGCAGTAACTGAGGCAGCCACCGTACTCCGTGAGCTGCGCCATCGGTTGGCAGTTGACGTCGGGTTGGGGACATCGTCACCGGCTGCGGGCAAGACCTTCAGATCAGTGGGGCAGGTGTTCGGTGATGAGATCCTCGCCGCTGCCGGTCTCGACTGCCAAGGTGCCGAGACCGGAGCGGAGCCAGCTACCGCCTTCGAGGTCAGGATGATCAGACCCTGCCAGTGATCGAGACGGCTGGGATGTTCTACTTGCGGCACCTGGCCTGGCATCGGTGGGCATCTCCTATACCTCTCTGGCCGATTGATGGGACGATCGCGGCATGGATGGTGGGGTGCGCAACGAGTTCTCCGGAAAGGCCGAAAGCGTCGTGCAGGCGGGATCGATCCACGGCGACGTGCACGTCCACGGAAGCGCCGCGCCGCCCGACGAGGTGGAGAGGCTGGCCCAGCGCCTGGCCCACGCGGTGGCTGGCCAGTGGAAGGCCGAGGCGGCGGTGCGCAGGCTGTTCGGGGCTGAGCCGTTGCCGATCGAATGGGAGGTGGTCGGAGGTCAGGGTGTCTGGTTCGCTGCCGAGTTCGCTGGCCGGTACCGCCAACTGCCCACACCACGCCGACTGGTGATTCTCGGTACCGCGGGCGGCGGGAAGACGAGCGCGGCCGTGTTGCTGGTTTGCGAGCTGCTGGCGCACCGCGAGGCCGGCGATCCCATTCCGGTGCTGCTGTCCATCGGGTCGTGGGATCCGACGGTCGAGCACTTGACCAACTGGCTGCCCCGCCGACTGGGGGAGGAGTACCCGGTTCTGGGTACCGGGGCGAAGGCTGCCGCGAACGCCGGCCATCTGCTCGACGCCGGCTTGATCCTGCCAGTGCTGGACGGGCTGGATGAACTGCCGCAACGCCGCCGGGCCAACGCCCTCGCCGAGATCAACCAGGCGCTTACGGGCAATGATCCGCTCGTGCTGACCTGCCGAACCGACGAGTATGAGGCACTGCTGAGCGGCACTGACGGCCTGCACACGGCAACGGTTGTGCGAGCCAGGCCGTGCCCCTTAAGGACGTCGAGCGCTACCTGCTCGCGCCGCACAGCACCCAGCGCGAGGCCCGATGGCGACCCGTGCTCGATGGCCTGGCGGCCGAACCGTGCGGACCACTGGCCCAGGCGCTCGCCAGTCCGCTGCTGCTCAGCCTCGCGTACACGGCCTACGCGACGGAGAGCGGCCGTGACCCGGCGGAACTCGCTGACACCGTAACGCTGTCAAATGCAGCGGCGATCGAGGCACATCTGCTGGACGCGCTCCTGTCGACGGCGTTCCGGCACGAACCGGCGGTTCGTCACGCCTTCGTGTGGCGGGCCCGGCGCTGGGACGAGGCCAAGTCCCGGCACTGGCTGGAGTTTTTGGCCCGGCGCCTGAAGCGACTGCAGGCCCCCGACCTGGCCTGGTGGCAGCTGGAACAGGACGGACCTGCCAGTCAGAACGCGTGGATGTTCGCAGTAGCCGCATGGGTTTGTTTCAGCACGGCGATCACGCTTACTGCGCTCGTCAGCGGCGAAGCCGTGCCGTGGGGCTTCGTCTGGTCTGGAGGAGGCCCCATTGGCGGCATTTGCTGCCTCGTGGTCTGGCGTGGCGTGGAGGCCAGGAAACGCCCTCACTACCGGTCCAGCTACTCCAGTTTGGTTGTCGCGATGGTGCTCGCCGCGGCAACCGTGTTGATCGTCGCCTGGGTCGCCATGGGAAGTCGCCTGCCTCTCGTCAAAACGGCGCTGTCCTTCGCTATCGGGCTGGGCGTCTTTATACCGATCGCCGTGATGGGCACCTACTGGGACCACAGACAGGTCGATGCCGAATCCGTCAGCCCGGCCGTGCTGATGGCCCGTGAGCGTCGCGCACCGCTCATCGTGGCTGCGGCGTCGGCGCTCCTGATCCTCGTCGGCATCAACATCGTGCACAACGGCATCGGGCTACCGTGGGTGTCCGACGAGGTTCCCCTTGGCTTCAGATTCGCCCAGTGCGCGGTGGGGGTTGCATTGTGGTCAATGGCCGCCTCCCGGTGGGGGATCTACCAGGTGGCCCATGCCAGGCTGGCCCTGGGCGGCAAACTTCCCTGGCGTCTGATGCGTTTTCTCAACGACGCCCACCACCGCGGCGTCTTGCGCCAGGAGGGCTCCGTCTACCAGTTCCGCCACGCACGCCTGCAGGAGCGTTTGATCGTCAGCGGGAGGACTCCCGAGAGTTAAGCCCGCAACGACCGGCCCCTCCCGCAGCCGACGGCCTGCGGGTGCGTGACCAGCAGTGTCTCGCCTGCGGCATCAGGGACGGTGGGGTGGACATGACCGGTGGCGTATGACCCGCATCTCGGCCAGTTGGCGGGGCCGACGCGGCTGGCGGGCACCGATTGGAGATGAGCGCTCCTCCGCGGGGAAGAGCTGAGCTGGCATAACGCCGATCGGCGTGTGGGCGGGGTGGGGTCCTCCTACCGTGGGGTTAGAGGAGGCCGCGATGGGTTCGTTGCTCGCGGAGTTGGAGACGCGGGAGGTCGCAGCCCGTGCCCGAGTGGAGAACTCCAGGAGGAAGTTACTGAGTTGACCGCGCGGGCTGGAGCCGGCGCGGGAAGCGCTGTCTAGGCTGGTGATCACGCGGGAGAAGATGGCCGAGCTGATGACCGAGACTTCCCTGAGCGAGCCCGCCGCCGAGTCGGCCGGGTCACCGGCGGAGGCCCACGACATCACCGGAGCTCACTGGGGGCTCCACAGAGTCGAAGCCCATCCTCAAACTCCGCACCCTGTTCAACAACTGCGACCCTGACGCCTACTGGGCCTGCCGCCTTCAACGGGAGCACGAACACCACTATCCCACCCCCGACCAGCACGATTACGACCTCACCGCCGGATCAGAAGCTTCGCTCGAGAGGAGCCGCACCCGTAGGAGGTTGGTTGGGGCAGGAGCCAGTGGGGGAGACGGGCGGGGCGAACACGCGGTTGTGGACCTCGGCAGAGAAGGTGGCGACGCTCGGACCATCCATGCTTCGAAGAGCGACTTCAAGGCATGGCCCGTAGGCTCTTGCGGTGAGGGATCGGCCGGTCGGGACCGTCATTGTCTCTGTTGGATCGCTACAAGAGCCATCACGAAGGTTGGAACGGACTCGGGGGTACCGCCTTGGGTGATCAAGGGTGAGCTAGATGGAATGGTCGGGACTCCCCACGTGAGGTGACTGATATGTCCCCGTGCGTGGCCAAGGGGTGGCCAAGGGGTGGCCGGACGCCTTTGGACCATGCGGACCCGCCAGGACGACTCAGCAGCGTGACAGCGCACGACGGTGGCTGTCCGCGACTGCATCGTTGCTGTTCAGAACGCCGCCGAGCCCGTGTAGGCTTATATTTGCTGCTCACGCCGGGTCGGTGGGGCGGCATGCCGCGCTGACTTTGTTTGCTGAATCAACGCACTCGTAATGCGTAGGTCTCGGGTTCGAATCCCGAAGGCGGCTCCACTTTTCCAGATCAGATGGCCTTTGACCTGGGTTTTTATCATGTGTGTCTCAATGGCTGGTCTAGTCCACTGGTTAACGAGGGTTAGATGGGGCCCAACTGGGGCCCGGGAAATTCCCCCAAAGCCTCTGATCGAATCACAAAGCCGCCCGATTGAACATTTTTCGAGGGCGTGACTACGTGCCCTGACGCCTGAGCCTCCTTCGACGGACACCCTCGATGTGGTGTTCAAGCGGCGAGTGCGGGCCTCATGTTCGGCGGGACTTCGGTAGCCCAAGCTGCTGGGGACGAGGCCGGGTGAGATCAGTGCCGGAGCCGTAGCCGCCAGGCTCCGCGCCGACAACGTTCCCGGCATCCGGGCCGTGCCCGGCTCCAGCCCGCTGTCCGCCCGCAAGATCAGCTGAACCGTCCCGCACCCGTGCCGGAGTGGAAGTCCTCGGGACCGGATCCCGTCACGTACCGGTGGCGACTGCGGCCGTGGAAAACTGGCGGATCCGCAGGAGGGGGTTTCGCATGGGGTGGCGAGAGGGCGCCGGGGAACTGGACGGGTGAATGCTTGAGTGCCCGCTACCGTCGGATGCCGTGGGGAAGCTGGGAGCCTGGCTGGCCGGGGACGGGGGGCGTACGCGGAGGGGACCGGCGCGCACGCCGTTCGCTACATCCCCGCGTCCTGGGCCGGCATCCCGCCGTGGCCCTCGGCGCTGGCAGACCGGGCCGGACTGAAGCCAACGGCGCTGGGCCGCCGTGCGCTACGCGGTGCGCCGCCGACAAATGGTATGAATCTCGGCGAGATGCATACCTTATGTGATGGTTCATCCATCTTTGCGTGTGTCGGGAGCCGCAACCCGCGGCTGGATGAGTTCAACGTGAAACGCGGATCGGCACGGCGGGTGTTCCTCGTCGCAGCGCGGGGGTGGGGCGTGAATCTCACAAACGGCTCTACGCGCGGCCTCGCGGAACTCGCCGTAGCTGCGCGAGCAGCCGGTCCCGGAATCCAGTCGGCACGGTGTGGTCGAAGCCGGGATCGGTCAGCTCCAGGGCCAGCAGGTACTTCACGTCGAGCTTGGCTCGGTCGGGGTAGACCTCGCTCACCGGTCGCAGCCCTGGGCGAAGAAGGCCGCGGCACTATTCAGCGTCTCGATCGTCTTCTGCTGCTCGACGTTCTACTGACTACCGACGCAGCCGCCTGAGCTCCTCGCGCTCCGTGCTGGTCAGCTCATCCGATGCGCCCTCACCGCGGTCGATCCAGTCACGTTTGACCCAGCCGTGCAGGCTCTCCAGGCTCACCCCCAGATCCCGCGCGATCTCCGTGATCGTCTTGCTGGAGGAGCGGGCCAACGCGATCACGTCCTGCTTGAACTCCTCCCTCGTTTTCCAGTCTCCAGGCGTCCGGTCACAAGGGGAAGCTTCAGGCGAAGGGGGTTCACCCCGGCGCCGATCGTCCTGGGGCGCATCGTGCAGGGTGACACCGTCAGGTCAGGCGTCGAGGGCAACCCGGGATGCGGGGACCGCGACGCAGGGCAGGCAGCTCCCTTCGGGTACCGGGATCGAGGGCTGCCGCAGGTAGGTGACGTCGCCGGACCGCAGGACCGTGGTGCAGGTACCGCACACGCCCTGGCGGCAGGATGCCGGTATGCCGATGCCGGTTTCCTCTGCCAGGTCGAGGAGGGTTTCGGCGGGGTCGGACCACAGGACGGTGACCGAGCGTTCGGCGAAGGTGACCTCCCATCCGCCCGGCGGGACGGTGACCTCGCCGCCCGCCGGAGCAGGGGTGGCGAAGACCTCGGTATGGATGGCGTCCTCGGCCACCCCCAGCCGGGGCAGCAGCTCGGTCATCGCCTTGACCAGTCCGAGGGGACCGCACAGATACGCGTGGGCCTGGTCCGTACGGCCCGCGAGGAGGTCCGTCAGCCGGGCGGCGGAGAGGCGGCCGACGTGGACGGTCGCCTTGGGCAGGCCCGGCGGGTGCGTGCCGTCCTCGACGAAGAGGTCCAAGGACGCCTCCGGGTGCGGGGCGAGTGCGGAGCTCAACTCGGCTACCAGCGCGGCGTCCTCGGCCGTTCGGAGGGCGTGCACGGCGATCAGGCGGCCGCTCGGCCGGGCGGCCCAGTCCCGGGCCATGGACAGGATGGGGGTGATCCCGATCCCTCCGGAGACCAGCACGACCGGGGCGCCCGCAGGATGCTCGCCGAGCGTGAAGTCACCGGCCGGGGCGCGCACGCCGACTGTGTCCCCGGGAGCAAGCAGGTGCACCCGCCGGGAGCCGCCCTGGGAGTCGGGTGGCCTGCGCACGGTGATCCGCCATGGCTCGTCGCCCGGCGGGCCGGACAGCGAGTAGGAGCGGGCCAGCGCGGGATCGCCCGGGACGTGACCCGGCAATTCGAGGGTGACGAACTGGCCGCCCTCGAACCTCGGCAGGCCCGTCCCACCGACGGCGGTGAGGTGCACGCTCACCACGTCGGGGGCCTCGACCGTGCGCCGGACCACGGTGAAGTCACGGATTCCCACCCACGCCGGTCCGGGGCGGCGGGCCCGCTGGGCGCGCCGTCGCAGGGCGGCGGCCTTGCCGGTGAGCATCTCGGCCCAGTCCGGCAGCACATACGGTGACTCCGCCACCCGCTCCAGCAGGTCAAGATCCTCGGGTCGGGCCGCCGAGCTCAGCCGGTGCAGCAGCAGAGGACTGATGCGGTCCTCTGCGGGCCCGCCCAGGTACGTGACGCGGTCACCGGCGCCGACGGTTCCCGCGCGCACCAGCCCGAAGTAGAAGCCGATCCGGCCGCTGCGCACCATCTCGGCCGTGGCGCCTTCGCGGTTCAGCCGGACGTCGACCTTGTAGCAGGGCTGGCGCGGCTCGGTGACGACCAGCTCCGCGGTCCCGATGCGGAAGTGATCACCGAGGGCGACGGCGTCCTCGGTGAGCCCGGTGAGGGTGAGGTTCTCCCCGAATGTACCGGGTTCCAGCGGGCCTTCCCCCAGCCACTCCCGCCAGGCCGGGTAGTGCTCGTCGGCGTAGGCGAACAGACACTTGTCCCGACCGCCGTGCACCTCCCGGTCGGCCTGGGCGTCGCCTTCCAGGCCGGTGTCGCGGATGGCGACCGGGCCGCGGATCGGCGACTTGAAGAACGCCGTGCGCACCACCGTCCCGCGCCATGGGATCTCCCGGGGCTGCCCGACGTTGACGCTGAGCACGACGCCCGAGGGCGGGAAGAGGGTCTCGCCCGCGCGGGCCTCATCCTGGTGGCTGATGCTGGACATGGCGGCTACCTTTCGCCCAAGCCTGAACACTCTGAGCGTTAAACATGAAGGTTACTGACACTGAACTTTTATTCATGGCATCATACTTATATGGGTGCTCCGGTCAACGCGTAACGTCCGGGTAGCCTGCAGCGGCGATACGGCGTCATGGGGAGGTAGCGAGAGTGGACAACGACGGACCGGACCATCGGCCGACCGGGTCCGCCGATCGGGCGGAGGACCTGACGCGATTCGGCGGGCGCCTCCGCACCGCCCGGCGCAGCGCGGGGCTGACCATTGAGGACGTCGCCAAGAGAACGGGCCTGTCCAAAGGCTTCGTCAGCCAGTTGGAGCGCGACAACACCCAGGTGTCAGTGGCGAACCTGGTGCGCATCTGCGCCGTGGTCGGTGTCGACGTCGGATCCCTGTTCCGCCCGCCCGGCCACGCACTGGTTACCCGTGAGAACAGAACGGAGATCAACTTCGGCGGCCACGGGGTCCGTGACTTCCTGTTGACACCCCCGAACCGCCGCGGCTTCCAACTGATCGAGGCGGAACTCGAACCCGCTGCCACCTCCGGGGACGAGCCATACGCGCTCGATGTCGAACAGGAAACCGTGCACGTTCTCGAAGGATCCCTGACCGTCCAGATCGAGGACGAGACCTTCCCGCTCCAGGCGGGCGACACCCTGACCTTCGGCGGCCGCACCCGACACACCTGGCGCAACGCCTCTCCCCGGGTCAAGGCTCGGGTCATCTGGGTTCTGGCTCCCGGCGTCTAGGGTCCGTCTTCAAAGATCATCGGGTGGTGGATCACGGTGGGGTGATACGCCGCCATGAACTCACCGACCGAGAGTGGGAGTTACTCGCTCCGCTCATACCGCGGGCCGCGGTAGGCCGGCCACGCGTGTCGGACCGGCAGCTCATCAAGGGGATGGTCTACAAGATCCGGACCGGGATCTCCTGGCGCGGCCTGCCGGAACGCTACGGGCCATGGAAGATGGTCTACACCCGCTTCCGCAGCTATGTCCTGGACGGCGTGTTCACTCGAGCTCTCCAGCAGATCCAGGGCCGCGCGGACGCGGCCGGCGACATTGACTGGCCGGCGCAGATCGACTCCGCCATCGTCCGCGGCCACCAGCATGCCGCCGCCACCGGCCGAAAAGGTGCTCCTGCGGTTTTGGCCAAGCGGTGACCGGGGTGGGTGGCTGGTGGAAGGTGCCGTCCCGGAGCATGGCGAAGAGGATGTCAATGCGGCGGCTGGCAAGGCGGACGACGGCTGCGACGCAGTGCTTTCCCTTGCGTCGTTTTCTGTCGTAGTAGGCCCGAGAGTCCGGCTGGGCCAGAGCAGGGGGCATCCTGACGTCGCTGACCATGATGTCCGGCGGGTACTCGACCGCGGCCGCACGCGAGGCCGTCGCCGCCCACAGCGGCGACGACCTGGTGGCCTTCTTCTTCCAGCAGGTGCACCAACCCGTCGCGAAGGATCACCCTGTCTTCGGCGAGGACGACGCGCATGCTCGGTTCTCCGTATGCCGACCGTGAGGTGAGTGGGCCCGCTGCGCGGGCGGCCAAGGGCATCTTCCCACCAGCCAGGCTCTTGCACATGACGTTGAGGACATTTACTGTCAGTTGAATTATTGGGAGTGTGCGGCGGTTTGCCGTGCGCCAACGGCAACTGCCACCGATAACCAGGTGGTCGCTTCGACAAGGTGGTGTGCTGATGGCCCCCGCATCGCAACCCTTCACCGAGCACTTTTCCGTGGTCAGTGTCGCCGAGACAGTCGGGGGCCTGACCGTACGCGGCGACAGCGCCACCAGGTTGACGGTCGAGTACGCCGTCTCGAACAACGGCCGCGGCGCCAAGCTGCGAGAACGCCTGGAACTGGACTCGTCCGGCCTGCCCCGCGGATGGACCATTACCGGCACGTCGCTGATGGGCGGTGAGATCCGTGAGGAACTTTCCTGGGACGGCTCGTCGTTCGCCTGGGAATGTCAGGCCGACGAAGGCACGTGTCCGGACGAGGAGCGGCTCTACCTGGCCGCCGACAGCAGCCCGTACGCCGCGTGGATCTACACCCGGGCCGCTCTGGCCGCCGGCGGTGAGGTACGGGCGCTGCCCTCCGGCGTCGTCCGCGCCCATCGGATCACCACGATCACCCTGGGCACCCCTGATGGGCCGCTGCCTGTGGATGCCTACGCCCTCACCGGGGTGAGTCTCGTCCCCCAGTACGTACTGCTGGACGCGCATGGGCGCCTTGTGGCGCAGATGGGCGGCGATCTCATGCCGACCCCCCGATTGCTGCGCACCGAACTCGCGCATCTGGAAGAGGAGTTCACCACGCTGGAGACCCGGCTCGCCGAGGAGCATTTGGCCCGGATACAGCAGCGCATCCGGCACCGTTTCAGTCTCACGCCGGTCCAGATCCGTGATGTACGTATATTCGACCCCGCCACCGGGGCCCTGACGGGGCCCGCCTCGGTGACCTTCTGCGGGGACCGGATCACAGCTGTTTCGACCGACGTGGGAGCGAGCGTCCCTGATGACGGCCGCATCGTGATTGAAGGCGAGGGTGGCACCCTGCTGGCGGGGCTGCACGACATGCACGCCCATGTTTCCCTGTGGAGTGGGCTGCTCGCCCTCGCCGGAGGGATCACGCAGGTTCGCGACATGGGCAACCACAACGCGCTGCTCCGCCGGACGGCGGCGCAATTCGATTCGGGCGAGCTGCCCGGCCCGACAGTGGTCGCGTCGGGGCTCATCGAGGGGCGTAGCGAACACTCGGTGCGGATGGGAGTCCTCCCCGACACCCTTGAAGAGGCGCTGGAGATGGTGCGCTGGTACGCGGACCGCGGCTACTTCCAGATCAAGATCTACAACTCGGTGGACCCGGACTGGGTGCGCCCGCTCGCGAAGGAGGCCCACCGCCTCGGCCTCAATGTGACCGGGCATGTACCGGCCTTCACCACACCCGACCGCATGATCGAGGACGGGTACGACGAGGTCACGCACCTCAACCAGCTCGTCCTCGGCTGGCTGCTCGGTCCCGGGGAGGACACCCGCACAGCCCTTCGGCTGACCGCCCTGACCCGCGCGGCTGATCTCGATCTCGACGCCCCCGAAGTGCGGCACACCGTGAACCTCATGCGGGAGCGGGGCATCGGCCTCGACCCCACCATCGCCATCATCGAACGGCTCATGCTCAGCCGCTCGCGCACGGTGCTGCGCGGTGACGCCGCCTATCTCGACCATCTGCCGGCGAACGCGCAGCGCGGTCGCAAGCGGACGTTCGTGCCCGCCCGCAGCGAGGAGGAACTCGCCCGTTACGAAACAGCGTTCGCCAGACTCCTCGGCACCCTCCGGATGCTCCACGACAACGGCATCCCGCTCTGGCCCGGCACCGACAACAACACGGCGTTCGTCCTTCACCGAGAGCTCGAACTCTATGTGGAGGCAGGACTCCGGCCCACCGAAGTCCTCCGTGCCGCTACCCGCGACAGCGCCGCCCACCTGGGGCTGGGGCACAGCCACGGCATTGTCGAGCGGGGCCGGGCGGCGTCGTTCTTCGTCATCGCCGGCGATCCGACCTGCGACATCGGCGCAGTGCGTAACGTGCGGCTGGTCGTCAAGAACGGTGACCTGTACTGCCCCAGCGACATCTACCGGGAGCTCGCCATCGTCCCGTTCGTCCGGCCGCTCGTCGTCCCCGCGCCGTGAACTGAACTGCTTGTGGCCTCGCCCGTGTCTTCGGCATCATGCTACCGAACGAGGAACTCCCGCAGGTGGGTGTTGAGTTGCACCGCCGACCGTTCGTCGGTGTACATCATGTGGCCCGCCGGGTAGCGCCGGTTGGTCACTCGGTCCAGCGGAACGTCGTACTGGCGCAGCAGGTGCTCCGCGGCTCCCACCGTGGTCAGCGCGTCGTAGAGCCCGGTTCCGATGAACAGGCGCGCATGCGGCTGCTGCTTCAAGTACCGGGTGAGCTGCGCCGGGTAGGGGTAGACATGGAACGGCGAGGGCTGCCCCGTGAAGTGGAAGCGGGCCGCGGCCGAATCGGTCCAGTCCCACTTCCGCACGGCGTCGAGGTCCGCCATGCGGTATTCCTCGTCGACGGGAACACCGAGGGTGCCGTGGAGATGACGGGCGATGCCCGCTGTGTACGCGGCCTGGTACTGGTCGCCGGCCGGGTCGATGTCCGTTTCGGCGGCCGTCTTATCGGCTGCCGCTCCCACACAGCGGGAGTCGTTGCGGCCCAAGACCTGGCCGCGGTCGCCGAGAAGTTGACGCATGAACTCGCCCTTGCTCAGCCACAGCCGCTTGCGCAGATACATGTCGGCCGGGATGCCGGTGAACGCTTCGAGCCGGTTCGCGATCTCCTTGCCTTCCTCCTCGGGGATCCTGTTGCCCTGGACCAGGGCCGCCGCGAGCGGCCCGAACGCGAACTCGACCGCCGCGTCCACGACTTCCTCGACGGTGTCATGGCCCGTGGTGCCCCGGCGGTGGTACCAGGCAGTGGCCGCCTTGTACGGGAAACCGGCCAGGGCCCCGGTGACGTTCCCGGGTCGGTCAGCGGTCTCCTGCACGTTGAGTGCCTGACCGAGCAGTATCAGCCCGTCGAGGGGCACGGCCGAGAATCCCCCCATCAGGGCGTTGGCGAGGAAAGGCGCGCGATGGGTTCCGTAGCTCTCGCCCAGGACATATTTGGGCGAGTCCCAGCGGTCGTTGCGGGCGACCCAGCGCCGCACAATGTCCGCGAAGTAGCGGGCGTCGCCCTGCACGGAGTACGCCTCCGAGGTGTCCGCCTCTTCCAGTCGTCCATAGCCGGTGTTCACCGGGTCGATGAACACCAGGTCAGCGACGTCGATGACGGAGTGCGGGCTGTCCTCGAGGCGGTAGGGCGGGGTGATGCTCTCCTGGATGGCCTCGGAGAACGCCACCTGTCTCGGTCCGATCCCGCTCAGGTGCAGGAAGGCGGAGGCGATGCCCGGGCCGCCGTTGAACGCGAACACCACCGGGCGGCTGGTCCGTTCCTCTTCGGGTACTTCCGCGAGGTACGAGAACACGGAAGCGGTGCCCAGGGGCCCTCCTCCGCTGCCGGTGACGGGGACCTGGTCCAGCGAGAACTCGTAGACGAGGTCCCGGCTGTTGAAAGTTCCCGACAGAGTTACCGCGTAGCGTGTGCTCATGGCCTGGCCTCTTCTTCAGCGCGGGTTCCTTCGCCGAAACGCACGGAGAAGGGGTTGTCTTTCAGATGCGGATTGCGCCTGGTCGGCAGATGGCGGGCCCACCAGGCGAGGATGTGCTCGAACCGCTGGATGCGGTGGCGGGGGCTGCCGGAGCGGGGCAGGTTGTGGTCCGCTCCGGGGAAAACGAGGAGAGCCGTCTCGATGCCGTGGTGCCGGAGGGCGTAGTAGAGGCGTTCGGCCTGGTCGGGCGGACACCGCAGATCCTTCTCACCGGTGACCAGGAGCAGTGGCGTATGGATACGGTCGGCCTGGTACAGGGGGCTCTGGGCGATGAGGTCCTCGCGGCTCACGCCGCGGGCCTGAGGGTCCTGCCACCAGCCGAGGTCGCCGGTGTTGGAGTGGCTCAGCAGGTCGTTGACGGGACGTTCACTGATGGCGGCGGTGAAGCGGGAGGTGTGGGCAATCAGCCACGAGGTGGCCCAGCCGCCGTAGCTCCCGCCCATGACGCCCAGCCGCTCGGTGTCGATGTCCGGCTCCGCCGCGACGTGTTCGGCGAAGGCGAGCAGGTCAGCGGCGTCCACGGTCCCGTAGGCGTCGACGATTGCGTTGCTGTGGTCGTGGCCGTAGCCGCTGGAGCCGCGCGGATTGCACAGCGCGACCGCATAGCCCGCCTCGGCGTAGACCTGAGGCTCGTCGAGGACTGAGGCGGTGAAGTGCCAGTGGGGGCCGCCGTGGATCAGCAGGATCAGGGGGTGTGGACCGGGGCCGTCCGGTTTGATGACCCATCCGTGCACGGGGTAGCCGTCAGGCGCGGAGGCGATTCGCTCCTGCGGTTCGTAAAGGTTCGTCGCCGCGCGCAGGTCGGTCCCGAAGTCGGTGAGGGCGCGCCGGCCGTTCTCGTCCAGCAGGATGACCTCACCGGGTGACCGCGGCTCGGATGTGGTCACCGCGAGCAGCGGCGCTCCGTCGAGGAGGATTCCGCCGAAGCCGCCGACGCTGGCGGGCCCGCCGTGGACGGTGGTGAGGCCCGTACCGTCAGGGATGGCGGAGACCAGCTCGGCGGCTCCCTGGTGATGGGAGCTGAGGTACAGCCGGCCGCCGAGCGCAAGTACACCTAGAGGGTTCGCGGTGATCGGCGGGCTCACGTCGACCACCCCCGTCTTGAACACCGGTGCGGGTGCGTGCAGTTCGCCGTCGACCGGCACCGTCCACACGGTGAGTTGCTGGCTGTCGAACCGGAACCGGCTCTCGGTCAGCCCCCACCCGCCGAAGTACACCGTACTGCCGTCCTCCCCGAACGACGGCAACACGGCGACCGTCGAGCCGTCCGTCAGCCTCCGCAGTCCGGTGCCGTCGTGCCGGATGACGTGGATGTCGGCGGACGGAGTCACCTCCGCATACGACAGCCGGGAGGAAACGAACACCAGCAGATCGCTCTCCGGGCACCAGGATGGGGAGCTCTCGGCGTGCCGGTCGTCGAGCAACTGGCTTGGTGCCGAGACCGGTTCGTCCTGCTCGGGTAGGTCCAGGACGAACAGCTTCGACGGCCGGTCCACGGTCCAGCCGAGGCCGTCCGCCTTCACCTGCAACTCCGTGATCAGCCGCGCCGGCTCCTGCTCGGGTCGCACACCGCCGTCTCCGTACCGGCCGGGTTCGGGCACACGCGCCGTGTATGCGATCCTCCGCGAGTCGGGGCTCCAGACGGGGACGCCTGCTCCCATCGGATGGTCGGTCAGCCTGCGGGCGTCACCTCCTGCGGTGGGCAGGACGTGGAGCTGCGGCGGACCGCCGGCCGCTCGCAGGAAGGCGACCCAGCGGCCGTCGGGCGAGAACGCCGGCGCCATGTCGTGCCGGCCGTGGGTGTAGCGGCGCGGACGTTCACCGTGTGCCGTGGGGACATACCAGATCTCGGAGGTGTAGCCGTCCTGCTCGAGTGCGGGCCGACGGCGGGCCACCAGGACGGCGCTGCCGTCGGGGGCTATCGAGGGGGACGAGAGGGAGTAGGTGTGGGCGATGTGGCCGGGCTGCATGAAGAAGAAGCTCCTACCGGGTGAGGGGGCCGTGTTCCAGGGCAAACGCCCTTTGGCAGTCGGCTTCAGGCCCCGTCACGCCACGCGACGGCCGTGATCTCGATCTGGGAGTTACCAGGCATGTCCCCCACTGACACGGCGGCACGCGCTGGCGCTTCCTTGGGGAAGTACTCGGCGAAGATCCGGTCGAACAGGGGCCAGTCTCCCGGGTTGCGCAGGTAGCAGGTGACGCTGACGACATCGAGCAGTTCGTATCCCGCTGTGGCCACGGTCGACTTCAGATTTTCGAGCGTCTGCCGTATCTCGGCCTCGATTCCGCCGGCCACGATCTGACGGCTTCCGGGTACGAAGCCTCCAGTGCCGGCGACGTACAGGTGCTGGCCTGCCTTCACCGCGGTGGAGTAGGAGCCGAGGGCGGAACCGGTATCGATGACGAGCTTGGGCATGGAGGGACATCCTTCCAGTTCAGGAACGGGTGGCGTAGGGCTTGAGTGCGCGCAGGAGGCCGTCGACCTCGGCGTCGCTGCTGTAGAAGTTCGGAGACACGCGCAGGCGGCCTGTCCGGTTGGCGACGATGAACCCGGCCTCGCGTAGCGTGCGCACCGCGGCATCGGGGTCGGGGATACCGGGGAGGCTGATGATTCCGGCGCTGTCGGCCTGGCGGGCGGCGGGCGGCAGGCCGAGCGCGGTGAGCTCGGTGTGCAGGCGAGCGACCAATACCCGTACGCGTGCACGGATGACGTCGGCCCCGATCTCACGCCGGACCCGAGCGGCGGCGCCCAGGGCATAGAAGGAGGTCAGGTTGAGGTGGCCGGAGGTCAGCCGTGCCGCCGGAGGCACCTCGTTCCAGGTGACGGCCGAGCGGCGCAGCGCTCCCCGGCCGCGCGGGGTCGACAGCACCACAGCGCCGCCGAAACCGGCGAGCTGCCATTTGTAGCCGGTCGCTATGTAGAAATCGGCGTCGTCGGGATCGAAGGGGCACAGAACGGCGCCTTGGGCGCCGTCCACGACGAGCAGCGCACCCACCTGGCGGGCAGCAGCGCCGAGCGCCGCCAGATCGACGCGGGTACCGGTGCCGTAGTGCACATGGGAAACCGAGATCACCCGTGTGCGCGGGCCCACCGCCGCGAGCAGGGCGCCAGTGCGGTCCTCGTCAGCGGGCGGGGCGACCGCGACGACGTGGCCGCCCACCCTGGGGTTCTGCGTCCACGCGTCGATCACAGTGGGGTACTCGTCGGAAAGGACCAGCACTTCGCCGTCGCCCTCCAGTTCGCACGCGAGCGCCAGGGCAGTGAGCGCTTCGGCGGTGCTGGCCATGACGTCCAGGTCCTCGGGATGTACACCGAAGTCGGCAGCGATCTCCTGGCGGGCCATGGCGACCCTCTCGCGCCATGCGCCGGAGCCCACGATGCCCAGACGCTGGGCCGTGAGGGCCTCGGCTGCCTCCCGGGCGACGGACGCGGGGACCAGTCCGATCGACGCCGTGTCGAAGTAGCCGGAGGGCCGGTCGGGAAAGTGCCGCTCGACGAGACGGCCGAGGGCATGGTCGGCGGCGTACACCATAGTCATGGCGCTCCTCGAAGGATGACATGAGGCGACGGCAAGGGCCCCTCGATGTTTTTCAACAGACTATCGAGTAGTTCAACCAAGAGTAAGCATTCTTGGTCAGAAAGCTCGAGTAAGTGGCGATACGACAACCGGCCGCTTCCTCGTTTCACGCAGATCCAATCTGATACTTCAACTGGGAATTGACCTGGTATCGGGGCTCTGCGAGCCTTGGCCCTGTGACAGATTCAGGGCAACGCCTCGCCTTCAGTGACCCGCAGTTCTCGCAGGACGACCTCGCCGACGCCGCCCAGGTCGTGAGTTTGCTGGCGCCGGTCGTACCGGTCCTGGCAGCGGCGCTGCGGCCGCGAACGGAGGTGATCCTCCACGACCTGACGCGCATTCCCGAGACCATCGCGGCCATCGGCGGCTCGATCACGGGCCGGTCCGTGGGAGGCCCCCCGACGGACCTCGGGCTGCAGCACTTCCGCTCGGGCTGGCAGGAACACCTCATCGGCTATCGCACCGAAACAGCGGAGGGCACTCCGTTGCGCTCCTCCAGCATCTTCTTCCATGCCCGCTCCGGCCGCGCTGTCGCGACGCTGTGCATCAACACCGACATCAGCGGTGTGCTGAAGGCCCAGGAGACCCTGGCCTCGCTGGCCCACACCACCGAGCTGGAGACGACGGTCGGCGGACCGGCGGCCCAGGCGGAACACTTCCCGTCGTCGGTGGACCAGCTGGCAGACGGTCTGCTGCGCGCGACGATCGCCGAAGCGGATGTACCCGTGGACCTCATGAAGAAGGCGCACAAGCTCAATGTGGTACGTGAGCTGCAGAAGCGGGGCTTCTTCGCCATCCGGGACGGCGTGGACCTCGCAGCGCAACGTCTCAAGGTCAGTCGCTACACGGTCTACAACTACATCAACGAGATCCAGGCCGAGGAGGGCCCGGGAAAGCCCTGACCCGGCGCCCGTCGCCGCCGCGCGCCGGGCCCTCACTGCTGCGCACCCGGGACCGACGCGACCAGACGCTTGGTGTACTCCTGCCCGGGCCGGTCCAAAATCTGATCCGTGTGCCCGCTCTCCACGACCACCCCGCTGTGCAGCACCACCGCCCGGTCGGTCATCTGTCGTACGACAGCCAGGTCGTGGGTGATGAACAACAGGCTGGTGCCCTGCTCCCGGCGGATGCCCCGCAGCACCTCCAGCACCTGTGCCTGCACGGACACGTCGAGCGCGGCAACCGGCTCGTCGCAGATCAGCAGCTGTGGCCGTACGGCCACCGCCCTCGCGATCGCGACGCGCTGACGCTGGCCGCCCGACAGCTGGGCCGGCCGATGTCCGGCGTACGAATCCGGCAGTCCGACCAGATCCAGCAGGCGCGGCACCTCGACGGCGGGGTCCGCCTCGTCGCACACGCCCAGTGCCTCGCGCAGGGTGCTCCCGATGGTCATCTTCGGGTTGAGGGAGGCGTAGGGGTCCTGGAAGACGACCTGGATCCGGCGGCGGATGTCGCGCAGTTGGCTCTTGCCCAGTCGCCGGTAGTCGCTGATGTCCGTGTCACCAAACACGATGCGCCCGCTGTCGGGACGGGAGAGCCCCAGGACGCAGCGGGCCAGCGTCGTCTTGCCCGACCCGGTCTCGCCCACCAGACCCAGGCACTCGGCAGGACGCACCTCGAAGGAGACCCGGTCGACAGCCACCGACGAACTGCCCCTGCTGAAAAGCGAGTTCACCCGATAGGACTTGATGACCTCCTCGACCCGCAGCAGCGCCTTCTCCGAAGTGTCCTGCAGGGCGGGCGCCCGCTCGCCGAAGCTGTGGAGAGTGCCTCGGCGGACGAGGATCTCCTCGGCGAGGGTGTCGGCCCGGACACAGGCCGTCCGGCGGTCGGCTCCGGCGGCGACGAGCTGCGGGTGCTCTCGGGTGCAGACCTCCTCGGCCCAGTCGCAGCGCGCGGAGAACGGGCAGACGTGGCCCACGTCGTCGGGCCGCGGGACCGTGCCGGGGATGGCGACGAGCTGGTCGACGACATGCGAGACGGGAGGCTCGGCAAGGAGCAGTCCCAGGGTGTACGGGTGGCGTGGCTTCTGTTCCAGCTCGTCGGCCGGCGCGTCTTCCAGGACGGAACCCGCGTACATGACCATCACCCGGTCACACATCGAGAACGCGACCCGCAGGTCGTGGGTGATCAGCACCAGCCCCATGCCCCGGTCCCGCTGAAGACGTGTGAGCAGACCGAGCACCTCGGCCTGAGTGGTGGTGTCAAGGGCGGTGGTCGGTTCGTCGGCCACCAGCAGTTCGGGGTCGCCGCACAGCGCGGCGGCGATGGCGACGCGCTGCTGCATGCCCCCGGACAGCTGGAAGGGGTAGCGGTGGGCGACCTTGTCCGTGTCGAGCCCGACTTCCGCAAGGCGTCGGGTGGTCTCCTCGGCCAGCAGCGCGCGGTTGCGGCGCACGTGTTTGGGCAACGACTCGCGCAACGTGGTGGCGATGGTTTGCAGGGGATTGAGCGAGGTGAAGGGGTCCTGCAGGACCATGCTGATACGGCTGCCGCGCAGCCGGCGCAGCTCCCGCTCGGGCCGGGCCAGCAGTGCCCGGCCGTCGAAGGAAGCAGTGCCTTCCGCGGTCACACCCTTGGGCAGGACGCCGAGCAGCGCTTTGACGGTCATGCTCTTGCCGCTGCCTGATTCGCCGACGATGCCCAGGGTGCGGCCCGCCTCGACGCTCAACTCCACGTCACGCACGAGGGTGCGCTCGCCTGCACGAACGTACAGGCCACTGACTTGGAGCAGGGGCTGCTCGGGGCGCCGAAGTGTCGGGGACAGCTCGCTCCGCAGGGTGTTCACCGTTCGCCACCGTCCGTTTCCGCGGCTGAGAATCGGTCGTACATCCAGTCTCCGATCAAGGTGACGCTGGTGGCGCACAGGGCGATCATCAGCCCAGGGGCGAGGGACATCCACGGGTTGTCGGCGAGCAGGTTCTGACCGTCCTGGAGCAGCGCGCCCCAGTCCGGGGTCCCTGCCGGCACGCCCAGGCCGAGGTAGGACAGGCCGGACAGTCCGATCAGTGCGCTGACGAAGTCGAGCAGCAGGGTGGCCACCACGGTGGGCGCGATGTTGGGCAGCAGGTGGCGGAACATGATGCGGCGCTGCGACAGGCCGAGGGTGCGGGCGGCTTCGACGTACGGGAGCCGGGCCTGCACCTGGGTGGCGCTGCGGCTCAGCCGGATCTCGGACGGCAGCGAGAGCACGGTCAGCACGGACACGGCCAGCCAGTAGCCGCCGCCCACGATGCCGACCACCACGACGATGACCAGGAGGCCGGGGAGCGCGTACATCAGGTCGGCGAAGCGGTTGGCCAGGGCGTCGACGATCCCGCCCCGGTAGCCCGCCCAGATGCCGATCGCCGCGCCGACGGCCACGGTACCCAGGGCGACGACCAGCGGTCCCAGGAGAGCGGTACGGGCTCCGGCCATGACCAGCGACAGGACGTCCCGGCCGAGTTGGTCGGTACCCAGCCAGTGGCTGCCGCTCGGCGGAGTGACGTTGGTGAGCAGGTCCTGCTCGGTGGGGTCGTACGGTGCGAGCCAGTTGCCTGCGACTGCCAGAACGAACATCAGGGCCAGCACCACGAAGGAGGTGAGGACCAGGAGCGGAGGCCGTCCGCGACGACGGAGTGCCCTTTTTCCGGGGGCGCGCGCTGCCGTCCCCGGTGCGACGGTGGTAGTCATCAGTTACCCCCAGGTGCTGCCGTGCGGGTGCGCGGATCGAGGGCCAGGCCCAGCAGGTCCACGAGCATATTGACCAGGATCACGAACGCGCCCGTGACCAGGGCCAAGCCCTGGACGAGCGGGACGTCCTTCTGGATGACGGCCTCGTACAGGAGCGAGGCGATGCCAGGGAGCGAGAAGACCTGCTCCACGAAGACGGCGGCGGACAGGGCGGCGATCAGAAGCATGCCGACGCTGGTGATCACGGGCAGGGACGCGTTCCGCAGGGCGTAGCGGAACAGGATCCGGCGCGCGCTGAGTCCGCGCAGCCGGGCGAAGGTCATGTAGTCCTGTTGCGTGACGCCCAAGGTGGCCGCACGCGTCTGGCGGATCACGATGGCGGACAGGAATGAGGCCAGCGCGACGGCCGGCAGCGTCAGGTGCGAGAGGCGTCCTGCCGCGCCGCTGCCGATGCCGTAGACGGGGAACCACCCGAGCATCAGCCCGAACACGTACAGCAGGGCTATGGAGAGCACGACCGCCGGTGCGCTGATCCCGAAGGTGGCAAGCAGAGAGACTCCGCGGTCGACCGGGGTTCCCCGCTTGAGACCCGAGGCCATGCCCATCGGGACACCCACCAGAAGGACCAACACCATCGCGTAAAGGGCGAGTTCGCCGGAGAGCACCGACCTGCCGGCCATGATGCTGCTCACCGGGGCATTGGTCTGTATGGAGATCGACCGTCCGAAGTCCAGGTGGACCACTCCACGGAGCCACTCCCCGTACTGCACGAGAAAGGGCTCGTCCAGGTGGTAACGCGCGGTCAGTTCGGCGATCAGCCCGGGGGTGGGTGTGCGGGAACCGAGCAATGACTGGATCGGCGATCCCGGGCTGGCACTGAGCAGGGCGAAGATGAGCAGACTGAGCACCAGCAGCAGCACGAGGCCGGCTGCCAGGCGTCGGGCGACGAAGATCACGATAGGCATGTGCCGCTGCCGTTCTACGATGACTGGAAGGGACCGCGCTGAGGCGGCCGGTGCGGGACGGTCGCCCGTCAGCGGGTGGAGCGCAGCAGGTTGATCCAGTTCCCGTCGCCCAGGTCGAAGACCTTGGGTGCCTGGGTGAAGGCGACTCCGTCGGCGAGGACAAAGGCCAGTTGTTCCGAGAACAGCGGCAGGTACGGAACCTGGTTCGCGGTGTCCGTCATCAGTTGCCGCACTGCCTTCCACCGCTCGTCCTTCGTGGACGAGGCTCCGGTCGGCGGGTCGATGACCTTCAGCGCGGACTCCACGGCCGGGCTGGAGTAGTTCGCGATGTTGATCGAATTGGGGATGGCGTTGGCCTTGCCGACGAAGCTGGTGAGTAGCGCCGACGGGTCGGCCAGCGTGGTGCTGAAGCCCTGGAGCAGCTGGATGCCGGTGGCCTTGTGGCTGAAGATCGTGGCCGCCCACTGGTTGCCGGGCACCGCCTTGGGGGTCGCCTTGATGCCGATCTCCTTCAGATTCTTCTCCAGGGTGATGGCCAGCAACTTGGCCCAGACAGAGCCGGAGTTGTAGGGCAGGTCCATGCTGAAGCCCTGGGGGTGCTTGGACTTCACCAGCTCCTCCTTGGCCATTTTCAAGTCCAGCTTGTAGGTGGGCAGCGAGTCGAGGAACTTGCCGGCCTCGGCCTCGGAGGGCACTACGGTGGCAAGCTCCGACGCGGGCACGAGGGTCTTGAGCGGGGTGGCGTAGTTACCGAATGCCGCCTTCAGGACGCCGTCGCGGTCCACTGCGTACGCGACGGCCTTGCGTACGTGTATGTCGTCGAACGGCGCCTTGGACGTATCGAATGAGACGAGGTTGGAGCTCATGTCATCTGCGGCGTACACAGAAGTGCCGCTGATGGACTGCCACTGCGAGGCGGTCTTGAGGTCCGTGAGTCGCTTTCCCTGGACGTCGCCGGAGCGCATGGCCAGTTGGGCACTGGAGTTGTCCTTGACCACGGTGAAGGTGATCTTCCTCGGCTTCGGGACCGTGCCCTGGTAGTGGGTGTTGGGGACCAGCACGATGTTCTGGTCGTCCTGACTGCTGTACCGGTAGGGCCCGGTGCCCAAAGGCAGGGCCCCCGGGGTCCCGAGATCCTTCAGGTGGGACTTGGCGGAGGCCGCCTGTACGACCTGTACTTGGGCCAGCGCGGCTCGCCCCAGCGGGTCGGCGTACTTCAAGGTGACCGTGACCTGGCCGTTTCCCGTCGCTTCGGCCTTCTTCACACTGGCCAGGTTGGCGCTGGTCGCCTGCGAGGGATCGGTCGCGTGGGTGATGCTCCACGCCACGTCCTGTGCGGTGAGTGGGGTGCCGTCGGAGAACTTGGCGTCCGGACGCAGGGTGTAGACCAGGCGCGTCGGGGCGGTCTGGACGGCCTTGGTGGCGAGGTTGGGACTGAAGGCCGCGTTGTCACCGGTCAGTTCCAGGGTCTGCGTCACGAGTGCGCTGATGAAGTTCGAGTCGGTGTACGTACTGAACCCGGACAGGGTGTCCGGCATTTTACTGATGGCGAAGGTGAAGGAAGGGATGGCCGCGTCGGTCGTCGGCTTGGCCGCGCCCCGCCTGACGTCGCCGCCGGAGCCCTGCGCCGTGCAGGCAGCGAGCATGACGCCCGCCGTCGTCAGCGCGACGCCGTAGCGGCCGGAGACGCGCCTCAGAGTGCTTCTCATGAAAGGGATTCCCTTCTGTCGGGGCGCACCTGTGTCGGCCCGCCACTGGGGGACAGCCGGACGGCTGCGGAGAGATCGGTTCCGATGACGTGCACACGTAAGCGGGAACTATATGGAGAGTTGACTTACTTGACAATGAGTAGAAGAGGACGAAGGGGGAGACGGCCGCTCGCAGCCGGAACCGGGAGGAGTCCGCGCCCGGATCACAGGAATATTCAACTACTGATTGAACTGCTCCATTGATGGTGGCATCATGTGGAACGCCACCAAGCGGAGAGGTAATCCCTCATGCCCCTGCCCTCCATCGACCTGACCCTCGCCCCTCAAGTCGTGGACGGTGCCGCGACCGGCGTGCACGTCCGATACCAGTTGCGGGGACTCTCCCTGGCCGCCGGCGACACTCTGTGTCGGCTGCCCGTGGTCATCGTCGGCGTCGACGGATCCAAAGTCGCTCCGGGCGACTTGACGGCCAACGACGAAGCGGGGCCCATACCCCTCACCCATGTCCAGGACGAGCCGACCCCGTCCTGGACCTATCGGCGATGGCAGCTGGGACGCGCCACCCAGGGCGAGATCCGCGTCGAGTACTTCGCCCCGGTTCGCGTCGTGGACGCCGCCCACACCAACGGCCCGCTGTTCGACCTGCGGGCCGAAGGGGCAGGTGTCAGCGGCGCGGGCGTCAGCTTCCTCGCCATCCCGGAATGCGAAGGCGACTTCGATACGGAGGTGCGCTGGGATCTCGCCGGGCCGGCCGGGGACACGCGCGGCGTCAGCAACTACGGCGAGGGGACAGTACGCCGCACCGCCGCCCTGGAATCACTGACCTACACGTTCTACATGGCGGGTGAGCTCGGGTCGTACCCATCGGTGCCTGATGAGTCCTTCGGCATGTACTGGCTGTCGCAGCCGGCTTTCGACACGGCCCAGGTAGGTGCTCGCATCAAGCGGATCTACGACGACATGTGTGATTTCTTCCGGGAGCCCGCCCCCGGGCACCGGGTCTTCGTGCGCAAACATCCCTTCCGCGGTGGCGGTGGTACGGCACTGCCCCGGGCGTTCATGTTCGGATGGAGCGAGGCGCAGAGTCGAAGCGTTGAGGAGCTGACCTCCCTCCTCGCCCACGAGACGGTGCACAACTGGCCGACCCTGCAGGGCGAGCACAGCGAAATCAGCTGGTACACCGAGGGCACCGCTGAGTACTACTCGCTCGTGCTGCCTCACCGCACGGGCCTCCGCGACGACGACGAGTTTCTCGATCAGCTCAACAAGCGCGCACACGGCTACTACGCCAACCCGCTCCAGCAGCTCACCTTTGACGAGGCGGCCCGCCAGTACTGGAAGGACTGGCGCGCTCAGCGAGTCCCCTACGGGCGGGGCCTGTTCTACTTCATCGACCTGAACCACAAGGTCCGGAGCAGCAGCGGCGGGTCGCGCGGCCTCGACGATCTCGTTCTCACCGTGCTCGATCGGCAGCGCGCTGGGCAGGACGTGGGGATGGAGGAGTGGCTCGAACTGGTGGCCGCGGAAATCGGCGCGGCAGGACGGACCGATTTCGACGCCATGCTCGCCGGCCAACGGATCCTTCCGGCCGCCCAGTGTCTGGGCCCGGACTTCGTTGCCGACGAGACGGACATCCGCCAGCTGGATCTGGGTTTCGACTACTCCAGCCTGACCAGCGCAGTCGTCACCGGCCTGGTGAATGAAGGGGTGGCCGCATCGGCGGGGATCCGCGAAGGTGACGTCATTCTCGACGGCCCCACGCCCCACGAACTGGCCCAGGGCCCTGTGCAGGAGATTGTCCTCACCTTGCGGCGAGCCGGTGACACACTGAAGGTCTCCTATGTGCCCTCCAGCGCTTGGATGACCGGGCGCATCTGGAAGAAGCGCCCGGCCTGACGTCTTGTGCTGTGACCGCGTAGGTCCGCCGGGTTGGTCGTGGCGGTTGGATGTGCGGTGAGGTCCGATCCGATCGCTGCTAAAGGGGGCGCCGTCCCGGGGAGTCGGCCCCCGGGGGGCGGCACCCTCTCGGCGCCGTGTGTTCAAGGGCGGTCTACAGGAACGTCAGCTTCCAGCTGTTGATGTGGCCGGTGTCGCCCTGACCGGCAAGACCCGCCGCTGGGAACCGAAGAGGCTTCGCTTCCGCCTGTTCTCAGCCGCCGCACAACTTGTCCCCACCGGCCGCCACCGCGACCTCCTGGCCGCCGGACGCAAGGAAGGTGCCCTCATCCGCAGCGAGAAGGGCACACGTGTTGGAGCTGTACATGCCTGGCGGGCACCAAGGTATGTGGAGCGGGCGGTCACAGGGTGGCCGCGGGAGTAGCGCCTGGCCTGCGGCTGCGTACGAACCCGAGGCTGTTCGGGGAATCCGGTGCGAGGCCCCTGTGTTCACCGTTCTCGTTCCCGCCTGACGACGGCCACCGACAGAACGGCGGTGGAGTACCGCATCCTCACCGCGAGGTGTTCCGCAGCTTCGGAATCCGGACTTCGACGTGTGTCCCGCCGCCGGGAGGGGAGTCCAGTGACACACGGCCGCCATGGGTCTCCACGATGGCCGCTGTCAGCGCCAGGCCAAGTCCGGTGCCGCCTGTCGCCCGGGCGCGACTTCGGTCGGCGCGGTAGAAGCGGTCGAAGACGTGGGGGAGCGCGGCAGCCGGAATGCCCGGTCCGTGGTCGATGACGCGCAGGACAGCCTCGCCTCCGAAGTCCTCCAACACGACGGTACAGGCCGCTGTGACCGGTGTGTGCATGCGGACATTTCCCAGAAGGTTGGCCACCAGCCTGTGCAGTTGAGCCTCGTCACCGAAAACCGTCAGTCCCTGTGCGGCGTGCTCGTCGAGCGGGCGGTCGGGTTCGACGGCACGGGCGTCGCGGCATGAATCTATGACCACGCGGCTGAGGTCGACCGGTTCGAATTCGGGTTCTTCGGCTTGGTCGAACCGGGCCAGAAGCAGCAGAGATTCCACGAGTTTGGTCATCCGGGCAACTTCGGACAGCATCCGACTCATTGCCTCGTCGACGGACTCACTGTCCGGCAGGGCTCCCGCGCGGTACAACTCGCCGTAACCGCGGATCGACTGCAAAGGGGTGCGCAGTTCGTGTGAGGCATCGGCCACGAACTGCCGTAGCCGACCCTCAGACGCATCCCGCGCGCGGAAGGCTTCCTGGATCTTGTCGAGCATGTCGTCCAAGGCATCGGCCAAGCGACCCACTTCGGTGCCAGGAGCAAGCGAGGGTGCGCCGTCATCGCGCAGTCGGCGGTCCAGGCTACCTGCCGCGATGGCGTCTGCGGTGTCGACCGCCCGCTCCAGTGGCCTCAGCTCACGCTGTACGACCAAGCTGCTGAGCAGGGCCAGCAGCGCCAGGGAGAGAATCTGGATTACAGCAACGGTCTCTCGTGCCCGCGAGATTGCTTGGGTGGTCTTCGCGAGGTCGAGCGCGAGGACGAGCGTGGGGCCGCCAGGCACTCGGTCGACGAGGAGCCGGTAGTGGGTAAAAGGCCGATCGCTGCCGTTGCCTTCTGTCACGATGCTGCCGACAGGCGGCATTGGGTCGGGAAGCACGGGCCCGTCTTCGAGCGGCGAGGAGCCGCCTGCGAGAGCGACGTACAAGCCGCTGCCGCTCGTATTGACTTCTCGCGAGCTGTCGGCGATGAACGCGTTGAACAGCTCGGGATGTCGCGAGTGCAGCAGGCGCAGGCTGGCCATGTTGTTGCGGAGTTCTGCGTCCGTCTGGTGCTGGACGACCTGGGTGACGGTGGATGTGATGAGCGTGCCGGCCGCGGACAGTGTGACCGAGAAGAGGGCCATCAGCAGCAGGGTGATACGCGTGCGGAGTGACAGTCCACGCCACCGAGTCCATACACGGGCAGGGAAGCGGTGGAGTGAACGTCGCCTTGCGCCCCTCATGACGTTGGTGTCCGAAGGCAGTACCCGATCCCCCGCTGAGTGTGGATGAGCTGGGGTTCTCGGTCGTCCACTTTGCGCCGCAGATAGCTGATGTACGTGGCCACCACGCTGTCGTCACCTGCGAAGTCGTACGACCAGACATGCTCAAGCAGCTGGGCACGAGTGAGAACGCGATCATGATGGAGCATCAGATAACGGAGCAGTCTCAGCTCGGTACGGGAGAGGGCGATCGGTTTCCCGGCCCGGCGTACGACGAGGCTGCGGGTGTCCAATTCCAGATCTGCGACACCGAGCACGGTGTCAGATGCCGTGGTGCGGGTACGACGCAGCACTGCGCCGATACGTGCGGTGACCTCGTCCAGGCCGAACGGCTTGGTGATGTAGTCGTCCCCACCGGCCACCAGACCGGCCACGATGTCCTTGCGAGTGTCGCGAGCGGTGAGGAAAACCACGGCGACCGGGAGCTGATCGGCGCGGATACGGCGCAGGACTTCGAAGCCGTCGCTGTCGGGGAGCATCACGTCGAGCAGGATCAGCTCGGGCAGGAAGTCTCGAGCGGCGGTCAGCGCCTGTAGCCCTGTGGCTGCGGTACGGACGTCGTAGCCGACGAACGTCAGGTAGCGGCCGACGGTGTCAAGGATCGCCGGTTCGTCCTCGACGACGAGGATCCGTCCACGGGCGGCCTTTGCGCCCTGCGTGTCCGGTGCCTCAGCGGCCATGGGGCTGCCTTCCTCTTGCTTGAGCATGCGATTCCTCGCCGGTGCGAGGTGAGCAGGTGGGCGTGACCTGTGCATACAGATCATCTTCTGGGTCTCGGCGGCGGTCTTCCATGGGAGTTGCGTGTGAAGAAAGGGCTCCGGAGCCCCGATCGGGCTGGTTGCCGGCTGCCGGTCCCTAGCGTGGACAGCACAGCGGAACGGAAACCGCCGAACACCGTGGGGCTCTCCAACGGTGCCAGATTGCGAACCAGCGCGAGGGCACGTCGATACGTGGCCATCCTCCCGCCGAATATCTCCGGAGATCTGTCATGTCCACATTCCTTTTCAGGGTCGGTAGGTTCTCCTACCGGCGCCGGTGGGTCGTGATCGGCGCGTGGCTGGTGATGCTGATCACCGCTGCCGGAACAGGTCTGGCTCTCGCCAAACCGTTTGAGTCGACCGTGACCATCCCCGGGACCGAGGCTCAGCGGACGCTGGACGCTGTGGCCGAACGATTCCCGGCGAGCCGCCAGCATGCAACCGGGACCATCGTCGTTCAGGCCCCGAAGGGTAAGACCGTTACCACCGCGCCGGTCCACCAGGTGGTTGACGACATGGCCGGGAAGGCCCAGGACGTCGAGGGCGTGGCTACGGTGACAGCGCCGTCGACAAGCGGTGGAAGCGTCTCCGCTGATGGCACGATCGGCGTGATATCCATCCGGTTCAAGGCCACATCCAACGCCGAGGTGAGTAAGGCAACCCGTACCGCGCTGGAGGAGATAGCCGACCACGCACGCGAGGAGGGCGTGACGACAGAACTGGGTGGCCCTGCCGCGCCCAAGGCGCCCGGAGAACACCCGGCAGGACAGACCATCGGCATCCTGGCGACCCTACTCATCCTCGTCCTGGTGTTCCGCTCCCTGCGCGCGGCAGTGATCCCTTTCGTCACAGCCATGGTGACTGTGGGCCTGGGGCTGCTGCTGCTCCTCACAGCATCGCACTTCGTCACCTTGCAGAGCACTTCGATGACGCTGGCGTCGATGCTCGGCCTGGCCGTGGGCATGGACTACGCCCTGTTCATCATGAGCCGCCACCAGGAGCAGGTCAGGAGCGGCATGGATCCGGCAGACTCGGCTGGACTGGCCGTCGGCACAGCTGGCAGCGCTGTCGTGTTCGCAGGCGCGACGGTGGTGGTGGCGCTGGCAGCACTCGCCGTCGTGGATATCCCGTTCCTGACCGTGATGGGCCTGGCGGCAGCAGCGACCGTGCTCATCGCCGTTCTCGTCGCCCTGACCCTCGTGCCCGCGGTACTCGGTCTGCTGGGCCACAGAATCGCCAGCAGCCGACCGTTCCTCAGGCCCTCCTCCAAGCGGCGCGCTGGGCCCACGACCCTGGGCATGCGCTGGGCCCGTGTGGCGACCCGGCTGCGCGTCCCGGTTCTGTTGCTGTCGCTGGCCGGTCTCGGGGCTCTCGCCGTGCCCGCTGCCTCTTTGCAGTTGGGGCTCACACAGTTGCAGGGTGAGGCACTGCGCGCCCAGCGGCTGATCGACGAAGGTTTCGGTCCTGGGCACAGCAGCACACTGGTCGTCCTGGTCGAGGGCTCGGCCGGCACCGCCGTGCCTGCGGCCGAACAGCTGACGACGAAGATCCGCGCGCTCGGAGACGTGGGCTCGGTGAGCGCTCCTCAGCCTGATGGCGCCAAGGACGCGGCCGTGGTCACCGTGACGCCTGGCAGCGGACCGGATGACTCGCGCACCAAGAAACTGCTGTCCGACATCCGCCAGGCGAGTGGATCTGTCGCGCAGGCCACGAACACCAAGATCGGCGTGACTGGTACGACCGCTGTCAACATCGACGTCTCCGACAAGCTGTCCGGCGCGCTGCCGGTGTACTGCGCGATCGTGCTGGGGCTGGCAGTGCTGCTGCTCGCGATCGTGTTCCGCTCCATCGCGATACCGCTGAAGGCCGCAGTCGGCTTCCTGCTGTCGATGGCCGCGACGCTCGGCTTCGTGGTCGGCATCTTCCAGTGGGGCTGGCTGGCGAGCCTGCTGGGCACAGAGACGACCGGTCCGGTAATCAGCTTTGTGCCGATCCTGCTGGTCGGGGTGTTGTTCGGCCTCGCCATGGACTACGAGATCTTCCTCGTATCCAGGATGCGTGAGGAGTACACGCACGGCCGGCCCGCTGCCGAAGCGATGCAGCACGGGTTCGCCAAGGGCTCGAAAGTAGTCACCGCCGCTGCACTGATCATGGTGAGTGTCTTCTCGGGTGCTGCTGTCGCCGGGTCCGGCAGCACAACGGGTATCGGCCTGGGGCTCGCCGCCGGCGTTCTCTTCGACGCTTTCGTGATCCGTATGACGATGGTGCCGGCGGTGATGGCGTTGCTCGGAGACGGCGCCTGGTGGATGCCCCGCTTCCTGCGGCGGATCCTGCCGGATGTCGATGTGGAGGGTGAACGCCTCACCCGCGGGTTCGCGGCGGCTCACTCGCACGGCACCCAGCAGCCCGGCGGTCAAAGCGCCACCTTGGGGGAGTCGGTCAGGTAGTTCCACTGCCGGCAGCCATGCCCATTTGGTCGGCTGGCGTGGGGACGGACAGCACGACCAGGTGCCCTGTAAGGGGGTCCTCCGGACAAGGCGGACCCCCTCACGTTCCGAAACACTGAAGTTCCCCGGGGAATTTCACTTGTACGTCGGCCCTTCCACGCTGCCCGAGGGTGAGGTGTCCGCCGCTCTGTGCGGCGACCTGGAACTTCCTGTGCGCGAGGACCCTGACGCCCCGTGGGACGGCGGCAAGGCCCGCACCAGGGTCCTGGACTGGGCTGCCGGCGACGACGGCACCGTGGACCCCGACAAGCTGGCCGCCGCATTCCTGTACTGCGACGACGACGTGGACCCCACGACCACCGGGGCGTACGAGCTGGGCTTTGCCGACGTGTTCAGCCGGGACGGCGCCGACCGTCTGGAAGTGGTCGCCGCCGGCGTCGACGCGGTCGCCTCGGTCCTGCAGGGCGGCATGGGCGGCGCGCGGGGCCTTCCTGAGGCCAATCTGGGGCCGGAAGGAGAGGGAAACCCCGTGAATGATCACGAAGCCCCGGGGGATTGCATGCCTTCTGACCTGCTAGAACGAAGAAAATGGGGACAGTCAGGTAAGCCCAGGGGAACGATCTTGCGAGCTCGTAATGCGTAGGTCTCGGGTTCGAATCCCGAAGGCGGCTCTGTGGAAGCCTCAGGACTCACTCGCCGTGACCTGGGGCTTTTGCTTTCGGTGACTTTCCCCGGCGGGGGTTGAAGCGCTCGGCGAGCCCGCGGACGGCGATGTGAGGCCGAGGTGCGGCCATTTCTGCAGCGGCGCTGCAGAGGTGTGGCCAGGATGCACAACAAGCTGTTTGTGACGATGAGTCAGGCACGGCTGGAGATATTCCGGTGGATCACCTACTACAACGCCCGCAGGCGCCACAGCGCGCCGGCCTACCTCTCACCGATGGAGTTCGAACAGCAACACAAGCGGGCTGAGCTCCGGACGACCTGCCCGTCCCGCCCCCCGCAGGACAAGCTGCCGCTATGGCTCGGCGGGGGCGGCACCCCGGCCGGCGTCGACGCGCCGTCCGGTGATGCGGTCGGCGCTGTCATCGGTGCGGGTTGCCGTTTCACTCCCCCAGCCTTCTGTCTCGCCATACCGCCGGACGCTCACGCATGGGGCGATACGCATCAGCGCCGGGCTGATCACCGGAACAAACTTCGTCACGGGCATGGACATTATATACATTAGGGACATGGACCGGCGGCTCATACTCAGCGCAATAGGCGACGACACAGAGGTCATCGAAGCCCTGCGTCTCGCGTTGGAACAGACCGTGGCCGAGTTCGGCGGAGTGGGCGGCATGGTGCATGTGCATGAGTTCGGGCATGGGCGTGAGCACAACCTGCGCCTGGTCGCGAGCAGCGGGCTGCCCGGGGCGATGACCGGACCTTGGGTGTCCCTCGACGACCGGGGGGACTCGCCCGGTGCCCGTGCCACGCGCGAAGAAGGCCGGGTCTGGGTGCCCGCGCCACCGCTGCCCGGCGAGTCCGCCCCCGGGCCTTCGGCGGCCCTTGGTCTTCCCGGCGCAGCGGCCGTCCCGGTGTCCGGCCCGGACGGCCTCATAGGATCGCTCACCGTCCTGGCCGACGCCACCAGCGAGCCGGGCCCCGAGCAGTGGGCGTTCCTGGAAGCCGTCGCGGCCTGGGCCGCCGAGCGGTTGCGCCGCCCACTCCCGCCCGGCCCTCCGCCGCCACAGGAGCAGGCGTCTCCCGCGGGCCCTTCCGAGGGCGGCCTGCGGCAGGCGCCCAAGGCCGTACACGTCGGTTCCTTTGAGTGGAACATCGTCACCGGCGAGTTGCTGTTGGACGAGGCGGCGATGACTGCACTGGGTATCGATCCGCAGACGTTCGACGGGCGGACCGAGACGTGGAGGAACACCGTCCACCCCGACGACCTGTCCTTGCTGATCGTCGCGGCCGAGAAGGCGCTCCGCGACCGGAGCATGATCGGTGCGGAATACCGGGTGAATCGCCCGGACGGCACCACCGGCTGGATCCAGTCACGCGGCCGGGTGAACTGGGACGAGAACGACCAGCCGCTCAGCGTGATCGGTACGATCTGGGACAGCACGGAGTCCCGCAGCGCCCGTGACGCGATCGGCCGCGCCCTGCGGCACATGAGCGACGGCTTTCTCGCGCTGGACCACGAGTGGCGGGTCACCTTCCTCAACATGGAGGCGGCGCGGGTCCTCGGCCGCGGCCAGGAGCTGGTCGGCCGCCCGGTGTGGGACCTCGCCGCCGAGTTCGGCATTCCCGACCTGCGGGCCCTGTGCCAGGAGACCGTCGCCCTGTCCACGCCCACCGAACTGGACATCCGGGCACCCGGAACCGGGCGCTGGTACCACCTGCGGCTGATCCCGTTCCCCGATGGGCTGGCCTTCTACTTCACCGACATCCACGACAAGCGGATGCGGGAGGCCGAGCGCGAGGCGGCCGTACGCGCCGACGCCGAGCGGGCCGCCCGCATCGCGGAGCTGACCGCGGCGCTCGCCAGCGCGACCGGCTCCGCGGACGTGGCGGACGCCGTGGCCCGGCACGTACTGCCGCCGTTCGGCGCGGTCGGGCTGGTCGTGCAGGTCATCGAGGGCAACCGGATGCACGTCGTCGGCAGCGTCGGCTATCACCAGGACTTCCTCGACCGGATCGCGGGCCTTCCCGTGTCCGGGCACAACCCGGTCGCGGACGCCCTGGCCTCCCGCGCCCCGCAGTTCGTCTCCTCTCCCGAGGAGTACGTCGCGCGCTACCCGGAGCTGGCCGACCATCCAGGGGCGGGGGGCAAGAAGGCGTGGGCGTTCCTGCCGCTGGTCGCCTCGGACCATCCGATCGGGGTGTGCGTGATCTCCTTCGACCGGCCGCGCCGCCTCACCGGGGGGGAACGCACGCTGCTGGTCGCGATCAGCGGCTTCGTCGCCCAGGCGCTGGAACGGGCCCGGCTCTTCGACGCGGAGCACACCCGCGCGCAGGAGCTTCAGCACGCCCTGCTGCCCCAGGCGCTGCCCTCGCTGCCCGCCTGCACCGCCACCGCCCGATATCTGCCCGCCGGGCAGGGCATGGACGTGGGCGGCGACTGGTACGACATCATCCCGCTCTCCAGTGACCGGGTCGCCCTCGTCATCGGCGACGTCATGGGCCACGGGCTTTCGGAGGCGGCCACCATGGGGCGGCTGCGCACCGCCGTACACACCCTCGCCGAGTTGGACCTGCCCCCGGAGGAGATCCTCGCCCACCTCAACGACATCGTCTCCGGGCTCGGCGACGACTCGTACGCCACCTGCCTGTACGCGGTCTACGACCCCAGCACCCGCGGTTGCGCCTTCGCCCGCGCCGGTCATCCGCCGCCCGCTGTCGTCCGTGCCGACGGCACCGTCTACTTCCCCGACTCGGCTCCGAACCCCCCGCTGGGCGCCGCCGAACCGCCCTTCGAGAACGTCGAACTCGTGCTGCCTGAGAACAGCCTGCTCGTCCTCTACACCGACGGGCTCATCGAGTCCGTCGACCGCGACATCGAAGCCGGGATGGCCCATCTCGCCCGGCTGCTCGCCGAGGACCGCAGCGGCGACCTCGACATCCTCTGCGAAAAGCTCATCTCGGGCCTCCTCACCGACCAGCAGCAGTCCGCCGACGACGCGGCCCTGCTGGCCGTCCGCGTGCATGGGCTGCCGCCCAAAGCGATCGCCGTATGGCCGCTGCCGATGGAGCCGCAGGCAGCGGGCCAGGCGCGCAGACTGGCCCGTGAACAGCTCTCCACGTGGCACTTGGACGAGCTGGCGATGACCACGGAACTACTGGTCAGCGAATTGGTGGGCAACGCGGTGCGCTATGCCAGGGGCCCGATGCTGCTCCGCCTGCTATGCAGCCGCACGCTGGTCTGCGAGGTCTCCGACGGCAGCCTCACCACGCCCCGGATCCGCCGGGCGTCCGAGACGGACGAGGGCGGCCGGGGTCTGCAACTGGTCGCCGCGCTGTCCCAGCGGTGGGGCACCCGGTACACGGCGACGGGCAAGTGCATCTGGACGGAGCAGGCCCTGACCGGCCCCGAATCGCCGGACGCCTTTCTTGCCGTCCTCGACCAAGCGATGTGAGGCGTCCCGTCCACCCGCTCCGCGGCAGCCCGCGGAAACCGCGAAGGAGGTTCGGGGCTCGCTGCGGCGCTGCGGCGACCTCGGGGATGGCCCGCTGCGAGTCGACCCAGTGCCAGGCCTCGGCCACCAGGACGGCGTCCGTGGACGCGTCGGACAGGGGGATCGACTCTGCGGTGCCGTCCAGGCCACGTGCCTGCGGAACTGCCGTGACCAACCGGGCTTCTATCGCTGGCGTGTCACGGAGCCGGCCCGCCGGGATCGGGCCGTGGCAGAGGCGGAGCTGACCGAGCGGATCCGGGGTATTCACGGGGCCGTGAAGGACGCCTACGGGGTGCCGCGGATCACCCGTGAGCTGCGGGAGACCGGGTCGTGGTGAATCACAAGCGGGTCGCGCGGTTGATGCGGGCTGCCGGGATTTCGGGCCGGCACCTGCGTAAGGCGAAGCGGATCACGGTGCAGGATGCCCCGGCGCCGAAGGCCCCGGATCTGCTGGAGCGGGATTTCACCGCGCCGCGGGTGCGCTGGTGCGGCGACATCACCTATGTGGCAACTCGACAAGCGGCCCCGCGGATGGATCCGCCCCTGCCGGGAGTCGCACGTGAATCTTCGTGGCCGCCGAGCCAGTCGGCCTCGCCGATGCCCCAGGCTCCGTGGCCTGTCTCGGACACGGGACAGGCCGCTTCGGCCCAGTTCGCGGTAGCGCATGATCGTCCTCCGGATCGCGGATGCGGTGGGGCGGTGCGGAGGCCGGTGAACTCGACGTTACATATTCGTTGCGATCGACCGTTGACCGCGTCCTACTTTATCGTTAACTTTAGCCCCGATGTGAGCCAGTTCACCACGAACACCGATCGGATGACGGAGGCGTTGTGTCCCATCGCGTGACGATCGCGCAGGTGGCCGAGGAGGCCGGCGTCTCCGCGATGACCGTGTCGAACGTGCTCAACGGCAAGCCGGGAGCGTCCGACGACACCCGCCGGCGCGTCATGGAGGTCGTCGAGCGCCTCGGATACGTACCGAATGTGTCCGCCCGGGGCCTCAAGGGCGGCCGGACGGGGCTGGTCGGGGTGCTGACCCTCGACCTCACGATCCAGTACGGGCTGGAGATCGTACGGGGGATCGCCGACGAACTGGCCAGCGTCGAGTTCGAGGCCCTGATCAACGCCAGCTATCACGACAGCTCGCGCGAACGGGAACGGATCGAGTTCCTGACCCGGGGGCTCGTCGACGGCCTGCTGATGATCGCGCCGGTGCTGGAGGACCAGACGATCTCCCTGCTGCGCCAGCGCAAGATCCCGACCGTCGTCATCGACCCGCGCCGCATCGACGTCGATCTGCCGAGGATCACCGTCGACAACTACCAGGGCACGCGCAGCGCGGCCCAGCACCTCATCGACCTGGGGCACCGGCGGATCGCCTACATCGGCGGCAACCTCGACCTGGAGAGCTCCACCATCCGGTACGAGGGCTTCCGTGACGCGATGCGGCTCGCCGGCCTCCCCGTGGACGAGGACATGGTCGCCTACTGCGACTTCAGCTACGTCTCAGGCTTCCGTACCGCGTCCCGCATCATCGAGGAACATCGCCCGACCGCGATCATGACAGGCGCCGACCTCATCGCCTTCGGGGCGGTCGATGCCGCGCGCAAGCACGGTTCAAGCGTCCCCGAGCAGTTGTCGGTCGTCGGCTTCGACGACCTCCCCCAGGCAGCGCAGTCGTATCCCGGAGTCACGACCGTCCGCCAGCCGCTGCACGACATGGGGCAGACCGCGGTCCGCGCGCTCATGTCGATCATCGATGGCAACGCACCCCTGATGGAGCACATGCAGATGCCGACCTCACTCATCGTCCGTGGCACCACCGCACCGCCCGAGCGTGGCTGATGTATGTGGTCTCGTACTTCACGGATGCCGACGAGGCACTCCATCTGGCGGTCAGCCACGACGGCCAGGAGTTCAGCGCCGTCAACGAAGGCCGCCCGCTCCTGCGGGGAACGGTCGGCACGGGCAGGCTCCGTGACCCCTTCCTGGGCATCGGACCCGACGGGCTGTTCCATCTGCTGGCCACCGACGGCTGGACCAGTCCCAGCATCGTCCACGCGACCTCCGCCGACCTGCTGACCTGGTCGGAGCAGGAGCTGCTGCCGGTCATGGCCGGGATCGACGGCGCGCACAACGCCTGGGCCCCGGAGTTCTTCCTGGACCCGGCCACCGGGCTCTACCACCTGATCTGGTCGTCGGTGGTCGAGGGAGCCGGCAGCACGGCCGAGGGACGCGACTTCGCGAACGTCGGTCAGGACCATCGGATCTGGCACTGCACGACCAGCGACTTCGTCAGCTACTCGCCGGCCGAGCTGTTCTTCGACCCGGGGTATTCGGTGATCGACGCGACCGTCACCCACCACGACGGCCGGTTCGTGATGGCCTTCAAGGACGAGCGCGGCACCAACGATCCGTCCACGGACCACAAGTACATCCTGGTCACCACGTTCTCGCGGCCGGGCACGGGCTTCGCCCAGCCGAGCGGGCCGGTCAGCCCGGCGCCGGTGGAAGGGCCCGCCTTCTTCCGCCGGGGCGAGGAGTGGGTGCTGCTCTTCGACCACTACCTGGAGGGCCGGTACGGCGCCGCCTCCAGCCCGGACGGGGTGCGGTGGACGCGTTCGGAGATCTCCCTGCCGCCGGGCATTCGGCACGCATCCGTGCTGACCGTGCCCGGGGAGCACGCGGCGGCGCTCGACGGGGCGGGCGTATGAACAGCCCCCTCATAACGGCTCCGCACGGCCCCGGGAACCGATTAGCCACGACGAAAGACGAAACACGACAGTTCCGCCCGCACATGAACGCGTAACAGCCGGTCCGGCAGCGGGCCCGCCTGAATCAGCACGCCGCCGCCCGAGGACATAAGTCGGTCGGCCTCCCACCGCCAGGCCCGCCTCATCCGGCGGTCCCCGGCGCCTGAGTCACCTCTGCATGCGCGCCTCACAGCCTGCGCGCCCACCAGCATCCCCACACAGGGCGGTCGGTCATGCCGTCATGCGCCAGACCGACCGCGGTCTCTGCCAGTGGTCTTACCAACAGGTCCTATCAAAGGAGTTAGGCACCATGCAGCACTCACAGGCTTTCAGCAGACGCTCGGTGCTCAAGAGCGTGGGCTTCATGGCCGGAGCAGCCGCCCTCAGCGCCTGTTCGGGCACCTCGTCCTCGTCCTCCTCCGCCTCCGTCAAGGCGCCCAAGAAGGGCACTCTGACGATCATGAGCAACCAGGGTGAGATCACCCCCGCCGAGGTCGCCGCCTTCGAGAAGGCATACCCGGGGCTGAAGATCAAGATCATCCTGACCGACCCGACCCGCCTGAACGCCATGCTGGCCGCCGGTAACCCGCCGGACCTGGTGCGCGACGCCGGAACGGATGTCACGCCGTACATCGCGAGCCGGGGCATCGCCCTGGACCTGGACGAGTACTTCGCCAAGAGCAGCATCCTCAAGACCTCCGACATCCTGCCCATCAACAACTGCTGGAAGTGGGACGGCAAGACCCAGGGCAAGGGCGCCCGCTACGGCATCGCCAAGGACTGGTCGCAGGACGCGATGTGGTGGTACAACTCGGACATGTGGTCGGCCGCCGGGCTGACCGCGCCGGACCCGACGAAGCCGATCACCTACGACGAGCTGCTCGAGGCCTCCAAGAAGCTCACCAAGTCGTCCCACGGCAAGACCAGCGTGTACGGGCTGTACACCACGACGCCCGGCATGGACCAGATAGCCGCGATGGTGGCGACCGCCGGCGGCCGGATCATGTCCGAGGACCTGGGCACCGCGGACTTCACCTCCCCCGAGGCGATCAGGGCCCTGACCTGGCTGGTCAACGCCGCCAAGGCGAAGGTCGGTTACTCGGCCATCAACCCCAGCCCGGACTGGGACGGCCCCGAATACCTCGCGGGCAAGCAGGCCACCGCCGGCCAGGGGTACTGGTTCAACGGCTTCGTCGCCGGCACCGCCCCGGCGTACCAGTCCAAGACCGTCTTCGCGGCGGCCCCGATGCTGGGCAGCAAGCGGGTCAGCCCCTCCTTCGGCGCCGTGGGCTACTGGATCCCGGCCAAGTCGCAGAACCCCGGTGCCGCCTTCGAGTTCATGGAGTGGTACTGCGGCGGTGACGGCGCCGCCAAGCGGATCGCCGCCGGAAACGGCCTGCCCTCGATGAAGTCGATGCTGTCCCTGGTGCCGCAGAAGACCGAGTTCCAGAAGGCCTCCTTCAAGGTCCAGACCGACGAACTGCCCTACGTGTCCGTCATCCCGGTCGCCACCCCCTACGCCCTGACCACCGCGCTGAACACCACCCTGGCCAAGGACTTCACGGCCGCCGTGGGCGCCGGCAAGTCCGTGGCGGCCCTGGCCGACCTGCTGACCAAGGACGTCAACGCCGTGCTGGCGAACGGCAAGAAGCTCGCAGGAAAGTAGGCACGGACATGCGACTGCAACGCGTCCGGTCCGTCGGGCCGGCCAAGAGGCGCCGGCTCGACAGCGGTAAAGGTGAGGCTCTGGCGTTCTACGGCTTCCTCTCACCGTGGATCATCGGCACCGCGGTGCTGACCCTGTTCCCGGTGGGCTACGCCCTGTACCTCAGTTTCACCGCATGGGACGGCGTCTCCGTGTTCAAACCATGGGTGGGCCTGGCCAACTACCGCGAGGTGCTCACGTCGCCGGACACCTTGTCGTCGCTGTCCAAGACCCTGCTCCTGGTCGCGATCATCGTCCCGGCGACGATCATCGGGAGCCTGGTTCTGGCCGTACTGCTCAACGAACGCGTCCGCGGGCGCACGGTCTTCCGGACGCTGATCTACATTCCGGCGATCGTGCCCCCGGTCGCGAGCGCGCTCATCTGGAAGGTGGTCTTCGACCAGAACTCCGGAGCCGCGAACCGGGTGGGGGCGATGTTCGGGGCCGACGCGGTGAACTGGCTCACCGGCAATCGGGCCTTCATCGTCCTGATCGTCGTCCTGCTGTGGGGTGTCGGCGCCGGCATCATCATCAACCTGGCGGCCCTGCAAACCGTGCCGATGGAGCAGCTGGAGGCCGTGAAACTGGACGGCGGCGGCGCGCTCACCGCCTTCCGGCACGTCACGCTCCCGGTGATCTCCCCCGTCCTGCTCTTCCAGACCGTTCTGGTCACCATCACCACATTGCAGACCTTCGTCCCGGCCCTGCTGCTCTCACCGATCAGCACCGGCGGCGGCGACCTCTACACCAACATCCCGAACGCCAACCGGGTCTACATGGTCGACGTGTACTCGCAGTTCTTCGCGTATTCGAGGTACGGCTACGGCTCGGCGATGCTGACCGTGTTCTTCCTGGTCATCGTCGTCCTGACCGTGCTGATCTTCAAACTCGTCGGACGCAGTGTGTTCTACGCCGTCGATCCCACCGCGTCCGGGAAGGGCTGATCCGCCATGGCACTCGATGAGAAATCCCAGATCTCCGCGGCCGGCAAGATGCCCGCGAACGGTGCGGCGCGACCGATCTGGTACCAGCGGAGGCCCAGGCACCCGGTCGTCTTCACCGTCCTGCTGATCGTCTCCGTCCTGATGGTCCTGCCCTTCGCGGAGCTGATCATCAGTTCGCTGCGGTCCGCCAACGCGGTCAACGAGGACACCTGGCTGCCCTCGGTGTTCGAGTGGAGCAACTACAAGAAGGTCGTCACCCTCATCCCGTTCTGGCGATTCGCCCGCAACTCGGTGGTCCTGTCGGCGCTGTTCGCGCTGCTCACCACCCTCAGTTCCGCGGTCGTCGGCTACGGCTTCGCCCGGCTGCGCGCCCCCGGCAAGAACCTGCTGTTCGGCCTGCTCATCTCGACAATGATGGTGCCGCAGATCGTCACCCTGATCCCCACCTATCTGCTGTTCGCCAACTTCGGCCTGGTGGGCACCTACTGGCCCTGGGTGCTATGGGGCACGGCCGGAGCACCGTACGCGATCTTCCTGTACCGGCAGTTCTTCTCCAGCTTCCCCAAGGAACTGGAGGAGGCGGCGGTCATCGACGGCGCGGGCCGGATCCGGATCTTCGTACAGATCTTCCTGCCGCTGTCGCGCCCGCTGCTGGTGACGGCGTTCGTGCTGGCCTTCAACACGGTCTGGGGCGACTTCATCGCGCCGAACCTGCTGCTCGACCAGTCCAACACCACGCTGGCCGTCGGAGTCGGCAACGGCTACGTCATCAACCAGGGCTTCCCGCTGCCGAACCTGATCGCCGGCGGGGCGCTGCTCTACCTGGTGCCCGTCGTCATCCTTTTCCTGGCAGCCCAGCGCAGCTACGTCCGCGGCTTCGCCAACTCCGGGCTGAAGGGCTGATCACGTGGCCGGTGCCGTGAACGCCCCGCTTTTCCGCGACCCGGTGCACGACGGGGCCGCCGACCCCACCGTCATCAGGAACCGAGAGACCGGCGAATGGTGGCTGGTTTATACCAACCGCCGCACCGCCGCGCCCGGAGAGGGGGTGGCCTGGGTGCACGGCACCGACCTCGGCGTGGCGACGTCGTCGGACGGCGGCCGGACCTGGGTCTACCGGGGAACCCTCACCGGGCTCGACTTCGAATGGGGCCGGAACACCTTCTGGGCGCCCGAGATCATCTGGCACAACGGGCAGTACCACATGTACGTCAGCTACCTCCGGGGCGTGCCCGACTCCTGGTCCGGCGAGGCCCGGATTCTGCACCACACCAGCACGGACCTGCTCGACTGGACCTTCGTGGGCCCCCTCGACCTGGGCTCCGACCGGGTGATCGACGCGTGCGTGTACCCGCTGCCGGACGGCCGTGGTTTCCGTATGTGGTTCAAGGACGAGCGCCACGGTTCGCATACGTATACGGCCGACAGCGCCGACCTCTACGACTGGAAGCCGGCCGGCCCCGCCGTCACCCACCGTCCGCACGAGGGCCCCAACGTCTTCGAGCTGGGCGGCCACTACTGGATGCTTGTGGACGAGTGGCGCGGGCAGGGCGTCCTGCGCTCGGCCGACCTGCGGCACTGGGAGCACCGGGGACTGATCCTGGACTCCCCGGGCGCACGCCCCGACGACGGCACGATCGGCCTGCACGCCGACGTGGTCGTCCAGGGAGACACGGGTTACGTCTTCTACTTCACCCACCCCGACCGCGGACCCGCCGGAGACGACGGTACGTACGCGAGCCGCCGCTCGTCCCTTCAGGTCGCCGCGGTGCGGGTGGTCGACGGGGAACTGCGCTGCGACCGCGACGAGCCGGTCGAGCCGGACCTCACCGCCCCCTGACGCCTCGCCTGACGCCTCGCCTGACTTCTCGTCGTAGTGGAAAGGCCGCTATGCACCGTCCCGCCCGCTTCGTCCTCGACTCCGCATTCGAGGTCGGAACCGTCGATCCCCGGCTGTTCGGCTCGTTCGTCGAGCACCTGGGCCGCTGCGTCTACACCGGCATCTACGAGCCTGGGCACCCGACCGCCGACGCCGAGGGCCTGCGCGGCGACGTCCTGGACCTGGTCCGCGAACTCGGTGTCACCGCCATCCGTTACCTGGGCGGCAACTTCGTCTCCGGGTTCGACTGGGAGGACGGCGTCGGCCCGAAGGAGCTGCGCCCGCGCCGCCTGGACCCGGCGTGGCGGGCGACGGAGACCAACCAGTTCGGGCTGTCGGAGTTCATGGACTTCCTGCGCAAGGTCGAGGGCAGCGAGCCGATGCTCGCCGTCAACCTCGGTACGCGCGGCACGAAGGAGGCGCTGGAGCTTCTGGAGTACGCCAACCACCCCGGCGGTACGACCCGTTCCGACGAGCGGGCCGATCACGGTGACAAGGAGCCCTATGGCGTGCGCCTGTGGTGCCTGGGCAACGAGATGGACGGCGCCTGGCAGATCGGCCACAAGGACGCCGACGAGTACGGCAAGCTCGCCGCGACGACCGCCTGGGCGATGCGGCTGATCGACCCCGAGGTGAAGCTGATCGCCTGCGGCAGCTCCGGGCAGTTCATGCCGACGTTCGGCGCGTGGGAGTCCACGGTCCTGGGACACGCGTACGAGCACGTGGACTACATCTCGATGCACGCCTACTACCAGGACGACGACGGCGACCGCGACTCCTTCCTGGCCTCCGCCGTGGACACCGAGTCCTTCATCGAGAACACCATCGCGACCTGTGACGCGGTCGGCGCCCGCCTGAAGTCGAAGAAGAAGATCGGCATTTCCTTCGACGAGTGGAACATCTGGTACTCCTCGCGCGCCGAGAGCGAACCCCGCAACTGGAAGGAGGCTCCCCGGCTTCTGGAGGACGTGTACACCGTCACCGACGCCGTCGTCTTCGGCTCCCTGCTCATCACGCTGCTCCGGCACGCCGACCGCGTCACCATCGCCTGCCTCGCCCAGCTCGTCAACGTCATCGCCCCGATCACGACCGAGCCCGGCGGCCCCGCCTGGCGGCAAACCACCTTCCACCCCTTCGCCCAGGCCTCGCGATACGGCCGGGGCAGGGTGCTGGAGGTCCGGATCGACAGCCCCAGCTATCCCACCGCCAGGTTCGGCGACGTACCCCTGCTGCACGCCACGGCCGTCATCGACGACGCGATCGGGGCCGTCACGGTCTTCGCCGTCAACCGCAGCCAGACCGAGTCGCTGCCCCTGGAGGTCGCGCTGCGTGGCCTCTGCCTGAACAGGGTCGTCGAGCACTCGGTCCTCGCCGACGCCGACCCCGACGCCGCCAACACCCTCGCGGACCGCGAGCGCGTCACCCCCATCACGTCCTACGGGGCCGCCCTCACCGACGGCACCCTCAGGGCATCCCTGCCGCCTCTGTCCTGGAACATGATCCGAATGGCCTGAGGCGGTTCCCGTCCCATCCGTTCACGTTCAAAGAGGAACGCACATGCGAAGATGGCCACGCCGCCTGCTCTCGGCGGCAGGAACCGCGATAGCCGTACTGGGCGTCATGATCATGCCCAGCACTCAAGCCCACGCGGCGACGACCTGCACCACCTATTACGTCTCGTCCAGCAGCGGCAGCGACAGCAACGACGGATGCACCACCAGCACGCCGTGGAAGACGCTCACCAACGTCAACGCCACCACCTTCGTCGCCGGCAACCAGATCCTCTTCCAGGACGGCGGCTCCTGGACCGGCGAACTCCACCCCCTGGGGTCCGGCGCCAGCGGCAATCAGATCGTGGTGTCGAGCTACGGCTCGGGGGCCGCGCCAATCATCAACGGCGCGGGCGCCGACGCGGCGGTCTACCTCGTCAGCCAGCAGTACTGGACGATTCAGAACCTGGAGATCACCAACACGACCACGACCGCAGCGGTCCGCAGCGGCATCCAACTCCAGAACGACACCAGTGGCATCCTGCACGGGATCCACATCGTCAACAACAACATCCACGATGTGAAAGGCACCTGGGGGGCCGGGCCGCAGCCCAGCACATCGTCGGGTATCGCGTTCAACCTGAACGACAACAACAGCAGCAACGGCTGGGACGATGTGCTGCTTCAGGGCAACACACTCACCAAGGTCGATGCCGGCGGCATCTACCTCGGTTCCCTCAACGGCACCGGACACGGCATCCTGACGTCGAACGTCGTGATCCAGAACAACACGCTGACCGACATGGGCGGCAACGACATCGTCTGCGTGTACTGCGACAATCCGCTGGTCCAGTACAACATGGCGACCAACAGCGGCTACCGCTTCTCCGGCGCCGGGTTCTGGATGGCGCTGAACAACAACGGCATCTGGCAGAACAACGAGATCTCCCGCCAGTGGCGCGCCCTCTGGGACGGCGAAGCGTTCGACATCGACCACGACAACACCGGCACGATCATCCAGTACAACTACACCCACGACAATCCGTTCGGCTTCCAGGAGTACTGCTGCAGCAGCACCTTCGGCGCCAAGGACTCCATCGTCCGCTACAACATCAGCCAGAACGACGGCTCGATCAGCTCTGTGCTGCCGACGCTGGAGGGCGTCGTCTCCACCGGTACCGCACAGGTCTACAACAACACCATCTACCTCGGCCCCGGCGACAACGGCGGGGTCGACGCGGGCACACCGGCAGCGAACAACATCGTCTTTTCCAACAACCTCGTCTACAACGCGGGATCCGGGGGCAGCTACTCCTCCTCGGGTACCTGGACCCACAACCTGTTCTACGGCACCCACGCCAGCAGTGAGCCGACCGACGCCAACAAGGTGACGACCAACCCCTTGCTCGTCTCCCCCGGTGGGGCGAGTTCGGGCCTCAGCTCGGCGGCGGCCTACAAGCTGCAACCCGGCTCCCCCGCCATCGGCGCGGGCGTACTGGTGTCGGGTAACGGCGGCCTGGACTACTTCGGCAACACCGTCTCCGCCACGACCGCGCCCAACATCGGCGCTTACAACGGCAGCGGTGTGACGCCGACAGCAAGCTACGGAGCACGCTGGAACTTCGAGGAGGGCACCGGTACCACCGCCGCCGACACCACCAACGATCACAACACCGGCACACTGCTGTCCGGGGCCTCCTGGACAACCGGCAAGATCGGCACCAACGCGGTCAGCCTGACCGGCGGCAGCACCAGCTACGTCGACGTACCCACCACCGCACTGGACACCAGCGCGAGCTACTCGGTCTCGGCCTGGGTCAAGCTCAACAGCCTCACCGGCAACCAGACCATCGCCAGCATCGACGGCAGCTCCATCAGCCCCTTCTACCTCCAACTCACCGGCGGCACCTTCGCGTTCACCGTGCGAAGCAGCGACTCGACAAACTCGACCGCGACACAGGTGACCGGCGGCACCCCGGTCACCGGCACCTGGTACCACCTGACCGGTGTCTACGACAACAGCGCCCACACCATCGCGCTGTACGTCAACGGAACGCTCCAGGGCACCACCGCCTTCTCCTCCCCCTGGAAGGCAACCGGGCACACAGTAATCGGCCGCGCCAAGTGGAACGGCAACGCCGTCGACTTCACCAACGGCGCCATCGACGACGTACGGATGTTCAGCAAGGCGCTCAACCGCCAGGAGGCCGTCGCCCTGGCGACCGCCGCCACCGCTGACTACGAACTGGACGAGGGCACCGGCTCGAATACCTCGGACTTCATGGGGAACAGCGCGTGGGGCGGCCTCAACCCAGCCGCCGCGTGGGCCGGCAGCGGCAAGGTCGGTGGCAACGCGGTGAGCCTGGACGGCACAGCGGGCACCGAGGTGAACATCCCGGTGGTGCCGGTGGACACCAGCGCGAGCTACTCGGTCGCGGCCTGGGTGAAGCTGAACAGCCTCAGCGGCAACCAGACCTTCGTCAGCGTCGACGGCGGCCTCATCAGTCCCTTCTACCTGCAACTGACGGGCGGCAAATTCGCTTTCGCCGAGCGCGGGTCGGACTCGACGACCTCGACCCTGACATCCGTCACCGGCCTCGCGCCCTCCACCGGCACCTGGTACCACGTGGTCGGCGTGTACAACAGCAGCGCGTCGACGATCTCGCTCTACGTCAACGGCACCCTCCAGGCGAGCACGGCGTTCTCCTCCGCGTGGAAGGCGGTCGGCCCGACGCAGATCGGCAGCGCATGGTGGAACGACTACCAGGTTGACTGGACAAACGGCCAGATCGACGACGTCCACTTCTACAACCGGGCCCTGAACACCACCGAGATCAACCAGCTCGCCGCCGGCTGACGGTACGAGCAGGTGGCGGAGTCCGGCCCCCCCCCCCCCCCCGCGCCCCCCACCCCCACCCCACCCGCCCCCGCACGACCAACCCAAACAAAAACCACCCCCCGCCGGGGGTTTGTGATTCGGTGGTGGTGGCGGCGCCGCCCCCCCCCCGGGGGGCCCCCACCCCCCACCACCACCCATGGCGACCGTGAGGAGCCAGGAATGACCACGTCGACCCGCCAGGTCCGCAAGGCCGCAACCGCCGCCCGGCCGAAGACCGCCACCCGACCGAAGACCACGGCCCGCCCCAGGACCACGGCCCGCCCGCCCCGCCGTGTGCTGCCGTGGTGGCTGCTCGGGGCCGTCGCCCTGGCTGTCGCGGCCGCGATCACCGGCCTCTCCCTCCTCGCCGACAGCGGAGCTCCACGGCAGGCGACCGCCCCGTCACCCGCCGCGGTGATCGCCACGATCGACGGCCAGACCATCCCCGTACGCGAGTTCTCGCTCTACCTCGCGCAGGAACGCTCCGCCACCTTCACCCACTTCCAGAACACGTTCGGCGCCCAGGACGGCCCCCACTTCTGGACGACTTCCTACGGCGGCCGCACCCCCACCGACTACATCAAGAAGCAGGCCCTCGCCGACGTCACCCGCACCACCGTCCAGCAGCGGTTGGCCCACCGCTACGGTCTCCTCGCGGACCCGGGCTACGCGGCCTTCCTCTTCAACTGGACCAAGGAGAACCAGCGGCGGCAGCAGGCCGTCGCCTCGCACCAGGTCATCTACGGGCCCGTGCAGTACACCGAGGCGAACTACCTCGGCTACGTACTCAACAGCCTGACGTTCAGCCTGGAGAAGAAGCTGGCGGACGCGCACGTCATCACCACGGACGACAAGGCACTGCGCTCCTACTACCTGGCCCACAAGAGCGACTTCCGACAGGCGAAGAAGTCCGGCGCCGTAAGCCTGACCTCCCCCAACGGCCGCACGCCGATCACCACCCCGCCCTTCACACAGGTACGCAAGCAGGTGCAGCAGGCCTACCTCGACGACCGCTACAAGGCGATGGTGAAGCAGCTTGTCCGGTCCGCCCGAGTCACCGTGGCGCGCCGCACGTTCCAAGCGGTCACCGTCAACTAGTAGGACTCCGTTAGGTCTTCCCGATCGTGTTCGGTCGGAGCATATTGGTTGGATGGACGTGCGGCAGGTCGAGGGACTGCGGGCGGAGTTATCGGCGTTCGTGGCGGATGTGTTCGCGTCGGTTCCGCGGCGGGATCAGCGGGCGAAGGGCGGCTGCTATCTGCGGGGGCTGATGCTGGACGGGCGGCGCAAGTCGATCCAGCCGATGGCGGAGCGGCTTCCGGACGGCAACGAGCAGAATCTGCAGCAGTTCGTGAACCAGTCCACCTGGGATCCGGTCCCGGTCCGGCGGCGGATCGCGGAGCGGATGCTTCCGCTGATCGGCCCGGATGCCTGGGCCGTCGGTGACGTGTCGTTCCCCAAGGACGGCCGGATGTCGGTGGCGGTTGCGCACCAGTACTGCGGAGCGCTGGGCAAGCAGGCCAACTGTCAGGTCGCGGTGAGCGTGCACGCGGTCACCGACACCGCGTCCTGCCCACTGCAGTGGCGTCTGTTCGTCAACGAGGACTGGGCCGCCGATACCGAGCGACGCCGCAAGACCGCGGTGCCCGAGGAGATCGGGCACCGCGAGAAGTGGCGGCTGGCGTTGGACATCATCGATGAGCTGGCCGGATGGGGCCTGGTCCCGCCGGTCCTGGTGGCCGACGCCGGCTACGGCCAGAAGGCAGACTTCCGGGACGGAATAGACAGCCGGGGCATCGGATACGTCGTCGCCATCCGTTCAGACGTGACCATCCACCCGCACGACGCGGTGCCCACCGCCCCGCCCTGGTCCGGCAACGGCCGCCGGCCCCAGCCCCGCTACCGGCAGACACCGCTGGCGGTGGCCGCCCTGGCCACCGCCAGTCCACGGCGGGCCTTCACCCCGGTCACCTGGCGTTGAAGGCTCACGGGGACCGATGCGCTCGCACTTCCTGGCCCTGCGCGTGCGGCCCGCCGGGGTCAAGGCCCGTCGCCTGGCCCAAGTCGCCGCCACCGCGCACGACGACCGCTGGGACGGCGTTCTGCCCGAAGTCACACTGCTGGCCGAATGGCCCGCCGAAGCCGAAGCCCCCACCGACTACTGGCTGTCCAACCTGCCCCAAGACACCCCGATCGCCGAACTGGTCCGCCTGGCGAAGATCCGCTGGCGGATCGAGCACGACTACCGGGAACTCAAGCACGGACTCGGGCTGGACCACTTCGAGGGCCGCTCCTGGAACGGCTGGCACCACCACGTCACCCTGGTCACCGCCGCCCACGCCTTCCTCACCGAACACCGGCTCTCCCCAAAAGCCCGCACACCGCACTGTCCCTCTACCAGGTTCTCGACACCCTCCAGACCCTGCTGAGCTGCTGGACCGGCACCTGCACCACCTGCCACCGCCCCCTACCGAGAACCTCCGGCGGACGCCACCCCTCAAGATCCAGACAAACCTAACGGAGTCCTACTAGAAGGCTGCCGAAAACCTCTCCGTGGGACACATTGGGGCCCTCTCCGAACTGAGCCGACCCACCAAGCTGTGCCCGCCGAGCGAGAGCACACCTCCACTCGCTGCCATGGCGTCGCTGGTTCATCCGGCCCCGTCCGCAACAGGGCCCGCGCCATCGTGCCCACACGGCCAGCGGTGATCTTCGTACAAGACCCTTGGCGCCTGTAAGCCACCGCGCCAGTCCCGGACGCTGCCAAGGGGGGTGCCTGTCAAGGTCGAGGTTCTCAGCGGTCGGCACTGCCGGGTGGGGCGACCCATTCGGTGGGCTGGCCTGTGAGGGTGGCGATCATGTCGAAGTCGCCGTCGTAGTGGAGGACGGTCAGCTGGTTCAGCTCTGCGGTGGCGGCGATGAGCAGGTCGGGGAGGGAGAGGGCACGATGGAAGCCCGCGTTGAGTGCATGGCGCTGGACCTCCAGCGCGTGGGTGAAGGTGTCCTCGTCGCTGGGCAGGTAGTCGAAGGCGTGGAGCCAGGTGCTGATCCGTGTTGCTTCCGTGCTGTCCCGGGCCGAGTGGATCATTTCGTACTCGGTGGGTTGGCACACGGCGAGGAGGTAGCGCTCGTGGAGGGGTTTGAGTACCTCCTTGACGTTCGGTTTCGTCCAGCGTGCGAGGGCGGATTTGTCGATCAGGTATCGGTCCTGCATCAGCCGGCCCGGCCGCCGTTGTGCTTGAGGGATCCGTCGGCGTTGCGAGGCCCGGTGCTCTCGACGATCTCGCTGAAGTCGAGTTCGCCGGCGTCCATGGCGTCGAAGAACTCCTGGCGCAGGTGGCGCTTGACTGCGTCTTCCATGGCGAGGCGTACGGCCTTGGCCTTCGTCTTGGTGCCGAAGATGCGCATGGCCTCGGCAACCATCTTCTCGTCGAGGTCGATGACGGTCCTGGCCATGTGGGCAGCCCTTCCTAGGTGACCCTGTTAAGGAGAACGATACCATTGGCGAGCTTAAATCGATATCGTTATGGGGGCTGACCCTGTCCAGCGATGCCCGGCCACAGGGGGTTCTGCTGGCTGGGGAACCCTCGGTGGCGAAGTGCGTCGGCAGTGCTTGTGTGGCGACTCGACAAGCGGCCCCGTGGATGGATCCGCTCTGCCGGGAGTCGCACGCGAACCTTCGTAGCTGCGCGACGCAACCACCCGCGTCCTACGGCGGCTCCGCTTCTGGCTATCCGGCGCGGGGTGGTGGCCAGTTGGTGGCCGGGCGGGCAGGGGTGGTGCATTCGACTCGGCGGTTGGCCCGACTGCGGGGCTGGCTCGCGTGCTCGCGATTGTTGGGTTCTCACTACTCGACCACCGCGCGGCTGGCGGCGCGCCCACCCCGGCCCTGAACTGAAAGGGCGGAACGGCACGCAGGCCTCTTCGCTGCGCGGCAAGGCTGCAGTCGTCCTGGGGGCGCTACTGCCGAACCGACGCGATCGCTGTGTCGAGTAGGGCGTCCAGGGGTTTCTTGCCCTCGGAGTTGGTCCATTCTTCGACGGCGACATCCAGGCAGGCCAATGCGGCGGCGGCGATGGCACGCGCTTGGTACTCGCGGGTGGTCGGCGGGCCGGTGAGCCGATCGATGACGGCGGGGGCGAGGAGGGCGTTCCACTGGGCGTGTTTCTGCTGTTGGGCGGCGCGCAGAGAGGGTGTGGTGGCCAGCAGTGTGGATCGGGCCAGGGCGATCCCGCCGTCGTTCTTGAGTGCGCGGAGCGGTTCGTCGAACGCGCGCCGCAGGGCCTCCCATACCGACTCGTCTGCCGGTCGTGCCCTCAGGGCGGCGGCCAGGTCGTGGCCCACTTGTTCCATGGACCCGACGACCATGTCCTCTTTTGTGTCGAAGTAACGAAAGATGCTGCGCCCTGACATACCCACGGCGGAAGCGACCTGTTCCACGGTGGTCTCTTCGAAACCTCGCTCCATGAACAGGGTCATTGCGGCGTTGGCGATCTCGGCGCGCACGGCTCGACGCGTGGCTTCGCGCAGCCCCGACCGTCGGTTCTTCGCAGTCTCCGTCACGCTACGCAGCATAGCAAGACGAAACTGTCGTCTACTGATCTACTTGTCAGTCAGTGACATGTATGTCTATGGTTGACATGTTAGGGAAGTGCGCCGCTGCGGCGTCGAAAGAGCCCTGCACGTAAGGAGAGAAGTGGTGGACATCAACAGCTATGAGGAGGGCGTGCCGTCGTGGGTCACACTGACCACGGCGGACGCCGCGGCCAGCACCCGCTTCTACGGTTCGCTGTTCGGCTGGGCCTACCAGGAAGGTTTCGGTGACCTGGGCACGTCCTGGACGGCTCTGCTGCGTGGCCGTCCGGCGGCCGCGATCACGCCTGGAGAGGGCGCCGAGCGCGCCAAGTGGTCGATGCACATCAACGTCGCCGACACCGACAAGACGGCCGAGGAGGTCGTCGCTGCGGGAGGCCGCGTACTGACGTCGCCGTACGACCTCGGCACGGCCGGGCGAGCGGCTGTGCTCGCAGACCACAGCGGCACCACGTTCGCGGTGTGGCAGACGGGCAGCCACAGCGGCGCCGGCACAGTCAACGAGCCCGGCGCCTTCTACCGGGGTGAATTGATCACCGATGACGTCGAGGCCTCCGCAGCCTTCTACGACTCGGTCTTCGGCTGGACGCTCACCGATCCGGAAGGTCCCTTGGGCCGGCGGGCATGGCAGGTGAACGGACGCACCGTCGCCGAACTGCTGCCCAGGCCTCCGGCCATGCCCGCCGAGATCCCTCCGTACTGGGACATCTACTTCACCGTCAGCGACGTCAAGGCCGCCATCGACACAGTCACGGCCCTCGGTGGAACGGTCCTGATGGGCGCCACCCCGCTCAAGCACGGCACGATCGCCGTCTTCGCCGACCCCGTCGGCGCGGTCTTCACCGTCATCGCGCCCACGAAGTGAATTCCGGCCGACGACAGGCAACACCCCGATATCCGACAAGGAGAAGCAGCATGTCCGTCAGCGGAAAGACAGGCATCGTCACCGGAGCCGGCTCCGGGCTCGGTGAGGCTGCAGCCAAGCGTCTCGCCGACGAAGGCGCACAGCTCATCGTGGCCGACCGCAACTCGGACGCTGTCGAACGGGTGGCCAAGGAGATCAAGGCCGCCGGCCACGAAGTCGCGCCATTCGTCGCCGACATCTCGGTGTTCGAGGAGGCTCAGCAGTTGGTGGATTTCGCAGTCTCCACTTACGGGGGACTCGACTTCGCGTTCAACAACGCGGGCATCACTCCGCAGCTCGTCGATGTCCACGAGATCATGCCGCAGGACTGGCTGGACGTCATCCGTGTCAATCTCACCGGCATCTTCTTCTGTATGAAGGCGGAGCTGGCCCACTTCGTCGACCACGGAGGCGGCACGATCGTCAACATGGCGTCCACCGCCGGCGTCATGGCCCACGCCGGACGCGCCGCGTACTCGGCCTCCAAGCACGGCATCGTCGGTCTGACCCGGTCGGCCGCGGTCGAATACGCCCAGCGCGGGATCCGGATCAACGCAGTCGCACCCGGCCCCATCGACGCACCCTCCGCTCTGGGGCTGCCTCCCGAGATACGCGCCCAGATCGCGGCCAAGACTGCGATGAACCGGCCCGGCACCATGGAGGAGGTCGCGGGCGTGGTGAACTTCCTGCTCTCCGACGAGGCGGCCTTCGTCACCGGATCGGTGTATGAGGTCAACGGCGGTCAGACCCAACTCTGAGTGATGGCCCTCGCGCCAATCCGCCCGTCGGAGGGGACTGAAGTCGTTTCCCCTCCGACGGCCGGCGGTGTGGGCGAGCTCCAGCGTGCATCGCCCTGACAAGAACATCCGGCTGGAGCCCACCGGACGCCACCGGCTTCGTCGAACTCGATATCGACGAGCTGGAAGGCGCGCCCGCGCGAGGGACGATTGCGGCTGTCGCCCGTTGCGGCTGGATCGTGGACGTCGTGATGCCGGCCTCTGCGTTCGTTGTGACTACTGGAGTGCGCCGCCGCTGACCAGCAGGCTCTGTCCGCTGACCCATGCTGCCAGGTCGGAAGCGAAGTACTCGGCGGCGTCCGCGACGTCGTCGACGGTGCCCATCCGACGGCCGATGCGCCCGGGCTGGGCAACGAACCGCCGTACCGGGTGGTCGGGGTCGGGCTCGGTGAAGACGCCCGCGCCCTCGATGGCTGTCGGAAGGATCGTGTTGACGGTCACGCCCCGGTCTGCCAGCTCTTGCGCCAGGACCTGTACGGCGTAGCGCGGCGCGGTCTTGCTCGAGCCGTACAGACCCTCGCCGGGAACCGGCAGGGCCGTCGTACTCGAACCGACGTAGATGATCCTGCCGTTGTCCACGACGTGGCGGGCGGCTGCCTGAAGCGCGAAGAAGGTGCCCTTGGTGTTGATCGCGAACAGCCGGTCGAACTGTTCCTCCGTGATGTCGACGACGTTGATGCCGATCAGCTCGACGCCCGCGTTGGCGACGGCGATGTCGATCTGCCCGAACCGTGCGGCGGCCTCGGCGAAGAGTCGCTCGATCTCAGCGACGACGGACACGTCCGCCTGCACTGTGATCGCTTGCACGCCGAGACGCTCGATCTCGGCGGCGGTGGCCGCCGCCCGATCCTTTTCGGAGGCGTAGTTGACCACGATGTTCGCGCCGAGGCTTGCGTAGCGCAGTGCGATCGCCCGGCCGATGCCCCGTGCGGAGCCTGTGATCACAGCGGTCTTTCCAGTCAAGTCGGTCATCGGAATCGTTCTCTCCCGGGATCAGAGGCTTTGTCCGCCGGAGATCTCGATACGCTGCGCCGTGACCCACCGGTTCGCGTCCGAGAGCAGTGCGGCGAGCGCCGCGCCGATGTCGTCGGACTCGCCCACGCGGCCCATCGCGACCTGCGAGGTGAGGTACGCCCGCACCTGCTCGTCGTGCATCATGCCGCCACCGAAGTCGGTCGCGGTCGCTCCGGGTGCGATGGTGTTGACGCGGATACCGCGTCCGCCGAGCTCCTTGGCCTGGTAGCGGGTGAGGACCTCGACCGCGCCCTTGACCGCGCCGTAGGCGGAGTGGCCCGAGACTGCGAAGCGAGTCAGACCACTCGAAACGTTCACGATGGCGCCGCCGTCGGCAAGCAGCGGCAGCAGGGTCTGAGTGAGGAAGAAGACGCCCTTGAGGTGAACGTTCACCAGGTCGTCGAAGTCCTTCTCGGTGGTCTCCGCGAACGGGGCGGTCAGATCGGTGCCGGCGTTGTTGACCAGGAAGTCGAAGGCCGTCCTGTCCCAGCGGGCCTTGAGCTCGGCACCCAGCCGCTCGGCGAAGTCGGCGAAGGAGCTCACGACGCTGGTGTCGAGGCGCAGTGCGACCGCGGACCGGCCTCGTTCGGTGATGGCCGCCACGACGTCCTCTGCCTCGGCCTGGTTGCTTCGGTAGGTCACGACGACGTCGACGCCGGCCGCGGCGAGATGCAACGCGTGCGCACGTCCAAGACCACGGTTGGCCCCGGTGATGACAGCGATCTTCTGGTTGGCGCTCATGGTGTCTCCTTCATGGGTCCTCGATGGGGAGGGGCGATGCCATGTGGCTGGTGCGCCGGACTCCCATCACCAGTTGATGCGCCGGCGGAGAAGGCAACCAGTGCCTGCTTGTCCACTGTCCGGCGGTCCCAGGCTGCGAGGGAGTGCTGCTCAGCCTGGGATCACCGGACAGTGGATACCGGCCGTCGACCGCGGCACAGTGTTGGTATGGATCAGACAGGATTGGCGACGTTCCTTCGCAAGCGCCGAGAGGCGCTCCAACCTGCTGACGTCGGCTTTCCCGAGGGGCAGCGCCGGCGTACGCCGGGACTGCGACGCGAAGAAGTGGCCGTGTTGTGCGGGATGTCGACCGACTACTACAGCCGCCTTGAACGAGGGCGCGGGCCCCAGCCGTCCGAACAGATGCTTGCCGCGATCGCCCGCGGGCTACGACTCACCCTCGACGAGCGCGACCACCTGTTCGTGCTCGCCGGGCACAACGCGCCGGCCCGCGCCACTCGCGGCGACCATGTCAACGCGGGCATGATGCGCATCCTCGATCGGCTCGAGGACACGCCGGCACAGGTCGTCACCGGTATCGGCGAGACGATCGTCCAGACCCGGCTTGCCGTGGCCCTGCTCGGTGACCAGGCACGCTTCACCGGGCCCGCACGAAGCATCATCTACCGCTGGTTCGCCGACCCGGACGAGCGCATGAGCTATCTGCCGGCGGACCACGCAACGCACAGCCGTGTTTACGTGGCGCAACTCCGAGCCGTCGCCGCACGTGAAGGAAGCGGCTCACGCGCCGCCGCCCTCGCACGGCAGCTCCGTACCGAGAGCCCTGAGTTCGCGGCATTGTGGGCTGACCACGAAGTCGGCGTCACCTACACCAACCGCAAGCGAATCATCCACCCCGAGATCGGGACGATCTCCCTGCACTGCCAGACCCTCGTCGACCCCGACCAATCGCAGTCACTGCTGGTGTTCACAGCAACGCCTGGCACGGAGGACCACGACAAACTCCAGTTGCTGTCGGTGATCGGAAGTCAGCGCCTGGCGACATGACCGGTCGGCCTTGGCTCCGGGCGCACCTTGGCTCTGGCGCTCGCCGCCGTCGCCCGTACCGGTGGCGACCCAGCCGGTGTTCGTGCCGACGGTGGCTTCGATGCCTGCGCGCTCCAGGCGGGCACCGACCTGCTGTCGTACGGCGGCGACGCGCTCCTTCGGTACGGACAGCGAGAGTTGGCCGGGACTGCTCCAGGGCGAGCCGCCGGCCATACTGAACAGCGCGAAGAAACCGGCCACGAAGCCCGCCAGTGTCAGCCCCGACACCGCACGCAACACGGACTTGGGGTCGTCGAGCAGCCGGCCCCCCGCCAGACCGGCCACGATGCCCCCGAGCCCGCCGACCACCCAGGGGCCGATGACGGACAACGCGGCGAAGACGGCGGCGCAGCGCCGCGTAACCCAGCGCGCCCGCGACAGCGCCGGCCGCACCGGTCAGCGCCGCCTCGGGAGCCGCCATCCCCGCGGTCCGCACCGGCGCCCAGCAGCCGCAGCATGGCCAGCCGCGTGTCGCGGCGCGAGACGGACAGCCGGGCGGAAGAGGCGCCGAGCACCAGCAGCGGCACGATCACCAGCACCGTGGCGAGCTTCGTCAGGTCCTGGTACTGCGAGGCGATGCCGTCCGCCGTGCGCTTCCCCGCGAAGTCCGCGACGGGCGTGGGTGTCACGATGTCCCCCGGACGGCGCGATCCTTCGCTGTCGACGGCCCGCCGTTTGATTCAGCTGTGCGACCGGCTCCAGCGGCCCATGGCGCCAACGTATGCACCTCGGCGCGCTTGGCGATCTCGGCCAGGCTGACCGGGTCGGCGAGTTCGCGAACAGCTGCCCTGGACTGTCGCCGATGCCGGACTTGTGGGCGACCGAGCCGGCAATCGAGGCGAGTAAATACTCATCGTGAGAGTCCACTTGCACGACGTGAGTGGGTCGCATATATTCGTGAGAGTCAACCCCAGTAACGATGACACTCTCTCTTAGTTGGAGGTTCAGATGGCAGACGTCTCAGTGGTGGGCCCGGACGCCGGCGAGTCGATCCAGCTCGGGCCGACCCGGATGCGGATCCTGGAGGACGGCAGTACGACCGGCCATCGCCTGGGGGTCGGGGAGATCACCCTCGCCCCGCACACCGACGGTCCGCCGCAGCACCGGCACGCCCGGCACGACGAGGGCTTCTACGTGGTGTCCGGCGCGGCCCGGTTCACCGTGGGTGAGAGCGTGTACGACGCGCCCGCCGGAACGCTGGTCATGATTCCGCCCGGTGCCCCGCACACCTTCGCCAACCCGACCGACGGCACGACGGTCCTGCTCAACACGTTCACCCCGGATCTGTACGTCAACTACTTCCGGGACCTGCGCGACATGATCGCCGACGGCCGGCCGCTGACCCCCGAGACGACGGTCGAGGCGATGAGCCGGTACGCAACCGAACCGGCCACCGACTTCGCCTGAGCACCAGCACCCGCACCCGCACCCCAACCCGGTCCGTCGATTCCTCCGCAGGCCGCCCGGCATCCGGGACCAGCAACGATCAAGGAGAAGGCCGTGAGCAGCACCACCACGCAGTACACCGTCACCCTCGCCGGAATCGGCCCGGTCGAGGTGTCCGTCGCCGAGTACGGGTCCGGGCAGCCGTTCCTGCTGCTGCATGGCGGGGCCGGCCCGCAGTCGGTGACCGGGTTCGCCGAGAAGTTCGCCGCCGCCCACGATGTGCGCGTGCTCGTCCCGACCCACCCGGGCTTCGGAGGCACCGTCCGGCCCGAGGCCCTGACGGCGATCCCCGACCTGGCCGCGCTCTACGGCGCGCTGCTGGACCGGCTGGACCTGGCCGACGTCACCGTCATCGGCAACTCGATGGGCGGGTGGATCACCGCCGAGATCGCGCTGCTGAAGTCGCCGCGGGTCAGCGGCATCGTCCTGATCGACGCCGTCGGGATCGAGGTCCCCGGCCACCCTGTCGCCGACTTCTTCTCCCTGACCATGGATCAGGTCTTCGAGCTCAGCTTCCACAACCCCGATCCGTTCCGCTTCGACCCCGCCACCCTGCCCCCGGCGGCGCAGACAGTCGCGGCCGGCAACCGGGCCGCGCTGGCCGCCTATGCCGGTACCGCGATGAGCGACCCGGCCCTGGCCGGACGCCTGGGGACGCTGGAGATCCCGACCCTGGTGCTGTGGGGCGAGAGCGACCGGATCGTCGACGTCGACTACGGGCGCGCTTACGCCGCGGCCATCCCGCCGGCCCAGTTCCAGCTGCTGACCGGCACCGGCCACTCCCCGCAGCTCGAAACCCCCGACCAGGTCCAGCACGCGATCTGGGACAGCGCGGACACCGACTTCTCCGCCTTCGCGGGCTGAGCCGCGACCGCCTGCCGACCCCCGTCACCCATGGAGACCCGACCATGGTTCAGCACCCGGCCCGGCTACTAACTGCCCCGAGCGTGAGGCCGAGATAGCGGGCGGCGGAGGCACGGGATCCACCGCGGGCCGTCTGGATCAGGCGAATCGCGGCATCCCGCCTCAAAAGTTGGGAGGGGGCGCCCAGTTCGAATCCCGGAGGCGGTTCCACCCGTAAAGAGCCCAGGTCACTTCTGTGACCTGGGCTCTTTACGGGTGTGCTGTCCGTGGCCTCAGTTCTTCACGGTGAAGCCCGCGCGTAGGAGCGACTCGTCGCGGGAAGACGGGCCGACGAGCAGTTCGAAGTCGCCCGGTTCGACCAGGCGGTTCCCCTCGGCGTCCACGATCGTGCACTCCGCGACCGGCAGTTCGACGGAGACCTCGCGCGACATGCCGGGGGCGAGGCTCACCTGCCGGTAGGCCTTCAGTTCCTTCTCGGCCCAGGTCACCGAGGTGACGGAGTCGCTGATGTACACCTGAACGGTCTCCAGCGCGGGCCGGGTGCCGGTGTTGTGGAGGGTGAGCCGCGCGCGCACGGTGCCGCCCGTCCCGACGACGGGGGCGAGCACCTCCAGGTCGGTGTAGTCGACCGTGGTGTAGCTCATGCCTTCCCCGAAGGCGAAGGCCGGGCTCTGCGTGAGGTCGGCGTAGCGGCTGCCGTGCTGGCCGCGCACCTGGTTGTAGTACGTCGGCTGCTGGCCCGCGTGCCGGGCGAAGGAGATCGGCAGCCGCCCGGAGGGCTCGATCAGGCCCAGCAGCAGTTCGGCCACGGCCCGGCCCCCGGCCATACCCGGGTTGAAGGCGTGCACGATCGCCGCCGCGCCGAGCGCGGAGGGCGGCAGCACGAGGGGTTTGGAGCTGATGACGACGACCACGAGCGGTGTGCCGGTGGCGGCGAGGGCGTCCAGCAGGGCGACCTGGCCGCCGACGAGTTCCAGGGTCGCGGTCGACCGTCCCTCCCCGACCAGCTCGATACGGTCGCCGACGACGGCGACGGCGTAGTCGGCGACCCGGGCGGCGGCCACGGCCTCGGCGATGAGGGCCTCGTCGGGGGCGGCCGGGACGACGACCTCGGGGCGGGGCTGGCCGTCGGGGAAGAACGCGCCCTCGGGGTCGGGACCGACGGTCGAAATGTCGGCGCCCCGCGCGTGGGTGACGGTCCAGTCCGCGGGAACGTGCTCGCGGAAGCCGTCGAGTACGGTCCGGATCATGGCGCGCGGGTGGCCGTCGGGCAGCCAGTCGGCCTGGCCCGAGGAACCGGCCCAGTCGCCGAGCTGGGTCTGGGCGTCGTCGGCGTTGGGCCCGACGACGGCGACGGTACGGGGCGGGCCGGCGGGTCCGGCGGGTCCGGCGAGGGCGCGGCCGTCGTCGCCGGCCTCGAAGCCGCCGGCGAGCGGCAGGGTGCCGTCGTTGGTGAGCAGGACCAGCGAGCGGCGGGCCGCTTCGAGGTTCAGCTCGGCGTGCTCGGCGCTGCCGATGACGAGCGCCTGACGGTCGGTGTCGGGGCGGCGCGGGTTCTCGAACAGGCCCAGCTCGAACTTGAGGGTGAGGATCCGGCGAACCGCCGCGTCGATCTCCGCCTCGTCGAGGGTGCCCTGGACGACCGCCTCCTGGGCGCCCGCGAAGAACTGAGGTGTCGTCATCACCATGTCGTTGCCCGCGCGGACCGCCGCGGCGGCGGCCTGCGCGTGGTCGGCGAAGATGTGCTGCTCCCACACCATGCGGCCGACGTTGTCCCAGTCGGTGATCAGGGTGCCGGTGTAGCGCCATTCGCCGCGCAGCACCTCGTTGAGCAGCCAGTTGTTCACCGTGATGGGCACGCCGTCCATCGACTGGTAGCCCAGCATGAACGTACGGCAGCCCTCGCGGGCCACACGTTCGAACGGAGGCAGGAACCACGAGCGGAGCTTGCGCCGCGAGATGTCCGCCTCGCTCGCGTCCCGGCCGCCCTGTGTCTCGGAGTAGCCCGCGAAGTGCTTGGCGCAGGCCAGGATCGCGGTCGGATCGTCCAGTCCCTCGCCCTGGTAGCCGCGCACCATCGCCGAGGCGAGTTCACCGATGAGGAAGGGGTCCTCGCCGAACGTCTCGCTCACCCGGCCCCAGCGTAGGTCGCGCGTGATGCAGAGCACCGGGGAGAACGTCCAGTGGACCCCGGTCGCCGCGACCTCGACGGCCGTGGCGCGGGCGATGCGCTCCACGAGTTCCGGGTCCCAGGTCGCGGCCATGCCGAGCTGCGTGGGGTAGATCGTCGCGCCCTCCCAGAAGGAGTGGCCGTGGATGCAGTCCTCCGCGACGAGGAGCGGGATGCGCAGGCGGCTCCGCTCGGTGAGCTCGGCCGCTTCCAGGACCCGCTCGGGCGCGGCGTGGAGGATCGAACCGGCGTGGAAGTCCTCGACGAGGTGCCGTACGCCGTCCTTCGCGTTCAGCTGGAGCATCTGACCGACCTTCTCGGGCAGCGTCATACGGCCGAGAAGGTCGGTGACCCGCTCTGCCACGGGCAGCGAGGGGTCGCGGTAGGGCGGGAACGGGCCCACAGGGGTTCCTTTCACAACGTCGGTGGCGTTCGCGGGGCACACGGATCAGGTGGCGCGGTGGCGCGGTGGTGCCGTCGGAATCGGAGCGCTCCCACGCACGGCTCCGCGGGCAGGAACCGCTCCATGACGTACGGTACGCCCAATGCCGACCAGGTGGTAGGTATGTTGTCCGTACGCAGGTGATTCCGTGCGCGTGTGCTGGTGACCCCGACCGGCAGAACCGGGAGAGTGACGCGATGGCCGTCGAAGTGCGGCGCGGCTACGCGAAAGGCCGCGCGAAGCGGAGCGAGATCCTCGGCCAGGCCATGTCGATGTTCGGCGAGGCCGGCTACCGGGGCGCGTCGCTCCGTACGATCGCGACCCGCTGCGGAATCTCGCACCCCGGACTGCTGCATCACTTTCCGACCAAGGAATCACTGCTGCTCGCGGTGCTGGAGCACCGGGACGAGGTCGACGACGCGTGGCTCTCCCTCGGCGATCCGGTCGGCGTCGGCCGGCTGCGCCGCCTGGTCGATCTGGCCGCGCTGAACGCGACGCGACGCGGGATCGTGGAGCTCTTCTCGGTCCTCGCGGCGGAGGCGACCGCCGCCGACCACCCCGCCCACGCCTATTTCGTACGGCGGTACCGGGCCTCGGTCGCGGACGCGCGGCGCGCCTACCAACAGGCTTGCGACGAGGGCGCGTTGCGCGCGGGCATCACTCCCGACGCGGCGGCCCAGCAGCTGATCGCCCTGATGGACGGGCTCCAGGTGCAGTGGCTTCTCAGCGACTGCGTGACGGACATGGCGGGTGTGCTGCACGCGCACGTCCAGGCGCAACTCACCGTCCCGCTCTGAGCGCACGGACGGGCCTGCGGGAGGGGATGGCTGACCTGATCCAGGGCGTTTGTTTGCCGTTTCCTTGCCAAGCGGAAGGCAGGCTTCTGCTGGTGTGCCTGAGGCTGTCGTTGTGCGGGGGTGGTTGTGGTGGCGATCGAGCTGCCCGATGAGGTCGTGTCGTTACTGCAGTTCATCGGGATCAACTGGCCGAACGTGAATGAGGACAGCGTCCGGGAGTTCGCGTCGCACGTGCGGGATTTCGGGTCGAATGTGGACCAGACGCATCAGGACTCGACGGCGACGGTGAAGAAACTGGCCGATGTGTATCAGGGCGCCTCGTACGAGGCGTTGCTGGTGAAGTGGGAGCAGTTGTCCTCCAGTCACATGTCGGAACTGGTGACGGCGTGTCATACGGTGGCGACGGCGCTGGATGTGGCCGCGGATGTGATCGTGGGGATGAAGGCGGCGGCGATCGCCGAACTGGTGGCTCTGGCCGTGTCGTTCGTGGCGGACCAGGCGGCCGCTGTGCTGACCTTCGGGCTGGCGGAGGTGGCGGAGGCGGCGATCATCGCGGCGGCGGAGAAGGCTGTGAACTACCTGGAACAGCAGTTGGAGCAGTACATCATCGGCGAGGTCATCGAGGCGGCCGTCAATCCACTGGTCGAGGTGGTGGGCCGGGCGGTGAGCGGGATGGTGTTCCAGGCCGCGGAGTCCGCGCTCGGGGTGTCGGCGGATGCGGGGGCGGGCGGGGTGGGGACCGGTTTCTCGATCCACCCGGAGCAGTTGACGTCGCGGGCGCAGTTGTTGCACGACCACGCGGAGACGGTGGCCTCGCACGCCGCGGAGTTCAAGACCAGGGTGGCCGGGGTGAGCTTCGAGTGAAGAACAGGATCACCCAGGCGCTGGAGGACGGCGCCCGGAAGCTGGGCACGACGCTGGGCGACGATGCCGGCAAGGCGGTCAAGGACCTTTACCACGGCACCGGGAACCGGCTGAAGAAGGTCGCCGAGAACCACGCCGAGAACGACGCCAAGCACGCCTCGGAGATGGAGAAGATCCTCAAGGGCGGCGGCAAGGACGACATGCCCCGCGATCCGCACGCCACAGGCGGCGGGGGCCGCGGCGGGAACCACGGCGGCGGGGGCGGACAGCCCAAGGGCGGTGCCCGCGACCAGACCGACGACCTGCACCCGAACAACAGCACCCGGCCGCCGCAGTCCGTGAACTCCGGGGGAAGCGACCCGGTCGACATGGCCAGCGGCCGGATGTTCCTGCCGCAGACCGACCTCGTGCTGCCCGGCGCGCTACCGCTGGTGTTCGGCCGCCGGGTGGAGTCCGGGTATCGGGTGGGCCGTTGGTTCGGGCCGTCGTGGTCGTCCACGGCCGACCAGCGGCTGGAGCTGGACGAGCGGGGCGTGGTGCTGGTCACGGAGGACGGCCTGCTGCTGTCCTACCCGCATCCGGAACCGGGCGGCGAGCCGGTGCTGCCGGTGAGCGGGCCGCGTAGGCCGCTGACCTGTACCGCCGAGGGCGAATGGGCGGTCCACGACCCCGACACCGGCCACACCCGGCACTTCACGGCAGCGGTCCACGACCGGGGTCTGGCACTGCTGGACGAGATATCCGACCGCAACGGCAACTGGATCACCTTCGACCACGACGCCGACACCGGTGCCCCCACCGCGATCCGCCACCACGCCGGCCACCGGCTCACCCTCACCACCGAGGACGGCCGGGTCACCGCCCTCCACCTGGGCGGCCAGGAGATCCGGCGTTACGCCTACACCGACGGCAACCTCACCGCCGTCACCGACCCCTCCGGCGGCTCGCTGCGGCTGACCTACGACGAGCAGGCCCGGGTCACCTCCTGGACCGACAGCAACGACCGGCGGTACGAGTACGCGTACGACGCCCTCGGCCGTTGCGTGTCGGAGGGCGGCGAGGCCGGCCACATCACGCTGCGCTTCGCCTACGACGACATCGACCCCGCCACCGGCCACCGGGTCACCACGGTCACCAACGCCGCAGGCCACACCACCCGTTACCTGATCAACGACCGGCTCCAGGTCGTCGCCGAGACCGACGCGCTCGGCAACACCACCCGCACCCCGCACGACGAGCACGACCGGCTCACCGCCGTCATCGACCCGTTCGGCCGCACCACCTCTTTCGCGTACGACGAGCAGGGCCGCATCACCGCGGTCACCCGCCCGGACGGGCTGCGCGCCACCGCCACGTACAACGACCTCGGGCTGCCGGCCACCGTCACCGACCCCGACGGCACCACCTGGCACCAGGAGTACGACGCCCGGGGCAACCGCATCGCGCTGACCGCCCCCGGCGGTGTGGTCACCCGTTACGGCTACGACGACCGGGGCCGCCCGGTCTCCGTCACCGACGCGCTCGGCCGGACCTCCGGGATCCGCTGTGACGCCGCCGGCCTCCCGATCGCCTTCACCGACGCCCTCGGCGCCGTCACGACGCTGGAGCGCGACGCCTTCGGCGAGGTCGTCTCCGTGACCGACCCCCTCGGCGCCACGACCCGCGTCGTCCGGGACGGCGAAGGCAGGGTCACCGCCCGGATCGACCCGGACGGCGCGCGGCGCTTCTGGACCTACGACGGCGAGGGCAACTGCGTCACGCACACCGACGCCATGGGCGGCGTCACCACCTTCGAGTACGGCCACTTCGACGTGCTGTGCGCCCGCACCACCCCCGACGGCGTACGCCACGCGTTCGAGCACGACGCGCAGTTGCGCCTCACCCGTGTCACCGACCCGGCGGGCCTCACCTGGGACTACGCGTACGACCCGCTCGGCCGCCTCACCACCGAGACCGACTTCGACGGCCGCACCCTCAGCTACACCCACGACGCCACCGGGCAGCTGACCACCCGTACCGACGCCCAGGGCCAGGTCATCCGCCTCACGTACGACGTCCTCGGCAATGTGGTGGAGCGGGACGCGGAAGGCCAGGTCACCACCTACGCCTACGATCCGGGGTGCCGCCTGGTGCGGGCCGCCAACGCCGACGCGGTCCTGGAGTACGCCCGGGACGAGACCGGGCGGCTCCTGTCCGAGACCCACAACGGCCGGACCCTGAGCTTCACCCACGACATCCTGGACCGCAGGACCAGCCGCACCACCCCCTCCGGCGCGGTCACCACCTGGGAGTACGACGCCGCCGGGCAGATCGAGCGGATGACCACCGCCGGCCGGGCCTTCCGCTTCACCCGCGACGCCGGCGGCCGGGAGACGGCCCGTTCCCTGGGCGGCGGCTGCGAGATCACGCAGAGCTGGGACGCCCTCGGCCGGCTGACCGCCCAGCGGCTGACCGGTCCGGGCGCCCGGCTGCTCCAGCAGCGGGAGTACACCTACCGCCCCGACGGCCACCTCACCGGAGTCGACGACCCCGCCCAGGGGTCCCTGCGCCACACCCTAGACGCCATGGGCCGCGTCACAGGCGTCAACGCCCGTGACTGGAGCGAGAGTTACGCCTACGACGCCGCAGGCAACCAGTCCGAGGCCCAGTGGCCCGACGGGCTCCCCATGACCGAGTCCCGGGGCGAGCGCCGCTACACCGGCACCCGGATCTCCACCGCCGGCAACGTGCGCTACGAACACGACGCACTCGGCCGGATGACGCTGCGGCAGCGCAAACGGCTCTCCAGGGCCCCGGAGACCTGGACGTTCCAGTGGGACGTCGACGACCGGCTCACCCGGGTCACCACCCCCGACGGCGAGACCTGGACGTACCTCTACGACCCCCTCGGGCGCCGGATCGCCAAACGCCGTCTCACCGCCGACGGGGGGATCGCCGAGGAGACCACCTTCACCTGGGACGGCGCCACCCTCGCCGAACAGACCACCACCCGCGCCGACGGCGCCCCGGCCGTCTCGATCGCCTGGGACTACAACGGCCTGCGCCCGATCGCCCAGACCGAGTACAAGGCCGACCAGGACCAGGAGGAGATCGACCGGCGCTTCTTCGCCATCGTCACCGATCTCGTCGGCGCCCCCACCGAACTCGTGGACGAATCCGGTGAGATCTCCTGGCGCGCCCGCACCACCCTCTGGGGCACCACCACCTGGAACCTCGACTCCACCGCGTACACCCCGCTGCGCTTCCCCGGCCAGTACTTCGACGCGGAGAGCGGCCTCCACTACAACTTCCACCGCTACTACGACCCCGGCACCGGCCGCTACCTGAGCCCGGACCCACTGGGCCTCAGCCCGGCGCCGAACCCGGTCACGTACGTCGACAACCCGCACCGGATGACCGACCCGCTGGGTCTGGCCCCGTACGTCAACCTCTACCACGGGACGAACAAGGCCGGCGCCGACGCGATCATCAAGAACGGCATCGACCCGACGTACAGCAAGCGGAACATGGACTTCGGAACCGGCGGGTTCTACACCACCAACAACCGCACCCAGGCGGAGAAGTGGGCGAAGCGCATCGCCGGAAAGGACGGCGAGCCGGCCGTCCTGCACTACCGCGTCGACCAGGCGGAACTGGACAAGCTGAACAACAAGAAGTTCGACGCGAACAGTGGCGAGTCCCTGGACGACTGGCTGTACAAGAGCCGTAAGGGCGAGAACAAGAACCACGGCTACGACAGCGTCGAGGGCCCCATGCTGCTGAACCTCAAGGACTTCATGAACTGGAAGCCCTCCGTGCTCGGCGGCCACCAGATCGCCATCTACACTCCCAAGGCGGCAAGTGTCTTCAACAGCGGACTGCAAGGGACCATCTGACATGCCAGGACCCAGATATCTCATGCACCCCGTACCGGCCGAGGTCGAGAAGTACCTCGACGACATCGCCGACGAGATGGCGAGCCGCTACGGCATCCCGCTCGCCGAGGCCGTGGCCCGGATCAACGAACACTGGGAGAGGGAGACCTTCGACGAGGAGGACGACCTGATCTTCCACGAGCTGCCCGAGTTCTGGGCCGGACTCATCTACTACGGCCGCGACGCGCCGCACTGGGACCCCGACGCCGACCTCTCGGCCTGGCAGCCCCACCCGGCCCCGCCCGCCGATTCGCCTGCCTGGACGCTCTGAACGAGTCCCCCAGCACCTGACCCCCGGCAAGGTGCCTGTCAGTGACAGGCGTTAGTGTCCGACCTGCTTGTTCCCAGCCTTTTCACAGGGAGCTCCATGCGTCTCAAGCAGGTCTCGCTCACAGCGGCGATATCCGTCGTCGCCGGGCTGACCACCGCCACCGTCGGCCTCACGGGCATCACCGCCTGGGCCGACAGCACGGCAGTGCTGCCGTTGTCCCACTATTCGCACATGCTGGTCGATGCCCAGCACCAGCACATCTTCTTCAGCCAGGGTGACGGCTCGACCGGCATCCTGGTGACGGACCTGTCCGGGGCCCCGGTCACCACCATCGCCGACGAGCCGGGCGCGACCGGTCTCGCGCTGTCCGCCGACGGGGGCACGGTCTACGCCGCGCTCGCCAACGGCGACGCGATCTCCGCCATCGACACCGGCACGCTGACCGAGTCCACCCGCTACCCGACCGGCACCGGCAGCGCCCCGGTCTCTGTCTCCGTTGCCGACGGCAGGGTCTGGTACGGCTACACGGCCGACGGCGCGGGCGGTATCGGCTCTCTCGACCCGGCCGCCGCCGAGCCGACCGCCACGCCGCAGCCCGGCATGGGGCACTGGTCGGTCGCCCCGCTGCTCGCCACGGGCGCCGACGCGGCCGACGTACTCGTGGCCGAGGAGCCGCAGCAGAACCAGAGTCATGTGGCCACCTTCGACGTCTCCTCCGGCAACGCCTCGCTCCTGGCCAACACGTACGTCGGCGGCGGTACGGCGACGGGACTGGAGGTCACCCCGGACGGCGCCACGGTGCTGCTCGCCGCTCCCCAGGCAGCCGCGCTGCAGGCCTACCGGACCTCGGACCTCGGGAGCGCCAGCCCGTCCGTGTACTACACCGGCGGGGTCAACTCCGGCCCGAACTCCCTGGCGGTCGGGGCCGACGGCACGATCGCGGTGGGCAGCACGTCGGGTTCGGCCGCCGGCGTGTATCTCTACGCCGGCTCGAACCTCGCCGAGAACCATGTCACGTTCGCGTCGGGCAACACCGTCGCGCCGGACGGCCTGGTGTGGGGAGCCGACGGTTCGGCGCTGTACGCGGTCACCGAGGACGCCTCCGGGGCGTACACCCTCAACGTACTGAGCAGCCCGAAGCTCACGGACACGCAGCTGGACCTGAAGACCCCGAGCTACGCGGTGCCCACCGAGCAGTACACGGTCACCGGGTCGTTGAGCACCAAGGGCTTCGTTCCGGCCGGCGCGTCGCTCCAGGTCACCCGGGACGGCGTGGCGCTGCCCGACGCGACCATCGGCTCGGACGGAACGTTCGGCTTCAGTGACACCATGCAGGACGCCGGCGCGTACACCTACCAGGTGTCCTTCGCCGGTGACGCCACGCACAAGGCCGCGACCACCTCGCTGACGGTCCATGTGGCGAAGCTGTCGACCACCATCCCGTTCCCGGACCTCAGCTCGACGACTCCGGGTTCGGTGGCTTTCACCAGCACCCTGCTGACCCAGTTCAACCTGGGCACGCTCCCCGAGGGCACCACGGTGCAGGTGTCGCGTACGAACGAGGACACCCAGGAGACCACGACGCTGCCGTCCGTCACCGTCGACCCGGCCACCACCGAGTTCTCGGTCACCGACGCGCCGGGCAGCGCGGGCAGGTTCACCTACCACCTGTCGTACGCGGGTGACGCCACGCACGAGGCCACGTTGTCGGACGCGTCCGTCCAGGTCTCGCCGTACGCCCCGGCCCTGACGCTGACCGCCCCGGCGAAGGCCACCCGAGGCGCCACGCTGAAGTTCACCGGCGGGCTGAGCGACGCGCCGTACGGCAGCGGTGAGACGGTCACCGTGTCCCGTACGGACGCCGCCCACACGACGACGCCCGTCCAGTGGACCGTGCCGCTGGGCACCGACGGCACCCTCGCCATCCAGGACACCCCGCCCATCGGCGGCGCCAACACCTACACCGTCAGCTACCCGGGTGACGCCTCCCACCAGGCCGCCACCGCGTCGGCGATCGTCCAGGTGTCCCGCGCCACGAGCTCGCTGTCCGTCACCACCAACGCCTCGTCGTACACGTACGGCGCGACGGCCACCGTCACCGCGCACCTCGGCGCGACGTACAACAGCCGTACGGTCAGCGTCTACGCCCAGCCCTACGGTGGCAAGAAGACGCTGGTCAAGACCGGCACGGTCGACAGCCACGGCAACCTGCAGGCCGGCTACAAGATCACCCACAACACCACCTTCACGGCGGCCTTCGCGGGTGACTACCGCTATGCCCCCGCCACGGCCACCCACGCGGCCCACGACCACGCCAAGGTCACCGAGTCGCTCGCCGGCTACTACACCACCGTCACCTACGGCAGCACCCACTACCGGGTCTACCACCACACGGTGAAGCCGCAGGTGAGCGCCACCGTGGCGCCCAACAAGTCCGGCCAGTGCCAGCTCTTCCAGGCGCAGCAGTACTACAGCGGCGCCTGGCACACCCTGACCACCTCGGCCTGCTTCCACCTCACCACCGGCAGCACGGCGGCAGTGAAGCTGACCCTGACCAACGCGGTCGGCCAGAAGTTCCGCGTCCGCTCCGAGTACGTCCACAGCACCGCGGACAACACCAACCTCAGCACGTGGAGCGGGTGGCAGTACCTCACCGTCAGGACCTGATCCACCCGTGTGAAGCAGACCGGCCCGGCGCTCATGCGCAGGGCCGGTCTGCTTCGGGGAGGCCGAAGCTAGCTGTGGGCGACGGTCAGGGAGTAGAAGGCGACGCGGGCGCCCTTGGTGGTGCTGTCGGAGGAGGACTGGTTGTACGAGCCGGCCTTGAAGTACTGCTTGTAGGGGTTGAAGGACGACGGGATGCTGTAGTGGGTGGTGGTGCCGTTGATGGTGAGGTCGAGGGTGTTGCCGCCGGAGACACCGATCGTGTAGCTCCACTTCGTGCCGACGGCGACGTGGCCCACCGTGTGCTGGGTCTGGCCGCCGTCGGGGGAGTTCTCCGTGCCGACGATGATGTCGCCGTTCGCGTAGTAGTAGAGCTCCAGCAGGGGCTTGGTGGACGTGCCGCCGGAGCCGAGGTGGATCTGGCCCACGGCGACGTGGTCGGTGACCGAGACCACGCGGAGGGTCGCGTTCAGCCGGTGGGTGCCGCTGAGCGCCCAGTCGGCGGCGCTGCCGTCGCTGTTCATTTCGCGTAGTTCCGAGCGCGCGTAGCTGGAGTTGGGTGTGGTGACGCCCTTCTCCGGGGCCCAGAAGGTCATCGCGCCGTCGGAGGAGTCGGTGTAGAAGTACGAGTCCTGGAACCCGTTGGCGCCCACGAGCGCGGACGGCGGGATCGTGGTGGGCGAGCCGGGTGAGCCGACCGGCTCCTGGAGTTCCCACACCGACAGGTTGAAGTTGCCGCCGGGCGCGACCGAGGTGTTGAGGCCGCTGCTGCTGCCGGTGGGCAGCGTCCAGAGCTGGTTGGCGGCGCCGGTGCAGGTCCAGATCTGCAGCTGGTTGCCGTTGGCGGAGGAGTTGCCGGTGGCGTCGAGGCACTTGCCCGAGCCGGTGTTGACCAGCTCGCCGTTGCTGACGGCCCACTTCTGGGCTGCGCTGCCGTTGCAGTCGTAGAGCTGGACCTTGGCGCCGTTGGCGGTCGACGCCGAGGTCACGTCCATGCACTTGCCGAGCGCCTGGATGGAGTTGTCGGAGTTGCCGACCGTCCAGGTCTGCGCGGCGGTGCCGTTGCAGTCGTACAGCTGCACGTGCGCGCCGTTGGCCGACGACGCGCTCGCGATGTCGATGCACTTGCCGCCGAGGCCGGTGATCGGACCGCCGGTGGCGGCGTGGGCGGTGGTGTTGCCGAGCAGGCCGATGGTGCCGGCGACGGCCGTGGCGGTGGCTGCCGCGAGGAGTCTGGGGTGACGTTTCATGTGGGGGGGGTCCTTACGCGCCTGGGGTGGGGGCAGGTCAGCCGGCGTACTGGGTGATGATCTTGGTGAAGTCGTAGGGGTTCTGGTCGACGCTGCTGCAAGCGCCGTCGGCCCAGTTGTGGACCGTGTTGGGGTCGCAGGCGCGGTCGCGGTTGATGTCCCAGTACGAGAGCTGGGCGACGTGCTTGCTCTGGGCGAAGGCGAGCAGGTCACTGAAGGTGCTCAGGGTGAACAGCTCGCTGGGCTGGTCGGTGTGGCCGTTCATCAGCTGGATCGAGGTGTGCGCCCAGGCGGTGGCGGCGTCCCAGCCGTAGAGCGACTGCAGCTGGGTGTTGACGGCGTTGGCGACGGTCTCGGTGGCCTGGGTCATGGTGCCGCTGGTGAGGCCGAAGTCGAAGTCCATGATGTTGACGACGTCGATCCGGGCACCCGCGCTGATGGCCTGCCGTATCTCGTCCTTGCCGGTGTCGGGGAGCCCGACGGTGGTCATCGGGATGGTGAGGGTGACCTTCAGGCTCGGGTTGTTCTGCTCGAGGGTCTTGATGGCGCCCCAGCGCACCGCCATGTTGGCGTCGAGGTCGTCGCCCTCCCAGTCGAGGTCGATCCGGGTGAGCTTGTACGTGTCGATCACCTTTTGGTAGGCGGCGGCGAGCGCCGAGGAGCTGCCGCAGGTGGCGCCCAGCTCGGTGCCGTTGTAGCCGCCGAAGGAGACGCTGACGTCGCCGCCTGCCGCGCGGAGGGCCGTGACGTCGGCCTGGACGGTGGTGTCGGAGGCGACGGTGTGCGCGCTGGAGCCGTCCCAGGCGGGGGTGCAGTTGCCGGAGTCGAGCACGAAGGCGAGCAGGAGCTCGTTCTCCCCGGAGTTGCTGACGATGTCGGAGACGGACTGCGGGGTGTTGTCCAGCGGCATGAAGTACGCGGGGTGCCGGAAGCCGGTGTCGGCCGGCACGGTGGCGGTGGGTGTGGGGGTGGGCGTCGGGGTGGGGGTCGGGGTGGGGGTCGGCGTCGGGGTGGCCGTGGGGGTGGAGGACCCCGAGGGGCCGGTGAGCGACAGGTCGTCGGCTCCGAAGGTGCCCTGGGCGTACCAGCCGTGCACCCACACCGTGACGGACGTCGTCGAGGCGCCGGTGGTGAAGGTGGTGGACAGCCCGGTCCATCCGGTCGAGGAGGTCCAGGTGCTGGTGTCCGAGGTCCCGGTCCCGGAATCGCCCAGGTAGACGTACGAGCCCTGGACCTTGCCGGTGAGGGTGTAGGTCGCGTTGGGCTGGACGCTCACGGTCTGGGCGCACTGGGCGTAGTCGCTGCCGGTGGTGGTCCCCGCGAGGGCGTACGAGCCGGCGGAGACCGGGCTGGTCACCGCCTTGTCGCCCGACGAGCAGGTCCAGCCGGTCAGGCTGCCGGTCTCGAAGCCGGGATTCTGCAGCAGCTGTACGGAGTCGGCGGAGGCGGCAGTCGCGGTGGCCGCCAGGCCTGCGGCGGCTATGACGGCTGCTGCGGAGAGTACGGCGAGGAGCGGTCTTGCGGTGGTGGGCATGGCTGTCTCCTGACGGTGGGGCGTCACGGAAGTGGCGTCGGGCTGTTGAGGTAGGACTGCGTGCGGGTGGCCCAGTAGCCGAAGTCGCCCGGCCCGGTCTGGTAGCTGCCGACCATCTCGGGCACGCCGTAGGTGCCGGTCCCGGTGCCGGCACCGAAGAGGATCGCCACGACACCGGCCGCCGCGGCGTCCGGGATGTGCGATCCCCAGGTGACGGTCGAGCCGTTCACGGAGATCTTCGGGTCGGCCCCCGGATTGCTTCCGTAGAAGGACAGGTTGTTGCCGCTCGAGGTGAAGGAGTCGCCGTAGAAGAAGGTGGACGCGGAGTCCTCGCTCCGCTCGGAGGTGTTGTCGAGGTCCGGGAAGACTCCGGAGGAGTTCCAGTACGTCGGGCTGGGCGTGCGGGTCGAGTTGAGATGCCCGACGGGGATCTGCCACAGGACCGCGGGCAGGGCGAGGGACTGGCGGATCGTCTGGACGTAGAGCAGGTAGTTGCTCCAGTGCGCCGCGTTGAGGTAGCGGATGTCGCTCGCGGGGTTCGGGTCGCGCAGGATGCCGAAGTCCTGGCCCCACTGGTCGAACGCCGTGAAGTCGGCGTGGTAGCCGATGTCGGCCGTCTTCACGAAGTCGGCGACCTGCGTGGCCACGGTGGTGACCGACTGGCGTCCGGCGCTCCAGCCCATGGTGTCGGTGTCCTTGAGCGCGTCGCGCACGGCCCAGGTGTTGACCTGCCAGCCGACGAAGGCCGCCGGGTCGTACTTCTTGATCGTGTAGTTGATCGCCTCGGTCAGTCCCCGGAGGTTGTTGCCGAAGGCCGGATCGCTGCCGCTGGACAGTACGCCGGCGGAGTAGGCGGCGCTGGTGGCGGCCGGCATCCTGCTCGCGTCGTTGCCGTAGGTCGCCGCGTAGTTCTGCTGCAGGTAGCCGAGCATGTCGGGTTCGATCACCCAGCCGACCGGCTTTCCGGGCGCTGCGGTGTTGGCGGCTGCGGCGGCGTTCTTCAGGGACTGGAAGTACGTGGTCAGCCAGGTGGCGCTCTGCATGTTGGTGAAGTCGACGTCCGTGCCGTCGACGTTGCCGTTCATGCCGTAGTCGACGAGTACGGGTGTCATCCCGAACTGCTGGGCGTGGCTGACCAGCGTGGTGGTCGTGGCCGCCCAGTTGGAGAAGTCGCCGCCGATCAGGTACTGGTACCCGTAGTTCGGCACCGGGCCGTGCGACTTGAGGGTGCTGAAGAAGGCGTCGACGGTACTGCCCGGGGTGTAGACCGTCCCGATCGACAGGTACGAGGGGTGCCACGCGGAGGTGGATCCGCCGCCGGTGCCCGCGGACTGGGTGGTCGCGGTGACGGCGGCCGACTTGGCGGATTCACCGGCGCTGTTGGTGGCGGTGACCGCGTACGCGTAGGAGGTGCTCGCCGCGAGGCCGGTGACCGTGGCGGTGGTCGTCGCCACCGACGCCACCTTGGTCGAGCCCTGGTAGACGTTGTAGCCGGTCGCTCCGGTCGACGCGTTCCACGACAGCGACGCGGAACTGCTGGTCGTCCCGGAGACCGTCAGGCCGGTCGGGGCTGCCGGTATCGCCACCGTGCCGGAGGGGCCGGTCAGCGATATGTCGTCGGCGCGGTAGGTGCCCTGTGCGTACCAGCCGTGCAGGTAGATCTTGACCGAGGTGGTGGTGGCCCCGGTGGTGAAGGTGGTGGACAGTTGCTGCCAACTCGTCGCGGACGGCGTCCAGGTGGAGTTGTAGCCGTCGGCACCCAGGTATACGTACGAGCCCTCGACGTACGCCGACAAGGTGTACGCCGAGCCGGGCTGCACGGTGATGGTCTGCGTGCACTGGGCGGTGTCGGAAGCGGTGGTGGTCGCGGCCAGGGAGTGCGTACCCGTGTGCACGGGTGTGGTGACCACGCTCGCGGTGGCGGTACCGCAGGCCCAGCCGGACAGATCCCCTGTCTCGAAGCCTGGGTTGACGGCCAGATTCGCGCTGTCGGCAGCGGCAGCGGTGGCCAGTGAAACGGAACCGAACACCATGAGGACGGCCGCGACGAACGCGACCCATGATCTGCGGGCCATGGACTCCTCCTCGTCTCGCACGGGCAGGGAAACGGGAGGGGGCGCCGCACCTCCAGCAAGGAGAATGGTCTAGACTTTTGCTCTGCGTCAACCCCGTCTGCCGACTGGGGACTTCACCCGCGAACTCTTACGGCCCGGTGGCCGCGGTGCCCGCTCCGGGGGTGATCAGTCCGGTCTCGTAGGCCACGACGACGGCTTGGGCGCGGTCGCGCAGCCGCAGTTTGGCCAGGATCCGGGCCACGTGGGTTTTCACCGTCGCCTCGCTCAAACGGAATCGCACGGCGAGTTCGGCGTTGCTCAGGCCCTTGGCGAGGGACTGGAGGACTTCGAGTTCGCGAGGGGTCAGGGCCGCCAGGTCCCGGTGCAGGGTGGCGGCCTGGGTGCCGCGGGACGCGAAGCGTTCGACCAGGCGCCGGGTGATGGCCGGGGCGAGCAGCGCGTCACCGGAGCGGACGAGCCGGACCGCGGCGACCAGGTGTTCCGGCGTGACGTCCTTGAGCAGGAAGCCGCTGGCGCCGGCGGTCAGGGCGGCGTAGACGTAACGGTCGAGGTCGAAGGTCGTCAGGATGATGACGCGCGGCGGATCTGCCACCGCGCCGGAGAGGATACGGCGGGTGGCTTCCAGGCCGTCGATGCCGGGCATCCGGATGTCCATGAGCACCAGGTCGGGGCGGGTACGGCGGACCGCGTCGAGAGCCTGATCACCGTCGGCGGCCTCGGCGACGACCTCGATCCCGTCGGCGGCCAGGATCATGCCGAAGCCGGTACGGACCAGCGCCTGGTCGTCGGCGATCACCACGCGCGGCGCCTCGGTCACGACTGCTCCTCCACCGGTATGACGGCGCGAACCCGGTAGCCGCCGGTGGGCCGCGTACCGGCCTGGAGGGTGCCTCCGTAGACGGCGAGGCGTTCGCGCAGGCCGATCAGCCCGCGGCCGTCGCCGGAGCCGGCCGGCGCTCCCGGGGTGCCGCCGGTGTCGGCCACCTCGACGTGCACCGCGCCGGGCGTGTAGTCGAGGTTGACCTGCACGAGGGCGCCGGCGGCGTGCTTGACGGTGTTGGTCAGTGCCTCCTGCACCACGCGGTACGCGGCCAGGTCGACGCCGGCCGGAAGGGGTGCCGGGGTGCCGGTGACGGTCAGTTCGACGGGGGTGCCGGTGTCGCGTACGCGGTCGGTGAGGGCCGCCAGTTGGGCGAGGCCGGGTTGTGGGGCCAGGTCGGCGGCCGCGGCCGGATCGGGGCCGTCACCGGTCATGGTGAGCAGACCCATGACGTGGCGCAGTTCGGCCATCGCGGTGCGCCCGCCGGCCTCGACGGCCAGCAGTGCCTCGCGGGCCCGGTCGGGCGCGGCGTCCATCACCTTGCGGGCCGCGCCCGCCTGGATCACCATCACGCTGACATTGTGGGTGACGACGTCGTGCAGTTCGCGGGCGATCCGGGCGCGTTCGCGGTCGACCGCGATCTCGGTCTCGGCCTTGTGCTGCTCTTCCAGGGTGCGTACGCGCTGCTTCCAGGTGTGGATCGTATTGGCCGCGAGCCCGCCCCCGATCAGGATGACGAAGGGGACGAAGCCGGACGTGGTGAAAGGCACGTTCGTTTCGTGGAAGCCCGCGATCAGGCCGGCGCCCACCACCAGGCTCGTGAGCGTGCGCACCCGGTACGGGCTGTAGACGGCGGCGCTGTACGCGGCGATCACGCACGATACGAACGTGTACACGGCCGTGTTGCCGGCGCCCGTGCGCTGATGGAACAGCAGTGTCGCGCCGGTCACCCCCCAGAACGCCGTCAGGGGATACCGGCGGCGTACGACCAGGGGAACGGCGGTCAGCGCGGCCAGCACCACCTGCCAGGACTGGACGGTCGCGAGGTGCTGGGCGAGGCCTTCCGGCGGCACGGGCACGGGCACGGGCGCGGTCGGTGGCGTCGGCACGCCCGTCGACGAGCCCTCCGGGAACAGCGTCACCTTGAACGCGCGGTCACCCGGCCGCAGGGCGGCGACCGCCGTACAGACGGCCAGCACGAAGGCGAGGATCGCGTCGGCCGCCCAGGCCCAGGGGGAAGGGCGCGGCGGCGGGCTCGTCTCGCGCAGCAGCGCCACCACGCTCTCCCGCCACCGCTGAACGATCTCTGCCCCGCCCATGGGGTCAGTGTGGCAAGCCCTCGGCCCCGGCCACATCCCTCCCGGTGAGGAGGGGTCGTACATCGTCCGCGTACACCGCAGGGATGACGCGACCGGAGGTCGTTCCGGAACGGTAGCCAACCTCGCCACAGCGGGCGACGACCCGGGCACGGACCGGCGCCTAGCGTCGGGCCGCATCGTCCGGCAACCGGCCTGTGGAGGCACCATGAACGCGACAACGACCGCGCCACTGATCGACATCCGCGAGGTGAGCAGGACGTACGGGGAAGGGCCGCCGGCCCTCGCCGACGTGACGCTGAGCGTGCGCGCTGGGGAGGCGCTGGCGGTGCTCGGGCCGTCGGGCAGCGGCAAGTCGACGCTGCTCAATCTGATCGCCGGTCTTGACCGGCCGAGCGCGGGCAGTGTCACGGTCGACGGGCTGCGCGTGGACGAGTTGGGCGAGGCCGCCTCGGCGAAGTACCGGCGGGCCAGGATCGGCATGGTCTTCCAGTTCTTCAACCTCCTGGACGACCTGACCGTCACCGACAACGTGCTGCTGCCGGCCCAGCTGGCCGGAGCGCCCCGGGCCGAGGCCCGTACGCGCGCCGCCGGGCTGCTGGAGTACCTCGGCATCGACCGGCACGCCCGCGCCTACCCCGGCCGGCTGTCCGGCGGGGAGCGCCAGCGGGTCGCGGTCGCCCGGGCGCTGATGAACCGTCCGGCGCTGCTGCTGGCCGACGAGCCCACGGGCGCGCTGGACACCGCCTCCGGCGAGGACGTGCAGCACCTGCTGGCCGAACTCAACGGGGACGGGCAGACGATCGTGCTGGTCACCCATGATCTGGGCCTTGCCGAGTCCTGCGCGACGCGCACCATCGAGCTGGTCGACGGCCGGATCGTCCGGGACGTGGCGACGGCGCCCCGAGTGGCACCCCGGACGGTGGCCCGATGACCGCCCCGGGCCGCGTCGTACGCGCCGGGGTCGGGCGGCGGCGCGTGCAGACCGCGGTGATGATCCTGACCACCCTCATGGCCGTCACCGCCTCGGTCCTGGCCGCTGGACTGCTCCTGGCATCGCAGGCGCCCTTCGACCGCGCCTTCGCTCGGCAGCAAGGCGCCCATCTGACCGGGCAGTTCGACGGGTCGAAGGTCACGGCCTCGGCCGTCGCGGCCACCGCGCACGCGTCCGGCGTGACCGCCACGGCCGGACCCTTCCGGACCCTGTCGCTGAGCCCGCGTACGGTCACGGGCTCCGGCGTACTCCCGGCCGGGGTCGATCTGCCGCCGATGACCGTCGTCGGCCGGGCGGATGCCGGCGGGCCGGTCGACGAGGTCAGCCTGGTCGCGGGCACCTGGGCCACCCGCCCCGGCCAGATAGTGCTGGCCTACGGCGGGCTCCCCATGGAGCCGGGCGCGCGGCTGAAGTTCCCCGGCCTGCCGGGCAGTCCGACGCTGACCGTGGTCGGGCTGGCCCGGTCGGTGACCGGCACCGCCGAGGCCTGGGTGACCCCCGCGCAGGCCGAGGCACTGACCGCGCAGGGCAGCACGCCCGCGTACGAGATGCTCTACCGCTTCCGCCACGCGGGTACGGACGCCCAGGTGGCCGCCGACCGTGCCGTGATCACGGCGGCCGTGCCGAAGGGGGCGATGACCGGATCGCAGTCCTATCTCACCGTCAAGCTCCAGGCGATCTCCAACACGATGGCGTTCGTGCCCTTCGTGGCCGCCTTCGGTGTCCTCGGGCTGCTGATGTCGGTCCTGGTCATCGGCATCGTGGTCAGCGGCGCGGTCGGCGCCGCGACCCGGCGCATCGGCATCCTCAAGTCCCTCGGCTTCACCCCGGCCCAGGTCGTACGGGCCTACGTCGGGCAGGCGCTGATCCCGGCGGCGTTCGGCTGCGCCCTGGGGGTGGTCCTCGGCAATCTGCTGGCCGTTCCGGTGCTCAACGATGTCGGGACCGCGTACGGCGCAGGGTCGTCGTCGATTCCCGGGTGGATCGACATCGCCGTGCCCGCCGCCGCTCTCGCGCTGGTCGCCGCTGCCGCCCTGGCGCCCGCGCTGCGCGCCGGGCGGCTGCGCACCGTCGAGGCGATCACCGTCGGGCGTACGGCCGGCGCCGTGCGCGGACGCCGGGTGGCGCGGCTGACGGCACGGCTGCCGTTGCCGCGTGGGGTCAGCCTCGGGCTGGCGTATCCCCTGGCCCGCCCGGGGCGTTCGGCGACGATGGCCGCCGCGGTTGCCTTCGGCGCCGTCACCGTCACCTTCGGGGTCGGGCTGGCCCTGACGCTCGGGGCCGTCCAGTCGGACCGCATGCTCGCTTCGGTCGGCTCGGTGCTGGTGGAAACCGGCGGCGGGGGGCCGCCCGGTGCCAACGTCGTCCACGCGGCCGGCGAAGCGGACACGGGGCCGGCCGACCCGGCCAAGGTCGCCGCCGCACTCCGTACGCAGAAGGGGACCGGCCGCTTCTACGACATCACCCAGGCCCAGATGAGCGCGTCCGGGATCACCGGCCCGACAACGGTCGTGGCGTATCAGGGCGATGCGTCGTGGGGCGCCCCCGAGATGATCTCGGGTACGTGGCTCACCGGTCCCGGCCAGGCGGTGGTCACCACCCGGTTCCTGCGGGCCGCCGGAATCCACGTCGGGGACACCGTGACCCTGACCGAGGGCGGGCGGCACACCTCCGTACGGATCGTCGGCGAGGCGTTCTTCACCGAGGGCGACGGCATGGAACTCCTCACCCGGACCTCCACCCTCGCCGACCTGGGACTCGACGCGAAGCCGGGCCGGTTCGACGTGGAGACGAAACCCGGCACGGACCTCGCGGCCTACCTGACCTCGCTCAACGCCAAGCTGGACTCCATCGGAGGCGTCGCCCTCGCCAACACCTCCAACACGTCCAGCGTGATCGCGGCCATGGACGCGCTGATCGGGACGCTCACCTTGATGCTGGTCGTGGTAGCGGGCCTGGGCGTGCTCAACACGGTCGTCCTCGACACCCGCGACCGCGTCCACGACCTCGGCGTCTTCAAGGCCCTGGGCATGACCCCACGCCAGACCGTCGCCATGGTCATCACCTCCGTCGCCGGAATCGGCCTGCTCGCCGGACTGGCCGCGGTCCCCGCAGGAGTGGCCCTGCACGCCCAGGTCACGCCGCTCATGGGCGACGCCATCGGCATGACTCTGCCCACCTCGGTCATCGCCGTCTACCACGCGCCGGCCCTCGCCCTGCTGGCTCTGGGCGGGTTGGTCATCGCCGTGGCCGGCGCACTGCTCCCGGCCGGCTGGGCCGCCAGGACCGGCACCGCCACGGCGTTGCGCACCGAGTGAGCGGCTCGTCCACCCAGAGGGTTTCCGGACGATGCCGCGTGGCTCGGCGCGGCACCGCGGGACCTGCTCGGTAATCTCGCGCTGCTACGGACCCCATCGCTTGCGAGCCGACACAGGAGATGACCCATCACCGAGCCGAAGCCCGAAGCGGCCGGGCCCGCACCGGGAAACCAGCCTCAAGAGGCCGATCAGCTGCGGAACATGCTGCGCCGGCCTGCGTATCGGCGGGCGCTGGTGTTCTGCGGCCTGATCGGCATCCCGGTGTCGTTGATCGCCTTCTGGTTTCTCGTCGCGCTGAATGAGCTGGAACATCTGATCTGGGTGGACTGGCCGCACCATCTCGGCTGGACGGATCCGCCCTGGTGGTGGCCGCTTCCCCTGGCGCTGGTGTCGGGCGTGGTCGTCGCCGTAGTCGTCCTGCGGTTCCCTGGCAGAGGAGGACACATCCCGGCGGCCGGCCTGCATTCGGGAGGCGCGTCGAAAGCCGTGATTCCCGGTGTGGTCGTCGCCGCAGTGGCCAGCCTGCCGCTGGGAGCCGTGCTCGGGCCCGAGGCGCCACTGATCGCTCTCGGTGCTGGTCTGGCCCTGCTCTTCCGGGACCTCGTACGCGCTCCCGCGACCGAGGCGAGCACGGCGCTGCTCGGTGCGGCGGGCGCCGCGGCGGCCATCTCCGCGATCTTCGACAGTCCGCTGGTAGCGGCGGTGATCCTCATGGAAGTGGCCGGGGTGGGTGGGCCGCAGCTGTTCGCGGTCATGCTTCCCGCCCTGCTGTCCAGCGGAGTCGGCGCCATTGTGTTCACCGGCTTCGGTCGCTGGACCGGACTGCAGACCGGGAGCCTCAGCATCGGACTGCCCGCTCCGCCCCTCCTCGATGCCGGGGACGTGCTGTGGTCGGTGCTGATGGGGCTCGTGATCGGGGCGGCCGTCCACTGGGTCATCGTGGGCGGGCGGATCGCGGCGCGCTTCGTGTCCGCGCATCCGCTGCGGAACACGGTGCTCTGCGCACTCGGCGCGGCCGGCTGCGCGGCGCTTTACGCGGTCATCACCGGCCGTTCGCCGTCCGAGGTCTCCCTGTCCGGCCAGGCCACCCTGACGCAGCTCGCCGAGCACCCTCACGCGTGGTCGGTCGGCAGTCTGGTGGCGGTCCTGGCGTTCAAGGGCGTCGCGTACGCGCTCTGCCTGGGAAGCCTTCGCGGCGGTCCGACCTTCCCCTCCTTGTTCCTGGGCGGAGCGGTGGGCGTCCTGTTGTCGTCCCTGCCGGGACTCGGTGTCGTACCCGGTATGGCGGCGGGGATGGCGGCCGCATGTGCCGCCGCACTGCGGCTGCCCGTCAGCACGGTGGTGCTGGTCGTCCTCATCGTGGGCAACTCGGAAACGGTGCCCGTGATCGTGCTCGCCGCAGTGGTGTCCTTCGTGACCACCGAGCTGCTGCCACAGGGACCGAGGATCCCCGCGTTCAATGCTGGAGGAGCCGCTGCCGGTCGAGGGCCTCGTCCAGCGTCGTCGCAGCCATGATGAGCGAGAGGTGGGTGAACGCCTGGGGGAAGTTGCCGAGTTGCTCCCCACTGGGGCCGATCTCCTCGGCGAACAGACCGATGTGGTTCGCGTACGTCTGCATCTTCTCGAAGGTGTAGCGGGCTTGGCGAAGTCGTCCCGCCCGGGCCAGGGCGTCGACGTACAGGAAGGTACAGAGGCTGAACGTTCCTTCGGAGCCGCGCAGTCCGTCGGGGGACGCGTCGGGGTCGTAGCGGTAGACGAGGCTGTCGGAGACGAGGACACGGTCCATGGCGTCGAGCGTGTTCAGCCAGCCAGGGCCCCGGGGGGACAGGAACCCGACCCGGGGCGCGAGCAGCAGCGAGGCGTCCAGGACATCGCCGCCGTAGTGCTGGACGAAGGCCTGCTCCTTCTCGTTCCAGCCGCGCTCCATGACCTGTTCGAGGATGGCGTCGCGGGCCTGGGTCCAGCGCGCGGTGTCGGCCGGCCTGCTGAACTCGGCGGCCAGCTTCAGACCGCGGTCGAAGGCGGTCCAGCACATCACCCGGCTGTAGGTGAAGTCCTTGCGTCCGCCCCGGGTCTCCCAGATGCCCTCGTCGGGCCGGTCCCAGGAGTCGGCGAGCCAGTCCAGGATGCCCGCGAGGCCCTTCCACCCGTGGTAGCCCGCCTGTTCGCCGATCGCGCGGCCCTCGGCCAGGGCGTAGAGGGCCTCGCCGTAGATGTCGAGCTGCAACTGGTCGGAGGCGGCGTTGCCGGCCCGGACCGGGTAGGAGCCCCGGTAGCCCTCGAAGTGCTCCAGGATCTCCTCCGTCAGACGAGGGTCGCCGTCGACCCGGTACATGATCTGGAGGGGTTCGCCGTCCCTTCCCTCGTGGGCGCGCATGCGGTCGCCGAGCCAGTGGGTGAAGTGGGTCGCCTCCTCGACGAAGCCGAGGTCGAGCAGCGCCCGCACCGACAGGGAGCCGTCCCGCACCCACGTGTACCGGTAGTCCCAGTTGCGCTCACCGCCGACCTGCTCGGGCAGTCCCATGGTGGCCGCGGCGACCGGCGCGCCGGTGGGGGCGTAGGTGAGGAGCTTGAGGGTGATCGCGGATCGGTGCACCATGTCCGGCCAGCGGCCGTGGTAGTTCGAGGTACGTACCCACCTCTGCCAGAAGTCGACGTTCCCCCACAGCTCTTCGGTGAGATGCTCGGTCGTGGGCGGCGACGGCGCCTCCCCGTCCGGCGCGCACACGGTGAACACCACCGCCGCCGTCTCACCGGCGTTGAGCGTGATCGCGCCCCGGACGTCCTGCCCGTCCCGTTCGAGCGGGATCGTGCCCTGAAGGTAGGCGGTCGTCCCCGGTGCCCGGAACACCGCCGCCTCGGGCGTCATGTCGAGTTCGTGCGTGGCCCGCGCGTAGTCGAACCGCGGCCGGCATTCGAGGACGAAGCGTACGGTGCCGCGCACCGCGCGTACGGCACGCACCAGGCGGTGCCGGTCGGTGGCGGCCAGGCCCAGCTGGACCGGCATGAAGTCAAGGACCTCGCCGACCCCCTCGGGCGACATGAACCGGGTCACCACCATGGCGGTGTCCGGGTAGTAGAGCTGCTTCCAGCTCCCCTCGGGCCCATCGGGCGCGAGGAGGAAATGGCCGCCGCCGTCGTGGTGGAGCAGGGCCGCGAAAATGCTGGGCGAGTCGAAGCGCGGCGCCGCGAACCAGTCGATCACTCCCTGGGACGACACCAGTGCCGCGGTCTGAAGGTCCCCGATGAGTCCGTGATCGGCGATGGGCGGGTAGCGGTCCACGGTGGTCGCCCCTTTCAGGCCGCCTCGGCGGTCATGGCAGTCGTCCCGCGAGGTGGTCGCCGACGCGCAGGGCGTTGGCGATGGCGGTCAGCGAGGGATCGACCGCCCCGATGCTCGGGAAGAAGCTCGTGTCGACGACGTGAAGGTTGCCGAGGTCGTGGGCCTCGCAGTTGACGTCGTGTCACATTCGCGGGGGCAGAAGCCGCCGCGTTCGAGCAGCAGAATCCGTTGTCCGGTCGATGCCGGCCAGTGTGCCACCGTCCTCGGAGCGTGCTCCGATCGCTGCCGGGTGAAGTGGACGTCTGTCCCGATTTCCAACGTATCCCCGGGGGGTGTTCCCGGCGAGTCGGGCGTCACATGTCCCCGCGTGGCGAGTTGCCGGGCCCGGGGACCGCCGCCTTAATGGTCCGGATGGACATGATCCATGTCCGAGCGGTGTGCCCGCCGGACCTCACGGAACGCACGATGGCCCTGCTGAGTGCCGAGCCGTGCGTCCTGAACCTGTTCCTGCAGCCCGGCCGCGTACGAAATCCCGACGGCGACGCCATCGAGTGCGACGTCCTGACCGGCGCCGCGAACGAGGTGTTGCGCGGACTGCGTGAACTGGGGCTGGAACACCGGGGCTCCATCGTCCTCGATCCGGTGGAGACGGTGTTCTCGGAGCGCGCGGCAAGGGCCGGTGCCGACGAACTCGGGGCCCGGCTGCGTGCGCCGGTGTGGGAGCAGGTGGAGGCCCGGATCCGGGCCGAGGGCAGATACCCTCCGAGTTTCTACCTCTTCCTGGTCATCGCCGGGCTCATCGGCGCGGTGGGCATCATCACCAACTCCCAGATCCTCATCGTCGCGGCCATGGTGGTCGGACCGGAGTACGGGGCCATCACCAGCGTCGCACTCGGGATCGACCGCCGCTCCCGGCCGAGAATCCAGCAGGGCCTGTTGGCGCTGCTCGTGGGTTTTCTGCTGGCCGTTGCCGCGACCTTCCTCTTCGCGCTCCTCGTCCGGGGCCTCGGGCTTCAGCCGGAGGCCTTCGACCTGGGGATCAGGCCCGTCTCGAATCTGATCAACACCCCCAACTTCTTCTCGGCCGTGGTGGCGGTGCTGGCCGGGGTGGTCGGCATCGTGTCGCTGACCGAGGCCCGGACCAGCGCACTGCTCGGCGTCTTCATCTCGGTGACCACCATTCCGGCGGGAGCCGACATCGGGGTCTCGACGGCGTTCGGCAGCTGGCACGAGGCCTGGGGCTCCCTGCTCCAGCTCCTCCTCAACATCGTCGTACTGATCCTGGTCGGGACCGGCACGCTCAAGTGCCAGCGGGCGATCTGGCGGCGGGTGAGCGAACGCCGGCACGAGGGCGCGGTCAGGCGGGCTGCGTAGGCGCGGCGTCCAGGAACTCGCGGATCGCGAAGGCCACCAGCACGATCACCACGGTCCACACCACGACCGCCGTGGTCGGGTAGTTCCAGGTGAACAGGACGACCGCGGCGACCGCCAGGATCACACCGCCGATCCACCGCTTGAAGCGGTGTACGAACCGGCCGACCGCTCCCAGCGGGAGCCCCGCCGACATGGCCACGTCGCGCAGGGCGCCGATGCTTCTGCGGCAGCCGGTACGGGTGAGGACGGCGACCCGGGACGGTCCGACGAGGAAGGCGCCGATGGCGGTCACGAGAGCGGCCGCACCGACCGCCCGCACGCTGGCGCGCAGGAACCTGATCAGTGCGTCGTACACCGCACCGGCGGCGGCGGAGGACGTCCCGACGGGCAGATGGTCGAGGTAGATCGCCCGGGACACGGTGAGGGTGATGCCGAGCAGCAGCATGGCGGCGAACCATCCGAGCGCGGCCCAGATCAGGGCCCGGCGGCGGTTGGCGGCCAGGTACACGCCTGCGGCGGCGATCAGCACGGCGACGATGGGAAGCCAGCTGCCGACGATCTCCAGCACTCTCATGTACGTCTTGATCTTGCCGATGTCCTTCGAGGCGAACACCACGAATTCGGTGTGGACGGCCGGGATCCTCGCGGCCGGCCCGAATCCGGCTTTGACCAGCTGGTCCTTGACCTTGGCCACGATCGGACCCAGGTCGATGGCCACCTGATTGTTCTTCAGGGACACGGCACCGCCGCCCTCACCCGTGAGGGCCTTGTCCACAGCGCTGTGGATCGACCGGTTCGCGTTCACCCAGACGGTGTTGAAGGCACTGCTGGAGACCACTCGCTCCACGACGCTGCTGACCAGGCTCTTCAGGCCGCTGTCGATCGGGCCGCTCAGGTTGCCGAGCAGATTGGCCGCCTGCGGCGAGGCACCCTTCTGCGTCGCCGCCTGGGTCAGCTGCTTCACCAGCGCATCCACGTCGATCTGCGCCAGGACCGCGGTGGTGACCCGGTTGGTGATCGCCTTCTGCACATCCGGGTTGCTCGCCAGCGGCGCCACGGTGGCGACGTAGCGGTTCGTGTCCCGCACGATGCTGTTCGCCCAGACGGATACGACGGCCAGCAGCGACAGAATCGAGGCGAGGAGAATCAGCAGCACCGAGCCGGTCGACCGGAGCCAGTGCCGCCCCGTCCGCGACGGGGCGGTGCTCTCCAGTGCGCTCACCCGGTGCCGCAGCTCGTCCAGCTCGCTGCGTTCCCGCGTCGAGAGCTCATCTCCGGACGGACCGCCGGCGCGCTTCTCCGGATCCGGCGGGGGTGCGCTGTTGGTCATGGTCACAGGAGACCCGTACGGCGTCGATCACGCGACCCGGGCGGGGCCGGGCGGGTGAATACCGCACCGAGGTGCGGGGGCTTCGGTCCGGTGATGCAATGGCATTCGGGGGAGAGCCGCGAGCAGCAGGGGTGACGCCGTGAGCGATGAATTCGATGAGATGGGACCGATCGACTACGTGGTCGTCGAGTTTCCCGGCAGCCGAATGACGGGCGAGGGCTTCCCGCTGCTGGTCGATCTGGTGGACCGGGGCCTCATCCGGATCCTCGACCTGATGTTCATCAGAAAGGAGGACGACGGATCCGTGGTCGGCCTCCAAATCGCCGATCTCACCGGCGACGGCGATCTCGACCTGGCTGTCTTCGAGGGCGCGTCCTCCGGTCTGCTGGGCCAGGACGACATCGAGGAGGCGGCCTCCGCCCTTGAGCCCGGCAGCTCTGCAGGCATCCTCGTCTACGAGAACCTGTGGGCTGCGCCCTTCGCCGCCGCCCTGCGACGCGGTGGTGCCCAGTTGGTCGCCTCCGGGCGGATCCCCGTGCCGGCCGTCCTGGCCGCGCTCGACGAGACGGACGCCGGTCAGCCGCCGACGACGGAGAAGCTCCGCCACGGGGGGTAACCCGGCGTGACGTGGTTCGACAGCGTCGTCGCGAGGTAGACGGTCTGGGTGCCCGCCGGCTGCCGGCAGCCGACGCCCTCGTAGAGCACGATGTCATCGAGCGTGTTGTTGGACATGGCCTTGGCACCGGCGAGTCCCAGGTTGTGGCATCCCCGGTCGACCGGGCTCTCGAGGACCACCACCCTGTCGGTCGGGGTGGTGTAGACGAGCGTGCCCACCATGTTGCGGGCGGGACCGGAGCATGCCGTGACGGCGAGCATCAGAAGCAGGGCTCCGGCGCGGATATCGGCCAGGTGACGGTTGGGCATGGGGAGGTGTCCTCGTCTGTGCTGGAGGGCTTCGAGCCTTCCTCTCCAGGCAACCGTCCCGCGATCGCGCCTCCGCGTCATCTGAAGGACGGCCAGTCGGCGTACGCGGCCGGGTCCCGGGGAGTACCGGAGTCGTCCTGCTCCCGGTCGGAACGGGCGACATCGCCGTACTCCTGAGTGCCTGACCCGTCAGTGGGCCGGGCGCTCGCCGAAGCGCGCGAGGGCGGCGGCCCGCGCCCGGGTGAGAATGGCCGGCAGGTCGGCCGTGGCGTCAATGGTCACGCCCGGCTCGTCCGGCTCAAGAGGCTCCAGCGTCCCGAACTGCGAGTCGACCAGCCGGGCGGGCATGAAGTGGCCGGTGCGCCCGCTCACGCGGTCCCAGGCGGTGTCCTGGTCCAGGCCGAGATACAGGCACCACAGCCCTGAGTCGGCCGTACGGAGCTCGTCGCGGTATGCGCGCTTGAGGGCCGAGCAGGTGACGACCAGCCCCTCGCCGGCCTCGACGGTGTCATGGATGCGGTCGGCGAGGATACGCAACCAGGGCTCGCGGTCCGCGTCGTCCAGTGCGTGGCCGGCGGCCATCTTGGCGACGTTCGCGGCCGGATGGAAGGCGTCGCCCTCAAGGAACGGCAGTCCGAGTTGCTCGGCGATCGCCTTGCCGACGGTGCTCTTCCCGGACCCCGACACGCCCAGGACCAGCACGACCGGCGGCTCCTCCCCGGCCCCGGTCACGGAGACGCGCCTGTCACCAGCGCCTTCTGTCCCCCGAGGAGCGGGTAGGGAAGGGGCTGGTGACCGTCGCTGCCGCTGGTTTCCACTCGTGTCTCCCTGTGGGTGTGGAGGCGGAGACCGGAGGAATCCGCCCCCACAACGAAAGCACTGGTGGGTGAGCACGACTCGGTGGCGCGTCTCCCGTCAGCCGGTCGGGGTGCTGTCCCGGGCTGAACGGCGCAACGGCTAGTCGGTGCGGGCCTCCCGTCCGCTTCCTACGCACAGCGCCCAGATGACGAAGGCATCCACGGCGATCAGCACGATGGCCCAGACGGGGTAGTACGGCAGCCACATGAAGTTGGCGACCATCGACAGACCTGCCAGGACGACTCCGGTCACGCGTGCCCACATGGCCCCGGTGAACAGGGCGATGCCCGCGAGTACGACCAGAACGCCGAGTACGAGGTGGATCCAGCCCCAACTGGTGAGGTTGAAGGTGTAGGCGTAGTTGCGGGTGACGACGAAGACGTCGTCCTTGGCGATGGCGGCGATTCCCTCGATGATTGCCATCGCCCCGCCGAAGATCATCATGACCCCGGCGAAGGCGATCCAGCTGGTCGCCCACATGCTGCCGGTTCCGGTACCCGCTCCGGCGCCGGTTCCGTGCCGATGCATTCCAGTCGTGGCCATTTTGGGCTCCTCCCACGTAGGCCTCGCCACTGATCGGTGACCGGTCGGTGGCCCACATTTCAGCTTGCCACGAGAATCGCCGACCGGCAGAACGGCGGCATTGTGCCAGGTCGCGGCAGGGCCGATGTGCGACGGAATTCATACGGTGCTCCAATGGAAGTGTCCGGTGCGCCGAGAATTGCACGTCGGTCGGATAGGTGTTGTTTATTTCTGCCGGGCCGGGTCGTGCATTCAGCGAAAGGAAATCGCCATGCCAGGTCTCCTCCGCGGGGTCGCGCGCACAGCCGTCGTGGCCGGTACGGCCACCGCCGTGTCGAACCGTGTGTCACGCCGCCAGCAGGGGCGATGGGCCCAGCAGGACTACCAGGAGGCCGCGCCGCAGGCCGGGCAGTCCGCCGAGCCGCCTCCCGCCCAGCCGGCCGACGACATGAGCAGCAGGATCGATCAGCTGAAGCAACTCGGGGAGCTCAAGGCCCAGGGCGTGCTCACCGAGGCCGAATTCGAGGACCAGAAGCGCAGGATCCTCGGCTCCTGACATCTGCTCCGCTTCTCCCGTGGGCTGCCGTCACCGCCCCGGGCGCACGGTGGCCGGGATGATCCGGTAGTCCCGCTGGAAGACGAGGTTGTGCACGTCGGCGGCCGCGATTTCGCGGAGGGTCGCCAGCTTCGCCGTGGCCTGCTCCGGGGTGAAGACGTTGAGCGGCCAGTCGCCGACGGTGCCGCCGCGCAGATGCGGGTGGTGGAACCCGGCACCGTAGAAGGCGTGGAGGGTGACCGGGCTGATGCCCGCGTCCCGCTGCTCGGGCCAGGTGAGGGCCCAGACCGCGTCGACGCCGGCGTCGGTCGAGCGCACGCCGGTGGACAGGATCTCTCCGGTGCGCAGGAGCAGGTCGTCGTTGATCTCGGTGAGCGCCTGTCGTGCGTGGAGGTCGAGGAGGGGGACGGTGTCGGCGAAGAGTTGCTCCTTGTCCTTACGGGCGACGGCGTTTCCGTGCATGCCGTCGCGGAGGTCGGCGAAGTGCCTCAGAAGTTCTGCCGTGTAGCCGGGTCGGGACTCGTCCATGGGGGTCCGCCTCACTCGGTTCCGCTGCCGTTGTCTCCTCCAGCATCGGCCGGAGCGGCGGTGTCCGCTTTCCAGTGGCGTTGATGGTCTAGACCTTGACAGGTACAGACCAGTGGGGTTCAGTGCTGTCACCCCCCACAGCGGCCGCCAGTCCTTCAGCGCGGCCGCGCAAAGGAGTGATCACATGCCACGACGTATCGCGGCACTGCTCACCACCGTCGCCACGATTCTCGGCATCCTTCTCTTCCTGCCCGCGTCCTCCGCATCGGCGGCCGACTGCGCGTCCGCCTGGAGTTCGTCGGCCGTCTACACCGGCGGGATGACCGCCTCGTACAACAGCCACAACTGGCTGGCGAAGTGGTGGACCCAGAACGAGACGCCCGGCAACGCCGACGTCTGGTCCGACCAGGGCGCCTGCGGCACCGGCAGCGGCGGCGGCTCGACACCGGCCCCCTCGGGATTCGTTGTCAGCGAGGCCCAGTTCAACCAGATGTTCCCGAGCCGGAACTCCTTCTATACGTACAGCGGTCTGACCGCCGCCCTGAGTGCCTACCCGGCCTTCGCCACCACCGGCAGCGACACGGTCAAGAAGCAGGAGGCCGCCGCCTTCCTGGCCAACGTCAGCCACGAGACCGGCGGTCTGGTCTACATCGTGGAGCAGAACACGGCCAACTACTCGCACTACTGCGACTGGAGCCAGTCCTACGGCTGCCCGGCCGGTCAGTCGGCGTACTACGGTCGCGGCCCGATCCAGCTCAGCTGGAACTTCAACTACAAGGCGGCCGGTGACGCGCTCGGCATCGACCTGCTCAACAACCCCAACCTGGTGCAGAACGACGCCGCCGTCGCCTGGAAGACCGGCCTCTGGTACTGGATGACCCAGACCGGCCCCGGCACGATGACCCCCCACAACGCCATGGTCAACAGCGCGGGCTTCGGCGAGACCATCCGCAGCATCAACGGCTCGATCGAGTGCAACGGCGGCAACCCGGCGCAGGTCCAGAGCCGGATCGACCGGTACAACGCCTTCGTCCAGATCCTGGGGACGACTCCGGGCAACAACCTGAGCTGCTGAGAGAAACCAGCCGCTTCCGCTCCCGCGGTGAACCGGCCGCCAGCTTCACGCACTCCCGAGCAGCTCTAGTGCCGTGACCGGAATGGTTCACCGGGTCCGTCCTCAATCGCCGGACGGGCTGAAAGTCAGCCCGTCCGGCGATTGAGGACAAAGCGCAGCCGGCCGCTGCGCAACCCGGCGAACGCTCGCGGCCACGGCACTAGAGTGCTGCGCATGGGGGATTCGCGGCCGAACTCGGCGTTCCACTCGGACAACATCAAGGGCTCGAACACCGACCTGTTGGTCGGCGCGCTGGACGTGCAGGCGGCGAGCGCGGGGGTGCGGCGGCTGCGGGAGTGGGCGCACCGGGGAGTGGCCGCGCGGCCCGGCGAGCGGGCGCTGGACATCGGCGCCGGTACCGGGTCGGAGACGCAGGTGCTGGCGGCGGCGGTCGGGCCGGCCGGTGACGCGCTCGGGGTGGAGCCGAACCCCGGGGTGCGGTCGGTCGCCGAGCGGCGGGCGGCCGAGGCCGGCAGCCGGGCCCGGTTCGCGGACGGCGACGCGCTGGCGCTGCCCGTCGGGGACGCCGACGTCGACGTGGTGTGGTGCGAGCGGGTGTTCCAGCATCTGGCCGAGCCGGAGAAGGCCGCCACCGAGATCGCGCGGGTACTGCGGCCGGGTGGCCGGGTCGCGTTGCTGGACACCGACTGGGCGACCACGATCCTGCACCCCGGCGAGGCCGACGTGGTCGCGGTCCTGACCGGCGGCGCCCTCACGGCGGCCGCCAATCCGTACGCCGGACGGAAGCTGGCCGGCCAGTTGGCCGCGGTGGGGCTGGAGATCGACGACCTCGGCTCGCAGGCGCTCATCCAGGACCACCGCAAGGTCAGTTGGCCGATCATCCGGATGCTCGGCGAAGGTGCCGTACGCCGCGACCTGATCACCGTGGGGCAGCGGGACCGGCTGTACGCCGACCTCACGGCGGCCGCCGAGCAGGGCGCCCTGCACATGTCGGTGACCATGTTCGGCGTCGTCGCCCACCGTCCGGCCTGAGCGCCGGCCGGTTTTCCGGCGTCACATAATTCGGTTGCCCCGCGGGGCGGCCGCCTGCTGTACTCCCGGCACCGGCAGAGTCGAGCAGGGAGACGGAAATGCGCGAGGCGTTCATGTCCAACCAGAAGGGAATTTCCACCTACCCAGAGGACATGACGCGGCGTGAGTACGTTGAACTTGGGAATTCTGGCGCATGTAGACGCCGGTAAGACGAGCCTGACCGAGCGGCTGCTCTACGCCGCCGGTGTCATCGACGAGATCGGCAGTGTCGATGACGGCAGTACGCAGACCGATTCCCTGGCATTGGAACGGCAGCGCGGTATCACGATCAAGTCCGCTGTCGTGTCGTTCGCCATGGATGACATCACGGTCAATCTGATCGACACACCCGGCCACCCGGATTTCATCGCGGAGGTGGAGCGGGTCTTGAGCGTGCTCGACGGCGCCGTGCTGGTGGTCTCGGCCGTCGAGGGCGTGCAGGCGCAGACCCGCGTGCTGATGCGGACGCTGCGGCGGTTGCGCATCCCCACGCTCATCTTCGTGAACAAGATCGACTGCCTTGGCGCGCAGTACGAGCGCGTGCTGCGCGGCATCGCCGACAGGCTGGCGCCGGCGATCGTCCCCATGGGGTCGGTGCGAGGCCTCGGCACGCGCACGCCCGACTTCCGGCCGTACGGCGCCGAGGACGCGGAGTTCACAGCCGGGCTGGCCGAGGTGCTCGCCGACCAGGACGACGCGGTCCTGGCCGCGTATGTGGACGACGGGACGGCGCTGTCGTACGGGCGGCTGCGGCGGGAGCTCGCGGAGCAGGTCCGGCGGGGGCTGGTGCACCCGGTGTTCTTCGGGTCAGCGGTCGGCGGGGCGGGTGTGGCGGCGCTGAGTGCCGGGATCAGGGAGTTGCTGCCGGCTGCCGAGGGGGACGAGGACGGGCCGGTCTCGGGCACGGTGTTCAAGGTCGAGCGCGGGCCGGCGGGGGAGAAGATCGCGTACGCGCGGGTGTTCTCGGGGACGGTACGAGTGCGGGACCGGCTGCCGTTCGGCGAGGGCGGCGAGGGCGGCGAGGGCACCGAGGACGGCGGGGCCCGCGAGGGGAAGGTCACCGCGATCGGCGTGTTCGACCGGGGTGCCGCCGCGCAGCGCGGGGAGGTGGGCGCGGGGCGGATCGGCAAGCTCTGGGGGCTGGGGGACATCCGGATCGGCGACACACTCGGCGTACCGCGGACGGCGCCGGCGGCCCGCCACTTCGCCCCGCCGACGCTGGAGACGGTGGTGGTGCCGTGCCGGGCGGCCGACAGAGGTGCGCTGCGCGTCGCGCTCGTACAGCTCGCCGAGCAGGATCCGCTGATCAATCTGCGGCAGGACGAGGTCCGTCAGGAACTCCTGGTATCGCTCTACGGGGAGGTGCAGAAGGAGGTCGTCCAGGCGACGCTGGCGAACGAATTCGGCCTCGATGTGGAATTCAGTGAGACGACGACGATCTGCATCGAAAGGCCCGTCGGGACCGGTTCGGCCGTCGAGTTCATCGCCAAGGAGCCCAATCCGTTCCTCGCGACGGTGGGGCTGCGGATTGATCCGGCCCCCCTCGGTTCCGGGGTGCGGTACCGGCTGGAGATCGAGCCCGGCGCGCTTCCGCTGGCGTTCCGTAAAGCGGTGGAGGAGACGGTACGGGAAACGCTGATGCAGGGAATCCACGGATGGCAGGTCACCGACTGCACGGTCACCATGACGCATTCCGGCTACTGGCCCCGGCAGAGCCACTCGCACGGCGTCTTCGACAAGAGCATGTCGAGCACGGCCGGGGACTTCCGCAACCTGACGCCGCTGGTCCTGATGAGCGCCCTGAAGCAGGCCGGCACCCGGGTGTACGAGCCGGTGCACCGCTTCCGCCTGGAGCTGCCGGCCGACGCCTTCGGGCCGATCCTGCCGGTGCTGGCCCGGCTCGGCGCCGTACCGGGGACCCCCGAGCAGCGGGGGTCGTCGTACCTGCTGGAGGGGGAGATCCCGGCGGCCCGGGTGCACGAGCTGGAGCAGCAGCTACCCGGGCTGACGCACGGCGAAGGGGTGCTGGAATGCACCTTCGAGCGCTACGAACCGGTGCGGGGCACGGTCCCGGAACGGTCGCGGGCGGACCACAATCCCCTCGACCGCAGGGAGTACCTGCTGCACGTCGTACGACGGGTCGCGGGCGGCCGGGCGGGCACGTGATCAGCGCCCGGCCGGCCCGAAGGTGGAGGTGGCCAGCACGGAGCCGTCGGCGGCGAGGAGGCGGACGCCGGTGACGGGGGAGGAGCGGGCCGGGAAGGGGCCGCCCCAGCTGGCGTAGCCGTCGTCGAGGCGGAAGGTGCCGATGGTGGCGGTGGAGCCGTCGGCGCGGAGGATCTGGCAGCGGATGGTGGGGTCGTCGGCGACCGCCCGGTCGGCGTCGACCGACATGTAGAGCCACGGGGAGTTCCCGGTGTAGGCGAAGGCCTGGCCGATGTGCCGGCCCTGCACGGTGAGGCCTGCCGTGTGCAGGGCGGAGTGGACGGCGGGGGCGGACGCGTTGGTGAGGGCCCAGCCGCCGACGGACAGGCCGAGCCCCAGGCCCAGGGCAGCGGCGGCGGCAGCCGCGAACCGGACGAGCCGGCCGCGGGAGCGCCGGAGCGGCCGGGGCGTGAGCCCCAGACGCCGCAGGGTGCGGGTTTCGAAGCCCAGGGGCGGCTCGGCGGTGGGGATGAGGTCCACCAGGCTGTCGGCCATGGGGATCAGCTCGCGTACGTACGCACGGCAGTCGGGGCACTGCTGGAGGTGTGCCACCGCGGCAGCGCGTTCGCGTCCGGGGAGGATGCCGAGCGCCAGCTCAGGACCGTCGTCCTGGAGTTGGGCGCAGGTGATGCAGCCGAGGTCGCTCATGGCTCGTCCTCCTGCCTGGATGTCCTGGATGTCGTCGCCAGGGAGACGCGGAGCTTGCCCATGGCCGCCCTGATCCGGGTCTTGGCGGTGCCGAGCGGCACGTGTTCCACGTCCGCGATCTGCTGGGCGGTCATGCCGTAGATGCCGGCCATCACCAGGGCCCGGGCCTGCTCACGCGGCAGGCAGGCGACGGCGCTGCGCACCTCGGCCGACGTCTCGTCGGCGAGGGCCTGCCGCTCGGGGGTGCGGGTGGCGGTGTCGAGCAGCAGTGCCAGGTCAGAGGGGTCGACGGGGACGGCTTGACGAGTGCGGATGGCGTCGATCGCCAGGTTGTGGGCGATGGCGGTCAGCCAGCTGCGTACCGATCCGCGGCGCGAGTCGTAGACCTGGGCGTGCCGCCAGGCCCGCTCGAAGGTCTGCTGGGCGACGTCCTCCGCGAGCTGGGCATCGCGGGTCACCGTGATGGCCACGCCGAAGATCCTGCTCTGGAATCTCCGTACGAACGCCACGGCGAGCTCGGGATCCCCTGTGGTGAGGCCCGCCAGCAGTGCGTCGTCGGGCATGCGCTCCAGGGGAAGACCCATCTGGTGCATATCTCTATTACGTATCACCTTCCCGGAAGGATTGCGCCTGTTCGTGTGGACCTGCGGCTTTTCTGCCCTGGGGTAGCAGCCCGTCCAGCGTCTCGGCGAGTTCGGTGATCGTCGGGCGGTCGGCCGGGTCCGGCGCCAGGCAGCGGTCTATCGCGCCGGCGAGCACGGGCGGCAGGTGGCGGCGGGTTCGGACCAGGGGGGCGCGTCCTTCGAGCTGCGGATACCATTCGTCCTCGCCGGTCGCCGCGTACGACGAACCCGTCACGGTCTCCCCGCAGTCGAAGGGGACCTCGCCGGTGGCGGCCTCGTACAGGGTGATGCCGATCCCCCAGACGTCGGCCGCCGCCGAGAGCGTCCCGCCGCGCGCCTGCTCGGGGCTGAGATAGCCGAAGGTGCCCATGCCGGAGGGGGCGGGGCCCGGGGCGCGGGCGACGCTGAGGTCGAGCACCTTGGCACGGCGGCATTCGACCACCACGTTGGACGGCTTGATGTCCAGGTGCAGCAGGCCTCGGCCGTGCATGTAGTGCAGCGCGGAGCACAGATGCAGGCCGAGAAAGGCCAGGTCGGTGGCGGCGGGCCGGTGCCGGAGGCGGTGGATGAGGTGGGCCAGCGTCTCGCCGGTCAGGGTCTCCAGTACGACCAGCGGATCCGGTTCCGTGATCGTCTCGTACCCGCGGACCAGGTGCGGGTGGGTGAACTCCTGGAGCCAGCGGCCCTCCCGCAGCAGCCGGTCGCGCAGCCGCTCCTCGTGCCGCCGGTCCGGGCGCACCAGCTTGACCACGCAGCGGCACTCCCGCTGCGCGCTCCAGGCGTCGTAGACGTCCAGCCAGCCGGTCCGGGACAGGTGGGCGAGGATTTCGTACCCGGGGGCCGGGGTGGCTCCGGGGGCGAGGGGTGGGGGCGCCTCGGTGCGGAGGATCATGAGACCACCCGGAGTGTGGGCCCGTTCAGCTTGTGCAGCCGGGCGTACGTCTTGCCGTGCGCCAACAGGTCTTCGTGCGTGCCGTGTTCGACGACCCGACCGTGGTCGAGGACCACGATCTGGGTGGCGTCGCGGACGGTGAGGAGGTTGTGCGAAATGATGATCGTGGTGCGCCCGGCCATCAGCCGCCGCAGGGGGTCCAGGATCCGCCGTCCCGACTCGGCGTCGAGGCCGGTGGTCGGCTCGTCCAGGATGAGCACGGGTGCGTCGCGGATCATCGCGCGCGCGATCGCCAGGCGCTGGCGCTGCCCGCCGGACAGCAGCCGGCCGCGCTGGCCCACCAAGGTGTCGTAACCCTCCGGGAGTTGGCCGATGAACTCGTGCGCGTCCGCCGCCCGGGCCGCCGCGACGATCTCCGCGTCACTCGCTCCCGGCCGGCCGTAGGCGATGTTCTCCCGCACCGTGCCGTGCAGGACCAGCGTCTCCTGGAGGACCACCGCGATGCTGTTCCGCAGGTCGCCGAGGCTCAGGTCGCGTAGGTCGATGCCGTCGAGGCGTACGGCTCCGGGGCCCGGGTCCGGATCGTAGAAGCGCAGCAGCAGCTTGGCGGCGGTCGACTTGCCCGCGCCGCTGGCTCCGACCAGGGCCAGGGTCTCGCCGGGCGCCACCTGGAAGGAGACGTCCGCCAGGGCGGGCCGCGGGGTCTGCGGGTAGCTGAAGAAGACGCGGTGGAACTCGACGTCGCCGTGCGCGGGCCGCAGTGGCCAGGGGTCGGCGATCTCCGAGACCTGGGGGCGCTGGTCGAGCAGTTCGATGATCCGCTCGGCGGACGCGGACGCGGAGTAGAAGGTGTTGCTGAGCCGCGACATGCCCTGGATCGGGCTGTAGAGCTGGCTCAGCAGCCCCAGGAAGACCAGCAGTCCGCCGAGGGTGAGCCGGCCGCGCGCCAGCTCCCAGGTGCCCAGCCCCATGACCGTCAGCGCGCCGAGCAGCTCGATGAGGTCCACCAGCGGCCCGAACAGCGCCTGGATCCGGGTCGACGTCATCGCCGCCCGGAACCTCCCGACGCTCTCCCGCTGGAACCGGCCGTGCTCCCAGTCCTGCCGGTTGTAGGCCTGTACGAGGGCGATGTTGCCCAGCGACTCCTCGGTGATCGCGCTCAGCGAGCCGCTGCGCCGGCGCCGCTCCCGCGAGGCCGCCTTGATCAGCCGCGAGAAGCGCCGGGCCGCGAACCAGAACATCGGCGCGATGATGATCGCCAGCAGGGTCAGATCCCAGCTCAGATAGAACAGCAGCCCCAGGAACACGGCCAGCCGCATCCCGTACCAGACCGCGTTGGCCACCCCGGAGAGCAGAAAGGTCTCGACGGCGTCGACGTCGCCGGTCACGCGGGACAGTACGTCGCCCAGCCGCCGCCGCTCGAAGAAGCCGAGCGAGAGCCCCTGGACATGCCGGAAGACGTCCGACCGCAGCGACAGCAGGAACCGCTCGCTGACCCACGTCGACGTCACGTCATCGGCGAAGCCGAGGATGCCGGAGCCCATGAACAGCCCGACGTACGCGAGCGCGATCGGCACGAAGGCGCCCAGGTCGCGTGGCACGAGCACATCGTCCACCACGAGTTTGAACAGCCAGATCTCCGCCGCGTCGATCAGCGGCCCCACCACGCTGAAGGCCAGGATCAGCCACAGCCAGCGCCGACCACCCCGCGTGTACGGCCAGAAGCGCCGGAACACCTCCCGCAAGGGGATGGGCGGCGCGGCGGCGACAACGGCCTCGGGATCCTCCGCCACGGACAGCAGCCGCCGCAGAGCGGCCGCCAGGCGGTGCACCATCCCCACGGTCCGGGTCATCCGGTCATCCCACGACTGGGGCCGGGGGTGTACCCCCGGCCCGTTCGAATACGGTCAGGTCAGTGGTCGTGGCGGTTGTTGTTGCCACGACGGTGCTGCCGCCGGCTCCGGCTGTGGGTGGTGCCCCGCGTGGTGTCGTCGTGGCGGTGGCCGTGATTGTGGCGGTGGTCGTCATGCTTGTTATGGGCGGGATTCATGTGGCTGAAGATCGCCATGATTCTTTCCTTCCTCAGGAACGGCTCCTCAGAAGCCGCTATGAAAGGTACGAACCAAACCGGCCTTCGGATGGGTGTTTTGTGGTAATTTTTCCGAATCATCCTATAGGGGCAGGTCAACCGGCCCGTACGGCGCGGTATCGGCACCCGTGGTCGTCTACCAGTCCTCGGAGAGCCCGGCCGGGGCAGGGGCCCTGGCTGTCGAGGTGGCCGTCAGGGTGAGCGTCCGGGGCTGAGCCGTCCCGGGGTTGTGGTACAGTACGAACAGCACCCGAGTACGCCCTGACAAGTGGCGCCGGTGCCAGTTCCCTCTCGTACCGCTGATGGGCCGTCCCTTTCCTTGGGACCGGCGAGCCGACGGTGCGGCTATCGCTCTTCTTCCCTCGGTGCGTTGCGTCTCGTTTTCCGATTACGCCGTGTCCGTGAAAGGACCCCCATGCTCAGCACTACCGAACCAATCGAACAAACATCCGGTGTCCTTGACATCGTGAACGGCGGCAACGGCTACCTCCGGAAGGCGGGCTATCTGCCCGGGCCGCACGACGTGACCGTGCCGGCCAACCGCATCCGCCAGTACGGCCTGCGCAAGGGCGACTTCGTCGAAGGCGCGCCCGGCCTCACCCACCTGGACCGGGTCAACGGCCGCCCCCCGGAGGCGGCGGCGCTGCGCGCCCGGCCGCACTTCGCGGAACTCACGCCGCTGCACCCCCGGGAGCGGCTCCGCCTCGAAACGTCGTCCGCCGGCCTGGCCACCCGGCTCGTGGACCTCGTCGCCCCCGTCGGCAAGGGCCAGCGCGGCCTGATCGTCGCGCCGCCGAAGACCGGCAAGACGGTCCTCCTCAAGGCCCTCGCGCAGGCGGTCGCCGACAACCACCCCGACTGCCACCTCATGATGGTGCTCCTCGACGAACGCCCCGAGGAAGTCACCGACATGCGCCGCTCCGTACGCGGCGAGGTGCTGGCCTCCACCTTCGACCGCCCCGCCAAGGAACACATCGCCCTGGCCGAACTCGCCATCGAGCGCGCCAAGCGGCTTGTTGAGCTGGGCCAGGACGTCGTCATCCTTCTCGACTCCATCACCCGCCTCTGCCGCGCCTACAACAACGCCGCCGCGAAGAACAGCCGCACCCTCACCGGCGGCGTCGACGCCGCGGCCCTCCTCGGCCCCAAAAAGCTCTTCGGCACCGCCCGCCTCGCCGAGGAAGGCGGCTCCCTCACCATCCTCGCCACCGCCCTCGTCGACACCGGCTCCCGCGCCGACGACTACTACTTCGAAGAGCTCAAGAGCACCGGCAACATGGAGCTCCGCCTCGACCGCCACCTCGCCGACCAGCGCATCTTCCCCGCCGTCGACGTCACCCCCTCCGGCACCCGCCGCGAGGAACTCCTCCTCCCGCCCGCCGAACTGACCGCGGTCCGGGGCCTGCGGCGCCTTCTGCAGGAGCGGGATTCGCGGGCGACCCTCGAGGTCCTGCTGGAGCGGATCAAACAGACGCCGAGCAATGCGGCGTTCGTACGGCAGTTGCATCAGACGGTGCCGGGGGCCTGAGCCGGACGGAGTCCGGCGCAGCCGTCCCGAAGCGCGGGAGGCGCGCCGGCGCCGAGCGCTGCGAGGGCGGCACGAGGAGGTTCAGCCAAACAGACGCCGAGCAACGCGGCGTTCGTACGGCAGTTGCATCAGACGGTGCCGGGGGCCTGAGCGGGTTGAACCTGCGCCGGCGGGAGGTCCTGTTCGGCCCAGATGAGTTTGCCGGTGGGGGTGTGGCGGGTGCCCCAGCGGCGGGTCAGTTGCGCTACGAGGAAGAGGCCGCGGCCGCCTTCGTCGGTGGTGCGGGCGTGGCGGAGGCGGGGGGAGGTGTTGCTGGTGTCGGAGACCTCGCAGATGAGGACGGCCTGGCGGATGAGGCGGAGGCGGATGGGCCCGGTGCCGTGGCGGATGGCGTTGGTGACGAGTTCGCTGACGACGAGTTCGGTGGTCATGGCGAGGTCGTCGAGGCCCCATTCGGCGAGTTGACGGACCGCCAGGGCGCGTGCGCCGGCCACGACGGCGGGGTCGGAGGCCAGGTCCCAGGCGGCGACGTGGGTGGCGGGGAGGGCGCGGGTTCGGGCGATGAGGAGGGCGACGTCGTCGGAGGGCGGGCCGGTGAGGAGGCTGGTGACGACCTTCGTGCAAAGGCCCTCCAGGGAGAGCCCGGGCTGGGCGAGTATCCGGCTCAGGCGGTCGAGGCCGGTGTCGAGGTCGTCGCCGGAGTTCTCGATGAGGCCGTCCGTGTAGAGGGCGACGAGGCTGCCCTCGGGGAGGTCGAGCTCGACGGATTCGAAGGGCAGGCCGCCGAGGCCGAGCGGGGGGCCGGCGGGCACGTCGGGGAGGACGACCTGGCCGTCCGGGGTGACGACGGCGGGCGGTGGATGGCCGGCGCGGGCCATGGTGAGGCTCCGGGTGACCGGGTCGTAGACGGCGTAGAGGCAGCTCGCGCCCAGGGCGGTGGCCGGCGCGGCCTCGTCGTCCCCGTTGCCGCCACCATCACTGTCACCGCCGTCCGCGAGGTTCTCCTCCTCCGCCAGCCGGATGACGAGGTCGTCCAGATGGGCCACGAGCTCATCGGGCGGCAGGTCCATGTCGGCGAGGGTGTGCACGGCCGTACGCAGCCGGCCCATGGTCGCGGCGGCGTGGATGCCGTGGCCGACGACATCGCCGACCACGAGGGCGACCCGGGCGCCGGAGAGCGGGATGACGTCGAACCAGTCGCCGCCGACGCCGTCCTGCATGTTGGCCGGGAGGTAGCGGGAGGCGACGTCGAGGGCGCCGCCGCCGGTGACGCCGGGCGGGAGGAGGGCGCGCTGGAGGGCGAGGGCAGAGTGGTGCTCGCGGGTGAAGCGGCGGGCGTTGTCGACGCAGAGCGCGGCGCGGGCGCAGATCTCCTGGGCCAGCAGCAGATCGTCCTCCTCGAAGGGCTCGGGGTGCCGGGACCGTGTGTCCGGGTGCCGGGTCCGTACGAAGGTGGCCACTCCCAGCACTGTGTCGCGCGCGAGCAGCGGCACCCACAGCAGGGACCGCATCCCGTATTCGCGGATCCGGGCCGCCCGCGGCGGGTCCTCGGTGATCCAGGGCGTGTTCTCGACGTCCAGGACGGTGTCCAGCCTGGCCTTGCCGTCCACCACGCAGCGCGCGTACGGGGACGACTCGGGCGCGCCGATCGGATCGCCCAGCGCGACGGCCGACTCGGGGGTGCCCTCGCGGAGCGACCGCATGGCGGTGCGGCGCAGTGACGCGCCGGTGGCGGCGGCGATCCCGGGTCCTGAGCCGGGTTCGTCGCCGTGCAGCACCGGGTCGAGGAGGTCGACGGTGATGAAGTCGCAGAGCCGGGGCACGGCGAAGTCCGCCAGCTCCTGGGCGGTGCGGACGATGTCCAGGGTGCTGCCGACGACCGCGCCGGCCTCGTTGAGCAGGGCCAGGCGTTCGCGGGCCCGCCGGCGGTCGGTGACGTCCATGACCATGTAGCAGACACCGAGCACGGTGCCGGCGGTGTCGGCGAGCCGGAAGTAGGACGTCGAGTACGCGTGCTCGCGGTAGGGCTCGGCGAGGGTCCAGCCCCGGTACTCGTAGTCGATGACAGGGCTGCCGGTCCGCAGGACCTCGCGCATCCGTTCCTCGATGGCGTCGGTGTTCAGCCCGGGCAGGCTTTCCTTCATGTCGCGGCCGATGCGCTGCTCGCGCGGGAGGCCGCCTCGGTTCACCAGGGCGTCGTTGATCCATACGTAGCGCAGCTCGGGGTCGACGATGGCCATGCCGATGGGGGCGCCGGCCAGCATGCTCTCCATGATCGGACCGCTGACCGCCAGGGACGGGGCCTCGGACATGTCGACGGCGGAGACCAGCCACTGGCCCGGACCCTCACCCCCGCCCTGGGCGGTCTGCACCCGTGAGACCCGCAGGCCCACCTGGACCCGCCGACCGTCGCGGTGGCGCAGCCCCGCGAATCCGGCCCAGCTCTCCTCCGTACGGCAGTGCTCCACGACGGCAGCCGCCCGCGAGGCGTCCTCGGGGGCAGCGAGCAGGTCGGCGGCGGACCGGTGCAGCACATCCGCCGCCCGGTAACCGAGCAGCCGCTCGGCGGTCCGGGTCCAGCCGATCACGGTGCCGGTGGCGTCCAGGACCGCCGTCGAGACATCGCCCGTGTCGAACGGCATATTTCCATGCTATGCCCCTGAAGCACGCGGTTTCGTCCGGTTTCGCCATTCCGGGAGGGGCCGCCATTCCCCTTTCCCCGCCCGGCCTTACCGCGGGTAGGGGTGGCGCGGGGGTGGCGCGGATGAAGTTCCGAACTGCCGTTCCTAGAAAGCATTTTGGGGACAGAGGCATATGCTTGGTGCGGCTTCCCGGGCTCCCGGAACGGGCTATGCTACTTGCGGCTCAGCGTGTTGTCGCAATTACGCCAGGTCAACCCGGCGTGCTCAGTTCCGCTGGGGCCGACCCCGTTTGTCGTTCCGTAATCCCGCGATCGTTTGAGGATGCTGATGGTTCGTGCAGGCTCGCCACCCGGAGACCGGCGACCCACCCCTGTTCTTGCGTGGTTACTTCCCACCGTCGTGACCGTGGGAGCCGCTGCCGTCGCGGTCGCGGTAGCCCCCGCGGACGCGCGTACGCCGGTCGCCTGGTGCGGCGCGGTGGCCTCGCTGGCGGTCGCCCTCGTCGCGGCCGAGGCGGCCCGCCGCGGTCGTGCCCTGCGGGCGCTGCGCGAACAGGCCGTCCGGCAGGTGGCGGAGCTCCGCCACAGCCTGGCCCGCCAGGAGGAGGAGACCATACGGCTCGCGCGGCAGCAGTTGCCGCACGCGGTGAGCCGGCTCCAGCAGGGTGAGTTCGTCGACGACGTACTCAAGGGCATCGAGCACTTCGACGAAGGCCTCACGCCCGAGTTCCAGGCCGCCCGGATGGCGGTGCTGCGCTCGGTGCTGGAAGCCGTCTCCGCCGAGGAGGACATCCGCGAGTCCTCGCAGCGCGCGTTCGTGAACGTCGCCCGCCGTGTTCAGGCCATCGCCAACCAGCAGGCCTCCGACCTGCGGAAGATGGAGGACCGCCACGGCGGTTCGCCGGCCGTCTTCGGCGACCTGCTGAAGCTCGACCACGGCACCGCGCTCATCGGCCGGCTCGCGGACAGCATCTCGGTGCTGGGCGGTGCCCGGCCGGGCCGCCAGTGGAGCAAGGTCGTCGCGCTCTTCAGCGTCATGCGCGGCGCCATGTCCCGGATCACCGACTACCAGCGGGTCGATCTGCACAAGATCGCCCAGGTGGGCATCGTCGGCCCCGGTGTGGAGCCGCTGATCCACGCGCTGGCCGAGGTCCTGGACAACGCCACCCGCTACTCCCCGCCCCAGACCCGGGTCCATGTGTCTGCCGTCGAGGTGCAGACCGGCATCGCCATCGAGATCGAGGACGGCGGCGTCGGCCTGAGCCCGGATGCCCGGGACCGGGCCGAGCAGGCCATCGCCGAGGCGCAGGCGGGTATCGACCTCAAGGACCTGGGCGAGACGCCGCGGCTCGGCTTCGCGGTGGTCGGTCGGCTGTGCCGCGCGTACGGCTTCCAGATCTCGCTGCGGTCCTCCGCGTACGGCGGTGTCCGCGCGGTGCTGATCGTTCCGTCGGAACTGATCACCACCGCTCCCGCGACCGGCATCGCGCACGGTATCGGTGCCGCGTCCAACTCCCAGTCGGCCGTGAAGGCCGACCCCAGCCGGATGCCGGTGGACATCAAACCGGTGGGACCGCTCATTCCTGGTCCGCAGCCCTCGCCTCCCGCGGTATCCATGAGGGATGACGACGACATCCCCGTGGTGACCGAGCGGACGCCGAGCGGGCTCCCGCAACGGCGTCGCCGCGCCGCGTTCGTGGACACCGGTGCTGCGCCCGCGGCGCAGCCGTCGGCCGCCACTGTTACTGCCTCCTCCGACAACCCGGCGCAGACCGAACCGGTGCAGCCAGGTTTGTGGTTGGCCGCTTTCACGAGCGGAGTCAACGGCGAGTCGCCGACGGCCCCTCCTGCGAGCAAGAACAGTGACGACTCGTTAGATGAGAGTGAGAAGCCGTGATTCAGCAGCGGGCCAACATGGACTGGATGCTCAAGGATCTCGCGGAGAGCGTTCCGGGAACCAGGAACGTGGTTGTGCTGTCCTCCGACGGTTTGCGCATGGCCCAGTACGGTGGTGACCCGGACGCCGCCGACCGCCTGGCGGCCGCCTGCGCGGGGCTGCAGAGCCTCGCCCAGGCGGTGGGTACCGAATTTCCGCGCGGCGACGGGCGGATGCGGCTGGTCGTGATCGAGATGTCGGGCGGCTTCTTCTACATGATGGCGGCCGGCCCGGGTGCCTACCTCGCGGTTCTCGCCGATGAGGAGGTGGATGCCGGCCTGATGGGGCAGCAGATGCGTGACCTTGTCGCGCGCATCGGTGCGCATTTGACCAGCCCGCCCCGCAGCGACGGCCCGACCGCATGAGCGAACCGGACCAGGAGCCGGGGTCCGAAACGGACGAGATCGATCCCGGGCGTATGTACGTCGTCACAGGGGGGCGGACCGGGACCGGCACCAGGGCGGCTCTCGACCTGGTCACACTGATCGTGACCAGGTCGGAGCCGCAGCCGACGACCCAGCCGGAGGCGGCGGGGATTCTCCGGCTGTGCGAGTCCCCCCTCTCCGTCGCGGAGATCTCCGCGTACGCGGATCTGCCGATCAGCCTGGTCATGGTCATCCTGGCGGACCTGCTGGGTGACAAGCACGTGGAGGCACGTGCGCCGGTTCCCAAGGCACTTCTTCCCGAACGCGCACTAATCGAGGCGGTGATGCATGGACTACAAAAGCTCTGACGCGGTCGTGGGGCCGCGGAGCGAGGACATACTGCCGTCATCGGTCTCCACCGCCGTCAAGGTAGTGATCGTGGGCGGCTTCGGGGTCGGCAAGACGACCCTGGTCGGATCGGTGAGTGAGATCCGGCCGCTGACCACCGAAGAGACGATGACCCAGGCCGGGGTCGGCGTCGACGACAACACCGGGGTCGAGCGCAAGTCCGAGACCACGGTCGCCATGGACTTCGGCCGGATCAGCATCAACGACGAACTGGTGCTGTACCTGTTCGGGACCCCGGGCCAGCAGCGTTTCTGGTTTCTGTGGAACGGCCTCTTCGAGGGTGCTCTCGGCGCGGTGGTGCTGATCGACACCCGCCGCCTCGAGGTCAGCTTCGATGTGATCGGCCGGCTGGAGGAGCGCGGAGTGCCCTTCGTCGTCGCCATAAACACCTTCCCGGAGGCCCCCGGCTTTCCCGTGGAGGAGCTCCGGGCCGCCCTGGACCTGCCCGACAACGTGCCGATCGTCAACTGCGATGCCCGCAAGCGCGATTCGAGCCGGGACGTCCTGATGGCCCTGATGCGCTACCTGTACTCCCTCGCCGTGAAAACGGAGGCATCATGACCACCCCGCCCCCCGAGTGCCCTGCCCATGTCCACGCCCATGCCGCCGACTCCACCGCCGGTGGCTCTTCCTCCACCGGCCCCGGCGGCCTGACCCGGCTCTACGGTCCTGAGGCCGACGCCGACCCACACGGCCTGTACGAGAAGTTGCGCGTCGAGCACGGGCCGGTGGCCCCGGTCCTGTTGCAGGGCGACATCCCCGCCTGGCTCGTCGTAGGCCACCAGGAAAATCTGGAAGTGCTCCGCAATCCGTCACGGTTTTCCCGGGATTCGCGGATCTGGAATCAGTTCACGGACGGCAATATCGCGGCGGACTGGCCGCTGATGCCGCTGGTCGTCTGGCAGCCGGTGTGTGTCTACGCCGACGGTGCCGAGCACGACAGGCTGCGCGGAGCGGTCACCACCAGCCTCGGCCGTCTCAACCGTCGGGGCATCCGCCAGTACATCACCCGGTTCGCCAACCAACTGGTCGACGAGTTCTGTCACTCCGGGCGTGGTGAGCTGGTGTCGCAGTTCGCCGAGCAGCTGCCGATGCTCGTCATGGCGCAGCTGCTCGGCATGCCGGAGGAGCAGGGTCCCAAGCTGGTCGCTGCCCTCCGCGACATGCTGATGGGCACCGAGACGGCCATCGCCAGCAATGAGTACGTCATGCAGCTGTGTGAACAGCTCGTGGTGCGCAAGCGCGCAGATCCGGGGGCGGATCTCACCTCCTGGCTGGGCCGCGACGACGCCCAACTGACCGACGAGGAGATCACCGCCCATCTGCGGCTCATCCTCGTCGCCGCCAACGAGACCACGGCCAATCTGATCGCCAGCGGTCTGAAGATGGTGCTGACCGATCCGCGCTTTCGCGCGCATCTGAACGGCGGTCAGATGACCCTGCCCGATGCCCTGGAGCAGGTGCTCTGGGACGAGCCGCCCCTGGCGGCGATGCTGGCGCGGTGGGCGACCGGCGACACCGAGCTGGCCGGGCAGCACATCAGGGCCGGCGACATGATCATGTTCGGTCTGGCGGCCGGCAATCTCGACCCCAAGATCCGCCCCGACCCGACCGCCTCGCTGTACGGCAACCGCTCCCACCTGGCGTTCAGCAGTGGCCCGCACGAGTGCCCCGGGCAGGACATCGGCCGTGCCATCGCCGACACGGGTATCGACACCCTGCTGGCGCGGCTGCCTGACCTGCACCTGGCGGTGGAGGAGCACGACTTGCGGTCCAAGCCCTCGTTCATGGCCCGCCACCTGGTGGAACTCCCCGTGCAGTTCACCCCGCGCAAGCCGTTGGGGGAGCAGCTGCCCACCCCGCGTACCCCGCAGCCCTCACCGGCCGAGATGCCGCCCGCCCAGCCAGAGCCTGCTGCCGTCGCCGCACCTGCTTCGGTGCCGGTACCCCAGCAGCGGCGCTCCCGGTGGAGTGCGCTGAAGGCGTGGCTTCGCGGGAGGTAGCCGCCTCTGCATAACTGTCTGTCTCATTCTGTGACCAGCGCCACACGGGCGCACGGGCGAATGCGCCCGTGCGCCCGACTTGCGCCGGTGGCCGACGGGTTCCCGACGACGCCCTGGTCAGCGCGGGGTCGCGCGCCGGGCGCATGCGGGGCGCACGTCCGGAGCAAGTGGGGCGCACGCCAACTGTCGTTCGTATGGCGAGATTTGATGGCTTGACGGAAGCTGCCATATGCCGGGGTAATGGTCGCTGTAAATGATCGCTCACGTTTCGTTTCTGGCCATATGCCCGACGAACATGTGATCGGTCAGCGCATGCACAACTGAGAGGTGGTCGTCCGTGGGGCCCGAGCTGACAGTTCCCCCGATCTACTCTCCACTCCGGTCAGCCATCCATCCCCGGCATGTGGCCATCGAAGCCCACACCGGCGCATGGGCCGAAGAGTTCAGCATCGGATCCCCAGAACTCCGCAGCCAACTGGTCAAATCGGACATCGGCACCTTCGCCGCGCGGATCTTCCCCGAAGGCCGTGAAGAAGTCATCACCATCGCAGCCGACTTCATGCTCTGGATCTTCGGCGTCGACGACGGATACTGCGAGGAAGGGGAGATCGGCACCCGGCCCGGCGAGCTCCTCGGTGCGCTCTCGCGGCTCATACGCATAGCCCAGAACCCCGAAGTCCCCATGCTGGCCGACGATCCGCTGGCCCTGGGCCTTCGTGACCTCCGCTACCGCATGGACCGGTACGGCACCCCGGTTCAGGTCACCCGCTGGGTGGAGGCCATCGGCGACTACTTCCAGGCGGTGGTCTGGGAGTCCTTCCACCGTAGCCAGGGCACGGTCCCCGGTCTCAACGACTACACCATGATGCGCATGTACGACGGCGCGACGCCCATCATCCTGCCCATGCTGGAGATGGCGTACGGATACGAACTCCAGCCCAACGAGCGGGACCACACCTCCGTACGAGCCATAGCGGAGATGGCGCACTTCATCATCGGCTGGGACAACGACATCCTGTCCCACCACAAGGAGCACCGCACCGGCGGCTACTACCTCAACGCCGTCCGCGTGCTCGCGCAGGAGTACGGAATCGGCCACGGACAGGCGCTCGTCACTGCCATCGCCTACCGCGATCGCGTGATGGACCTCTTCCTCCGCATGGCCGAGTTCCTGAAGGTCACCGGCAGCCCACAACTGCGTCAGTACATCGACAGCCTCGGGGACTTCATACGCGGCGCCCAGGAATGGGAGATCACGTCGATCCGCTACACGACACCCGATGATCCGGCTGACCTCCCGTCGACCTTCCGTGACACCCCTACCGACAACAGCCCGGAGCCCTTGGACATCCCGGCGATCTCCTGGTGGTGGGACCTCGTCCCGAACCTCCAGGACGACACCGCGTCACAGGGGGCCGCCTACGCCTCATCCGTATCCGTCCCCTCTTTCCTACACCCGATGGCACAGCGCACGGCATAGGTTCCGCGAAAGAATTGGGGTTATCGGGATGAAAACAGTGTCGCAGTCGGTGCCACGCGCCTCCGGCGCACTTCCGCTCCTCGGCCACCTCTGGCCGCTCTGGCGTGACCCGCTCGCCTTCGTGACGGGCCTGCGGGCGAGAGGCGAACTCGTACGGGTGGATGTCGGCACCATGCCGGTCTACTTCGCCACCAGCGCCTCACTCGCCCATGACGTCCTGGTTCGCAAGGGCCGCAGCTTCGAGAAGGGCAGGCTGTACGACCGGCTGCGCCCCGCGCTGGGCAGCGGCCTGGCCACAGCCCCCACCGACGTGAACCGCAGGCACCGCAGGCTGATGCAGCCGATGTTCCATCAGGCCAAGGTCGCCCGATACGGCGAGATCATCACCGAGCACGCCCGTGAACTCGCTGAGTCGCTGGAGCCGGGCCGGACCATCCCGGTGCTCGAGGTGGCGTCGGGATACGCGACCGGCACGATCATGGCGACCATGTTCTCGACCGACAACGACACCGGCCGGCGCGCAGCGGATGTCGTACTGCGCAGCATGCCGGTCATTCTCAAGTACATGTTGCTGCGGGCGGTTTCGCCCAAGGTATTCGATCGGGTGCCGGTCATCCCACCCAACCGGGCCTTCGACGCGGCGACCTCCGAAATGAGCGGGGTCATCGACGAGGTGATCCAAAATGCGCGGGCACAGGGGGAGTACGACGAACCGAACCTGCTGTCCATGCTGCTCGCTGCCCGGGACGCGGACACCGGGGAATCGCTCACCGACGCGGAGGTGCGCGACGAGCTGGTCACCATATTCACGGCGGGTGCTGAGACCGTCGCCACCATCCTGGCCTGGGCGTTCCATGAGATAGCCACGCACCCGGAGGTGGAGGAGCAGCTGCTCGCCGAGATCGACACCATCGCGGGCGCCGGGGAACGGCCGATCGCCTTCGAGGACTACCCCAAGCTGGAGTACACCCGCCGAGTGGTCGACGAGACGATGCGCCTGCACGCGGTGACGATGATCATGCGCCGCTCCGTCGAGCCCGTCGAGATCGGCGGCGTCGACCTCCCGGCGGGCACCGAGATCGGCATCAGCCTCTACGGCGTACACCGCGACCCCGCGATCTACACCGACCCCGGCCGCTTCGACCCGGACCGCTGGCTGCCCGAGCGGCGCCGTGACCTGCCCCGGGAGGCGTTCATCCCCTTCGGGTCCGGCTCGCGCAAGTGCATCGGTGACACGGTCGCGCTTACCGAGCTGGTCATCACGCTGGCCACAGTCCTGCGGACCCGGCGGCTGCGCCCAGTGCCGGGCAAGGCCCCACGGGAGGCGGTGTCGGCGATGCCGCACCCCGTGGGCCTGTCGATGAGGGTCGAGGCCCGTTCCTCCTAGAGTCCGTTCGTGTAGGCCAACAGCCTCGGCGTCCCCCAGGGGGCGCCGATCGGCACGTTCGGCGTCGCGTTGTCCGTGAGCCACTTGGAGAGGGTGGCGAAGGGCACATCGCCGAACGTGTCCTTGTAGAGCGCGGCGATGCCGGTGACATGGGGGGCCGCCATGGAGGTGCCGCTCATGTCGGCGTAACTGCCGTTGAGGGAGGCCGAGGTGATGCCGGTGCCGGGGGCGTTGATGTTGACGCAGGAGCCGTAGTCGCTGAAGTCGGCCTTGCGGTCGTACTCGTCGATGGCGGCGACGGTGAAGGCCTGCGAGGCGCTGGCGGGGGAGACGACGCAGGAGTTGGTGTTGCCGTTGCCCGCCGCGACGACCGGGAAGACTCCGGCCTGGGCGAGGCCGTCCAGGCTGGCGTTCATGGTCTGGGAGTAGTTGCCGCCGAGCGAGAGATTGGCGACGGCCGGCTTCTTGGCGTTCGCCGCGACCCAGTTGATGCCCGCGATGATGCCGGAGTTCGGGCCGCGGGCCTCGCAGTTGAGGACCCGTACGGCGACGATGTTGACCTTCTTGGCCACTCCGGTGTGCTCCCCGCCGACCGTGCCGGCCACATGCGTGCCGTGGCCCGCGCAGTCAACGCCGTTCCGGCCGTCGTCCATCTCGTCGACGCCCAGGCTGGCCCGGCCGTTGAACTCCGGGTGCGTGAAGTCGAGCCCGCTGTCGATGATGTACGCCGTCACCTTGGCGCCCGTCGACTTCACCACGAAGCCGTGGCCGCCCGGGGCCCGCTCGTTGATCCGTTCCAGCCCCCACGGGATCCCCGTGCCGGCCGCCCGCTTGGCCGGTATCGGCACCGCCCGCCTCTCCTCCGGAGAGAGGGTCACCGTGGAGTCCTGCTCCACGGTGACCACCGACGGCAGCGCCCGTACCTGGGTCAGCTGCGGCTCGGTCAGCGGGGCGGCGAAGCCGGTCAGGGCGTCGCGGTAGACGTGCTTGGCCTTCGCGCCGATACGGGTGAGCACGCTGTCCGGGTCCGTGCCGCGGGTGAGGCTCACGATGTAGTCGCCCGGGATGGCGTTGCGCTCCGTTTGGAGCGGTGCGAGCCGGCTGCTCCGCACGCCTCCGGAGTGCGAGGAGGGCGCCGCGGCAGCGGTCAGCACCGGGACAGCAGCTATCAGGGCGGCGGCAATCGTCCGACGCAGGGACACGCGCATACGGTGGGCTCCTCGGCTTCGGTCCGCTTTGGTCTCCTGACCCCGTCGTATCCCTGCCTATCAGCGAAGATCACCTCCGGGCGCGCGGTGATGCGCCGGCAGGGTGACGCGGCGCCCCCGTGGCGGCCGAGCCCTCCTGGTGCCGCACGGGCAGCCTGACCAGCAACGCGAGGCTGAGCCAGACGTAGGCGTTGCCGCCGAGGAAGCCGCCGATGCCTCCGGTGTCGTCCAGCCAGAGCCAGACCAGGCTGCTGCAGAGCAGGACGTACGAGGCCGTGGCCGCCGCGGGCCACCGGCGCGGCCGGGAGCGCAGCGCCGCGTCCGCCGTCACGGTGAGCGCCGGGATCAGCCAGACCAGGTGGTGGACCCAGGTGACCGGGCTGACCAGGCACGCCGCGATGCCGGTGAGGGCGAACCCCGCCCGGTCGTCGCCCGCCGCATGCGCCCGGCGGGCCCGCAGCGCCCACACGGCCAGCACGGCGGCCACGGCGCACGCCCAGACCGCCCCCGGGGCGTCCAGCCGGGCCAGCAGTCCGCGCAGCGACTGGTTGCCGACGTAGGCGAGCGAGCCGACGCGGTTCGTGTCCCACACGGCGGCCGTCCAGAAGGTCCGCGAGGCCTGCGGGGCCACGGCGGCGGCGAGCAGTGTGGCGCCGAGCGCCGTGCCGGTGGCGGTCGCGGCGGCCCGTCGGCGCCCGGTGAGCAGCAGGTAGCCGATGAACAGCGCCGGGGTGAGCTTCACGGCCGCCGCCAGCCCGATGCCGAGGCCTGCCGTCCGTCGGCCGGTGCGCAGGGCGTACGCGTCCGTCAGGACCAGCGCCAGCAGCACCAGGTTGACCTGGCCGAGGCTGACCGTGTCCCGCACCGGCTCCAGCAGCGCCATCAGGCAGGTGGCGAGCGTGCCCGCGTACGCCGGGGCCCAGCCCTCCCGCCGGATCACCGGCCAGGCGGTGAGGGCCAGCACCACGGCCCCGGCGGCGGCATTGAGGGCGATGCTGACCGCGACCGCGCCCGGCCAGTCCAGGCCGGCCATCGGCAGCATGCACAGGGCCGCGAAGGGCGGATAGGTGAAGCCGTAGGGGGTGCCCGGGCGTACGTAGGCGTAGAGCCGCCCGCCGTGCACCCAGTCGCCGATCGCGCCGTAGTACACGCCGACGTCGAACCAGTGCCGGTGCAGCGGCACCGTGGCGAGGAAGAGCGCGGTGCCGACGACCGCCGTAGCGGCGACCGGCAGGCGCGCGCCGGGAGTCATGCGGTACGCACCAGGCGCAGCGCGCGCAGCCCGCCAACCGTCAGCGCGGCCAGCGCGCCGCCCGCCGCCGCGAGCGCCAACTGCTCGCCGGTGGCCGGGAATCCGTCGGGCAGCACGGCCAGGGCGAACAGCCCGCTCCCGGCCGCCGCCCAGCGCCGGGCCCGGCCGTTGGGCGCGGCGGCGGCGATCGGCACCAGGCCCCACAGCAGGTACCAGGGCCGGATCGCCGGCCCGAGCAGGGCCAGCGCGACGAGGCTCAGCCCGAGCGCGTACACCGGCCCCAGCCTGCGGCGCAGCAGCCATACGGCGACTATCACGGCGGCCGCCGCCACGAGCCCGACGCGGTGCCAGGCGGCGGCGGTGAGCAGCGGGCCGGTCAGCCGGCCGAGGATGTTGGTCAGCGACCAGTTGGAGGCCGAGGCGGGGGTCGAGAGGGCGTCGATCCAGCCATAGCCGGTGCCGGTCGCCGCCGTCACCGCGACCGTCGTGGCCAGCGCGGCCCCCGCCGTGCCCGCCGCGGCCCGCGCCCACCGGGCCCGGCCGGTCAGCCGGTCCGCCCACAGCGCGGCCACCGCCAGCAGTCCCAGGGCCGCCGGTGCCTTCACCAGCGCGGCCAAGGTCACCAGCACCGCCGCGCCCACCACCGGCCACCGGCCGGCCCGCAGCCCGGCCACCAGCCCCGCGCCGAGCAGGCCGAGCATGACGGCGTCGTTGTGGGCGCCGCCCACCAGGTGCAGCAGCACCAGCGGATTCAGCGCCCCCAGCCAGAGCGCGGCCGCCGGGTCGGCGCCGCAGCGCCGCGCGATCAGCGGCAGGAAGACCACGACCAGCCCCACCCCGAGCAGCGCCATCAGCCGCATCCCCGTGATGCCGCCGTGCGCCGTCACCCGGGCCAGCGCCAGGAACAGCGGCCCGTACGGCGCCGGGGTGCTGCGCCACATCACCGGCACCTCGGCCGCCGGCGGACCGCCGAGCCGGTCCGGGCCGTACGCGTAGGCGTCGATCCCGGAGCCGACCATCGTGCCCTGCGCCAGATAGCTGTAGACGTCCCGGCTGAACAGCGGCGGCGCCAGCAGCAGCGGCGCCGCCCACACCCCGAACGTCGCCAACAGCTGCCGCACCGTGGGCGGTTCGGCCCCGCGCAGCTGCCGGCCCAGGCCCCACCAGGCCGCGACCAGCAGCCCGATCCCGAAGTAGGCCACCAGCAGCCCCGCCGCCGCCTCGCCCTGCGGCAGCCCGATCCGGTCCCGTACGGGCAGCGCGCCGGCCACGCGCCCGCCGGCGGTCAGCGCGGCCGTACCGGCGAATCCGAGTGCCATGGCGCGGCGGAGGGCGGTCACCGCCCGCACGTTGCCATCGCCCGGTGGCCCGTGGGCGACGCCCGGGCGAACGGCCGGCCATGTGACCATTGCTGTCGTGGGAGATACGACAGCGGTGGTGGAGGCGGCGTACCGCGAACCGGATCTTGACGCCGGCGCGTCGACGCTGGCCGCCACGGACTGGCAGCAGGCCGGCCCCGAGGTCGTCGCCCTCGCCGGGCGGCTGGTCGCGGACTGCCGCCGGCGCGGCTGGGAGGCCCCGGACCTCCTACGGATGGCCCGCCGCGAGCTGCGCCCCGAGCACGTGTCCCTGGCCGAGGCTCTGCTCGCCGACCCCTCCACCGAGCCGCCCGGCGAGCTTCTGGCCGCCTACGGCCGTCGCGAGCGGCTCGACCGCTTCAGCACGGCCACCGCCGTCCTCGAACTGCTCCGGCTGTACGGGCGGCTCCCCGCGATCACCCCGCTCGCCGCACCCCCGCCCTCGGCCCGGCCGGGAAAGCCGCACCGCATGCTCGCCCGCATCCGCGCACTGCTCGCCAAGGCCGAATCCACCGCCTTCCCCGAGGAGGCCGAGGCCCTCAGCGCCAAGGCCCAGCACCTCATGGCCCGCCACAGCATCGACGAGGCCCTCCTCCCCGAGCACGACACCGACGGCCCCGCCGCCCGCCGCATCGGCGTCGACCGCCCCTACGAGGACGCCAAGGCCCTCCTCCTCGACTCCGTCGCCGCCGCCAACCGCTGCCAGTCCGTCTGGTCCGGCGACTTCGGCTTCTCCACGGTCATCGGCTACCCCGCCGACCTCGACGGCGTCGAGCTGCTCTACACCTCCCTCCTCCTCCAGGCCGACTCCGCCATGCACCGCGGCTCCTCCAAGTCCAAGAACTTCCGCCACTCCTTCCTCCTCGCCTACGCCGGGCGCATCCGCGACCGCCTCACCACGGCCGCCACCGAGGAAGCCGCCGCCACCCCCGAAGTCCTCCCCGTCCTCGCCACCCGCGACCTCGCCGTCGCCTCCACCACCGAGCGCATGTTCCCCGCCACCACCACCCACCGCCTCAAAGTCCGCTCCGCCGAAGGCTGGCACCACGGCACCGCCGCCGCCGACCGCGCCACGCTCGGCCCGTGAGCCCCTCGGGGTTGCGTCCCCCACCCCGCCCCTTCCCGAAACCAGGGGCGTTGCCCCTGGACCCCGGCCCTCCGGGTTGGGGGTAGGCCGTCCGCCTGAGGCGGGACGGGCTGGCCCAACCGGCCTGCACCCGGCGACGGCGCGCAGTCCGATGGTGGGTGGCCGGGGGTGCGTCGGCGGCTGACGGTCCGTGGCCGGGTTGTGCCAGCCCGTTCCGCCTTGCGGAACGTTCTCCCACAACCCGGTGGGCTCAGCGGTGGGCGTACAGGTCGTGGAGGACGAGGGCGCCGAGCGGGTCCGCCGCGAACGGGCCTTCGGCCGGCCCGCAATCGCGGCGCAGCCCGTCCTCGCCGAGTCCCCGTACGCCCGTGCGCCAGGCGTCGTAGGCCTCGTCCAGCTGGGCCAGCGCGCCCGAAGCCGAGCCCGCGTATGCGAAGTCGCGGCCCATGAAGTCCACTTGCGGGCCCCCGAAGTGGTGGGCGACGCGGAGGCCGAGGACGCCGACGATGATGTGGGCCAGCCGCCAGGCGATCGTGGTGACGGGGGCAGGGTCCGGCGGGGGCCAGGCGAAGTCGAAGGTGAAGTCGCCGGAGCCGGCGGCGGTGGGGGCGGTGCTGGTGCCGCGCGGGCGGATGCTCCAGCAGGCGGCCACGGGCTCCCAGAAGTACTCGTCGTCGGTGAGGCCGGCGAGGCGGGGGCGGAATTGGTGGCCCCAGTAGAAGTCGAGCTGGTCGACGAGCTGCTTGTTCCAGTCGATGTCCATGGGACGAATCCTCCTCGCCGCGGAATTCCGCCGCACTGCTAGACACGGCGTCAACAAGGTGGTGCCATGGGGACCGGAATCTTCCGCGGAGCGAAGGGCGAGGGCGAGCCATGGCGCAGCGTTGGGTCACGGCGTCGGACGGGGTGCGCCTGGCGGTGTACGAGCAGGGGGGCGGTGCGCCGGGGGCGCCGGTGATCCTGTGCGTGCACGGGTTCCCGGACGATCACCGCGTCTGGGACGGGGTCGCGGAGAGGCTGAGCGCAGGCGGCCGGTTCCGGGTGGTGACGTACGACGTACGGGGCTCGGGGAGTTCTGAGGTGCCGCGGAGGACGCGGGCGTACCGCCTGGAGCAGCTGGCGGCGGACATGACGGCGGTGGCGGACGCGGTGAGTCCGGACGGGCCGGTGCATCTGCTGACGCACGACTGGGGCTCGGTGCAGAGCTGGCACACGGTGTCGACGCCGCACATGGCGCATCGGTATGCGTCGATCACGTCCATCTCGGGACCGGACCTGGACCATACGGGCCACTGGTACCGGGCCCAGTGGCGCCGGCCCACCCCCGCGCGGCTCGCGCGGCTGGCCAAGCAGAGCCTGGCGTCGCAGTATGTGGGCCTCTTCCACCTCACCGGGATCGCCGAACTGGCCTGCCGGAGCGGCTTCCTGGACGCGGTGGCCGGGACGCTGCGCCGGAGGTTGGAGACCGGGGAGGGCCCGGCGGACTACGGTCCGGGGCTGGCCGCCCGCAACAGGGCGGGGCTGAAGCTGTACCGGGCGAACGTGCTGCCGCGGATGCTGCGCCCCCGCCGGCGGGAGGCGACGTTGCCGGCGCAGGTGTTGGCGCCGGGCAGGGACGTCTTCGTACTCGCGCCCTGGCAGACGGAGATCACGGACTGGGCGCCGAACACCGAGGTCCACCACGTCGACGGCGGGCACTGGCTGCCGAGCCACCGCCCGGACCTGGTCGCGGACTTCACGGCGGCGCTCGTCGACCGTACGGAGAAGGAGAAGAAGAAGGCGAGGAGCGCGGCATGACCGAACGCGACCCGGAGCACATCGTCCTCAAGCCGCGCGACGTGCGGTGGGACTGGACCGGTCTGCCGATGCACTACCTGGACGACGACCCGTTCCTCACCCACTTCGCGAACGTCCTCAACATCCTGCTGCCGGAGGGCGAGGACTGGTTCCTGACCGTCTTCCAGCAGGCGGTGCCGCTGATCAAGGACGATCTGCTGCGCGAGGACGTCATCGGGTTCATCGGCCAGGAGGCCATGCACGCCGGCGCCCACCAGACACTCCTGGCGCATCTGGCCTCCGAGGGACTGGACACGGACACCTTCATCGCCCAACTGCGGTGGTTCTTCCAGGAGTTGCTCGGCGACCGGGGTCTCACCGGCAGGGCCGCGCACGGCTGGCTGGTCGAGCGGGTGGCGATCATCGCCGCTATCGAGCACGTCACGTCCTTCCTCGGTGACTGGATGCTCAACGCCGACGCCATCGACCAAGTACCGCACTCTCCGGCCGTCCTCGACCTCTACCGCTGGCACGGCGCCGAGGAGGTCGAGCACCGGGCGGTCGCCTTCGACCTCTTCACCCACCTCGACGGCCGCTACCGCACCCGCGTGCGTGCGCACGTCGTCGCCTTCCCGGTGCTCGTCTACTGGTGGATCCGCGGGCTGCGCCGCCTGATGGCCGCGGATCCGGTCCGCAGCGGCACACCGCGCTGGCGCGACTGGTACCGGGGCGCCCGGCGCGGGCTGCTGCCCAAGCCGTGGGACGTGGCGCGGCTGTTCTTCGCCTACCTGCGGCCGGGCTACCACCCGTCCCGCTACGGGTCGACCAGCCAGGCCGTCGCCTACCTCGCCTCGTCCCCGGCGGCCCGGGCGGCGGCACTGTGACCACGGCACCCCTGACCCCCTTCCTCCGGCTCATGGACCGGGTCACCCCGCTGCTGGTGCGCCGCAGCGCCCGTGCCCGCGTACGGGAGCCGCGTGCCGTCGACCGTTCGCTGACCCTGGTCGTACGCGAGGTGCGGCCCGAGGCGCAGGATGTGGTGAGTCTGCGCCTGGAGGCCCCCGACGCCGGGCCGCTGCCCCCGTGGCGGCCCGGCGCCCACCTCGACCTGGACCTGCCGTCCGGGCGGCGCAGGCAGTACTCGCTGTGCGGTGACCCGGCCGACCGTACGTCCTACCGGATAGCCGTCCGCCGGATCGCCGACGGCGAGGGCGGCTCCCGCGAGATGCACGCCCTGCGCCCCGGCACGACGCTGCGCACGCAGGGCCCGCGCAATGCCTTCCCGCTCGCCCTGACCGGCGTGCCCTGCCTCTTCATCGCGGGCGGCATCGGCATCACTCCCGTCCTGCCCATGGTCAGGGCCGCCGCCGCGGCCGGCGCCGACTGGCGGCTGGTCTACACGGGCCGCAGCCGCGCCACCCTGCCGTTCCTCGGTGAGCTGGCGGCCGTCGACGGGGCCGGGACCCGGGTCACCGTACGCACCGACGACACGGACGGAATACCAGCGGTACAGGACCTCCTGGCCGGTACGGAGGCCGGCTCGGTCTACCTCTGCGGGCCGCCCGCCATGATCAGCGGCGTACGCGAGGCCTTCGCGGCGACCGGCGCCACCGGCCTGCACTTCGAGCGCTTCTCCACCCCGGCCGTCATCGACGGCGCCCCCTTCGAGGTCCGGCTCGGCCCGGGCGGCGAGGTGCTGTCCGTGCCCGCCGACCGCTCGGCCCTCTCGGTCATCGCCGAGGCCCGCCCCGGCACCGCCTACTCCTGCCGCCAGGGCTTCTGCGGCACCTGCCGGCTCCGGGTCCTCGACGGCGAGGTCCGCCACCACGGAAGCGAGGCGGCCCGCCGTACGGACGACGCCATGCTCATCTGCGTATCCCGCGCGGCGGAGCCGGGGGGCCGGCTCACCCTCGACGTCTAGGCCGTGGCCGCCCGTTCCGCCGCGCTGCGCTCGACGCAGAACTCGTTGCCCTCCAGGTCGGCCGGCGTCGGCCAGGCCAGGCCCAGGTCGGCGTCCGCGCTGCCCTCGACGACCGGGGCCTCGCGATATTCACCCTGATGGCTACGCCGAAAGGGGGTCGATGACCATCGGCACGACCCTGCCCTCCATCATCGCGCCCAGCCCGCGCACCGCGCAGACGTCCGGCCGCTCCGCGATACTCACCGGCATGCCCGTCGCCTGACGCAGCATCGCGTCGAGCCCCGGCATCAGCGCGCTGCCGCCCGCCAGCATGATCCCGCGGTCCGTCAGGTCGGCGACCAGGTCCGGCGGGCACCTGCGCAGCACCGACCCGATGCCGTCGACCACCGACGCCAGCGGTGTACGGATGGCGTGCCGCACGCCCTCCGTGTCGACACTGACCGTACGGGCCAGGCCGCTGGCGACATCCCGCCCCTGGACCTCGGCGCGGGGTGCCATCGGGCCCGACACCGACAGCATGAGATGCAGCGGCCGCACGGACTGGCTCGGCAGCATCAGCTCGTGCTGGTTGCGCAGATGCTGCACGACGGCGTGGTCGATGGCGTCGCCGCCCACCGGGACCGTCTCGGCCGCCACGATCGCGCCCAGCGACAGCACGGCGATCTGTGTCGTCGACGCCCCGCTCACGATGATCATCGTCGCCTCTGGCTGCTCCACCGGCAGCCCGCAGCCCACCGCCGCCGCGATCAGCGAGTCCACCAGCTCCACCCTCCGGGCCCCCAGCCCGTACAGCGTCTCCACCGCTGCCCGCTGCGCCAGCGGCTCACTCGCGTGCGGCGTGCACACCGCCGCCCGCAGCATCGGCTTGCGCCGCCACGCCTTGCGCAGCTGGCCGCCCAGCAGGTGCCGCAGCATCCGCTGCGCCATGTCGATGTCCACCACCATGCCGCCCTGCACCGGTCGCACCACCCGGATGTGATCCGGCGTACGGCCCGTCATCTGCTCCGCCAGCGCACCCACCGCGATCAGCGCGCCCGAGCGTGCGTCGACCGCGGCCACGCTCGGCTCGTCCACCACGAGTCCCGCCCCCTTCACATACACCCGGGTCCTTGCGGCACCGAGATCCACGGCCACGGAACAACGGCGCAACTGCGCGAGGCTGACGGTCACAGCGGGTCCTCCCCAAGCGGGCATGCGGGCCGCTCCGGCAGCGGCCCTCTCTGCCATCGTCAGCGCGTCCCCGCCACCGCGCACCTGCTGCTGCTCCGCTCGGGGAGTCCGGCCACGGGATGCCGAGGAAGCGGCGGCGGGCGACCATGGAGCGGTGAGCGGCAGCGGTGGCGGCGGCGCGTGGTCGCCGCTGGACGAGGAGGTCCTGCGGCAGGTTCTGGACGGTACGGCGGCAGGGGTGGGGGTCATGGACACCGAGCTCCGCTACGTCTACGTGAATCCGGCCCTGGCGATCATGAACGGCCTGCCCGCGGCCGCCCACATCGGCCGGACGATCGCCGAGCTGCTGCCCGACCTGGACGACCCCGGCGATGCGCTCATCCGCCAGGTCCTCGCCGACGGCCACCCCCGGGAGCTGACGTCGAGCGGGCACACGAGGGCGGCCTCCGGGCTGGAGCGCCGCTACTGGCACGGCGCGTACCACCGCCTCGAAGCCGCGGACGGCACGCCGACCGGAATCGTGGCGATCGTCCTGGAAGTGAGCGCCTCCCGCGCCGAGCAGCGGGACCTCGAACGCGCCCGGGAACGCCTCACGCTGCTCGACCGGGCCGCCACCGCGATCGGTACGACCCTCGAAATGGACGCGACCTGCGGTGAGCTGGCCGACTTCGTGGTCCCGCTGCTCGCGGACATCGCGACCGTCGAGGTGCTCCCCCCGGAGCACCCGCACGGGGCCGCGCTCCGTCCACCGCCCCACGGGGTGCTCCGGCTGCGTCGCGCCGCGCTGGCCGCGCTGCCCAACCTCCGTGAGCAGGTACGGGTCTTCGGGGTCCCGGGGACGTACGTGGACTACCAGCCGGACTCCACCATCACCCGCTGCCTGGAGTCGGGGAAGCCGATCCTGGAGAACCTCCCCAGCGACGACGAGCTCAGCCGCATCGCCCCCAACAGGGAGCGCGTCGCCGCCTATCGCGCGGTCGGCATCCACTCCGCGCTCGTCGTCCCCCTGGCGGCCCGCGGCCACCCGGTCGGGACGGTCACCCTGGTCCGGGCCGGGGACTCACCGGGGTTCACCGACGAGGACATGGTCGTCGCCCAGGACCTCGCCACCCGCGCCGCGATCAGCCTGGACAACGCCCGCCGCTACACCCGCGAGCACGGCATCGCGCTGGAGTTGCAGCGCGCGCTGCTCTCCGAGCCGGGCAGCCCGCACCCGACCGTCGAGGTGGCGTTCCGCTACCAGCCCGCCGGGAGCAGTGCACTGGTCGGCGGCGACTGGTACGACACCGTACGGCTCCCGTTGGGCCGGACGCTGCTGGCGATGGGCGACGTCATGGGGCACGGCGTCGAGGCCTCGGTCGACATGAGCCAGTACCGCTCGATGCTGCGCTTCGTGGCCTCCGCCGACCTGCCGCCGCACCGCATCCTGCGCCGCCTGGACACCCTCATCGCCGAGACCGAGTCGGGCCGTCCCGCCACCTGCCTGTTGGCCCTCGTCGACCCGGCCCGGGGCCGCTGCTCCTTCGCCAGCGCCGGGCACCTGCCGCCCGCCGTCCTGCACGCCGACGGCACCACCGAGATCATCCAGCTCCCCGTCGGCCCGCCCCTGGGCACCGGCCACGGCGGCTACGAACTGCTGTCCCGCGACTGCGCCGCCAACCACGTCCTGCTGCTCTACACCGACGGCCTCATCGAGCGGCGTGGCGAGGACATCGACACCTCCCTCGCCCGCCTCGCGTCGCTGCGCCTGGACACGGACGGTGGCATCGGCCCGCTCGTCGACAGAGTGCTGTCGCTGCTGGCCACCCAGGACGCGGAGGACGACATCGCGGTCCTCGCCGCCCGCATCCTGCGCTGACCGCCGAGCCTGACCGCCGAGCCGGTCCCCCGAGCCCGACGGCCCGGGCCACCCGGTCGGGTGACGCGGGGGCGTGTCGGCAGCCCGCCGGCCACCCGTCTGGCGAGGATCGTCCGATGCCTCGAGCCGTCCACGCGTCCGTTGTCACCGCGCTGTGTCTGGTCCTCGCCCTGGCCGCCTCACCGGCACCGGCCGGGGCCGATGACGACCGATCGAGGAAGCAGGCGGCCGCCACCGTGGACCGGCTGTACGGCGAGGCCGCCCGCGCGGTGCGGTCGTACGAGACCGTACGCAAAGCGGTGGACCTCAAGAGGCGGGAGCTGAACGGGCTGCGGGAGGCCGCGCGTTACGAGCAGGGGAGGCTGGGGGCGCTGCGGGAGCGGATCGGCGAGATGGCCCGGACGCAGTACCGGGAGGGCGCGCTGACGCCGTCCGCCCAGCTGTTCCTGTCGGCGAAGCCGGACGAGCTGCTGGAGGGGGTGACGCTGCTGCACGCCGGCAACCACGCCACCGCCGCACTGCTGAGGGCCAGGAGCCGGGCCGAACAGCGCCTGGAGGAAGCCACGTCGGCCGCCGACCACGTGCTCGACCAGCTGTCGGCGGACGCCCGACGGCAGGCCGCCATCAAGCGCCGCATCCAGGCCCGGCTGGCCCGCGCCCGGGTCGTCCTGCGGACCCTGCGGACCGTGCGCGCCACCGACGAGGGCCAGGACTGCCCCCGGGCCCGGCACACCGACCGCGCCCGCCCCGCACCCCGCGCCGGCCTCGCCTCCACCACCTGGGTGAGCCCGGTCGAGCACTACCGCCTCACCGCAGGCTTCGCCAGCACCGGCGCCCACTGGGCCCACCGCCACACCGGCCAGGATTTCGCGGTGCCGGTCGGCACCCCCGTACATGCGGTGGGCGACGGGCTGGTCATCGTCGCCGGGTGCGGTGACGGCTTCGGCAACCAGATCGTCATCCAGCACGCGTGCGGCTACTACACCCACTACGCCCACCTCTCCCGCCTCGACGTCGAACCCGGCGACCGCGTCCGCACCGGCGACCGGATCGGCCTCTCCGGCAACAGCGGCAACTCCACCGGCCCCCACCTGCACTTCGAGGTCCGCGTCACCCCCCTCCTCGGCTCCGGCGTGGACCCGGTGCCCTGGATGGCCGAGCACGGTGTGCCCCTGCACGACTCATGACGCCGCATGACGTGAAGCGGGAAACCAGCCAGAAGCGGCGAAGTGCTCGCGCTCGCCGTCCTGGCTTGCTACGCAGACGCCTCGCCGTCCGCCGCCTGGCGCAGCGCGTGACGCATCCGCCTGGCGTGCCGGCGGTCGCGGGGCGAGGCGTCGACGATGTCCAGGAAGATCTGGTCGAACTCCGGGAACTCGTCGGCGATGGTCTGCTTGATCCGGACCAGGGCCTCCTCCAGCGTCTCGCTGTCGATGCCCTCCGAGAGGTCGACGCGGGCGGCGAGCAGCGTGGAGTCCAGCCCGAGCCGCATCGTCAGCAGCGACGTCACGGTGTCGATCTCGGGCTGGCGCATGAGCAGTTCGTACACCTTCTGGCGCACCGCGGGATCGGTGGCCTCGCCGATGAGGCTGTCCCGGCAGTCCTTGCCGAGCCGGTACGCGACGTACATCAGCAGCACCGCGATGCCCAACGACGCGTACGCCTCGTAGGACCGGTTTCCGGTCGCCCAGTGCAGTCCGACGCCGGCCAGCGCCAGCAGCACACCCAGTACCGCGGTGCTGTCCTCGGCGAGCACCGTACGCAGTGTCGGGTCCTGGGCGGCGCGCAGTTCGGCGCGGAAGTCGCGGCCGCCGGCCCGTGCCGCGCCGCGCACCTGAAGGAGGGCCCGGACCAGGGAGGCGCCTTCCGCCAGGAGGGCCACCACCAGGACGGCGATCGCGACGAGGAAGGAGCGGGTGCTCTCCGGCTCGTGCTCGTGGAAGGCCATGACGCCCTGGTAGAAGGAGAAGCAGCCGCCCATCACGAAGATGCCGACGGCGGCGAGCAACGACCAGAAGAACCGTTCCTTGCCGTAGCCGAACGGATGCTGTGCGTCCGGCTCCCGGCTGCTGCGCTTCAGCGAGGCCAGCAGGAACACCTCGTTCATGCTGTCCGCGACCGAGTGCGCGCCTTCCGACAGCAGCGCCGGGGAGCCGGTCACCAGCCCGCCGACCGCCTTCACCGCCGCGATCACCAGATTCGCGGTGAGCGCGATGAAGACGGTTCCCCTGGTCTCCTGATCCTTCGCCTTGGCCATACGGTGCGGGTGCCCCGTCAGCCGCGCCTCAATGATGGAAGGCGGTCGCGGCCGCGACGGGCACCGGCAGCGGCCCGGACTGGGCGCGCAGCTCCGGGAGCAGCCGGCCGAGGTCGTCCATCAGCAGGTCCGCCAGGTCCTGGGAGAAGCCGTTGCGGCACACCACCCGCAGCACCGCAAGGTCCTGCCGGTTGGCGGGGTAGGTGTAGGCGGGTACCAGCCAGCCCCGCTCGCGCAGCCGCCGCGAGACGTCGTACACGTTGAACGCGGCGATCCCGTCGGCGGTGGTGAAGGAGAAGACCGGCAGCTGGTCACCGCGCGTGATCAGCCGGAAGTCCTCCAGCGCCTCGATCCGCCGGGCCAGTGACATCGCCACGTCGCGGCTGGTCTGCTGAACGGCCCGGTAGCCCTCCTGCCCCAGCCGCAGGAAGGTGTAGTACTGGGCGACCACCTGCGCGCCCGGGCGGGAGAAGTTCAGCGCGAAGGTCGGCATGTCACCGCCGAGGTAGTTGACCCGGAAGACCAGCTCCTCCGGCAGGGCGTCGGGGTTCCGCCACAGCGCCCAGCCCACGCCGGGGTACACCAGCCCGTACTTGTGCCCGGAGGTGTTGATCGAGGCCACCCTCGGCAGTTGGAAGTCCCACACCAGCTCCGGGTCCAGGAAGGGCGCGATCATCGCCCCGGACGCGCCGTCGACGTGCACCGGGATGTCGTGCCCCGTACGGGCCTGGAAGTCGTCCAGGGCCGCACAGATCTCCGCCACCGGCTCGTACGATCCGTCGAAGGTCGACCCGAGGATCGCCACGACCCCGATGGTGTTCTCGTCGCACAGCGCGAGCGCCGACTCGGCGTCCAGGTGCAGCCGGTCGCCCTCCACCGGCGCGAGCCGCGCCTCCACCTCCCAGAAGGCGCAGAACTTCTCCCAGCACACCTGCACATTCGCGCCCATCACCAGATTCGGCCGCGCGCTCGCCGGATACCGGTCGCCCATCCGCTTCATCCAGCGCCGCTTGAGCGCCATCCCGGCGAGCATGCAGGCCTCGCTCGACCCCGTCGTCGAGCAGCCCACCACGGCGTCCGGGTCGGGCGCGTGCCACAGGTCGGCGAGCATCGCCACGCAGCGCCGCTCCAGCTCGGCCGTGCGCGGGTACTCGTCCTTGTCGATCATGTTCTTGTCGCGGCACTCCGCCATCAGGACATCGGCCTGCGGCTCCATCCAGGTCGTGACGAAGGTCGCCAGGTTCAGCCGCGCGTTCCCGTCCAGCATCAGCTCGTCGTGCACCAGCTGATACGCGGCGTGGGGCGACATCGGCCCGTCCGCCAGCCGGTGTTTCGGCGGCGCGGTTCGCATGCCGCCGGTCGGGTCGGTCTCGCCGATGAACGGGTTGACGGCCAGCTCTCGCAGGTCGCCTTCACCTTTGTGGAGGGCCATGCACCGGACGATACGGGCGCCGCGCTCAGCCCGCACTCGCGATGGACAACTTCGCCGCGAAGCCCAGGAACAGCGCCGCGGCCCCCGAGGTGAGCCCTGCCGACAGCCGCTTGCGGCGGTGGAACTGGGCGGCGAGGTAGGTGCCTCCGAGGATCAGCGTCGTGAGGTAGACGAAGCTGAAGAGCTGGGCGATCGCCCCCAGGGCCAGGAAGGACAGGGCCGGATGGGCGTAACCGGGGTCCACGAACTGCACGAAGAAGGAGATGAAGAACAGGATGGCCTTCGGGTTGAGCAGGCTGATCACCAGCGCCCGCCGGAACGGCTGCTCGGCCACGGCCGGGGCCGCCTCGGCCTCGACGGCCGCCGGCTCCCGCCTCGTACGCCACATCGCCCACGCCGCCCGTGCCATCCCGACCGCGATCCAGACCAGGTAGGCCGCCCCGGCGTACTTCACGATGCCGAAGAGCACCGCGTTGGCCTTGAGCAGCCCCGCCACGCCCGCCGCCGACGTGGTCATGAGGACCGTGTCGCCGAGGAAGACGCCGAGCGCGGCGCCGTAGGCCGTACGGACGCCCCGGCGGGCGGCGACGGACAGCGTGTAGAGCGAGTTCGGGCCCGGCAGCAGGACAATCAGCGCGGTGCCCAGGACATAGGTCGGAAGGTCGGTTATCCCCAGCATGTGGACCAATATCGCACTTGCTCCTCACGCGACGTGAGGCAGGACAGTGGTGTCCATGAGCACGAGGGACACGAGGGACACGAGCTATTCGGTCGGGCAGGTCGCCGGCTTCGCCGGGGTGACCGTACGGACACTGCACCACTACGACGAGATCGGGCTGCTGTCGCCCAGCGCCCGTAGCCACGCCGGCCACCGGCGTTACGACGACGCCGATCTCGACCGGCTGCAGCGGATCCTGTTCTACCGCGAGCTCGGCTTTCCCCTCGACGAGGTGGCGGTGCTGCTGGACGACCCGAAGGCCGACCCGCAGGAGCATCTGCGCCGCCAGCACGCTCTGCTCACCGAGCGGATCGACAGGCTGCGGCAGATGGCCGCCGCCGTGGAACACGCCATGGAGGCACGGAAGATGGGCATCAACCTCACGCCGGAGGAGCGCTTCGAGGTCTTCGGGGAGTACGACCCCGACCAGCACGCGGAGGAGGTCCGGGAGCGCTGGGGCAACACCGAGGCGTACGCGCAGTCGCAGCGCCGCGCCGCCTCGTACACCAAGGACGACTGGCTGCGGATCAAGGCCCAGCAGGACGACTGGGCCGCCCGCCTGACCGCCCTGCGCGGCACCGGCGCCCCGGCGGACGGCGAGGCCGCGATGGACCTCGCCGAGGAGCACCGCACCTTCATCAGCCGCTTCTACTACGACTGCGGCTACGAGATCCACACCGGCCTGGCCTGCATGTATCTCGCCGACGAGCGGTTCCGCGCCTTCTACGAGGCGATCGCGCCGGGCACCGCGCAGTACGTCCACGACGCGATCGTCGCCAACGCGGAACGCGCTAAGCGCCCTCGCGGGTGATGACCACCGCTGTCCCGTACGCACACACCTCGGTACCGACGTCCGCCGCCTCCGAGACGTCGAACCGCATCATCAGCACCGCGTTCCCGCCCCGCGCCTGGGCCTGTTCCACCAGCCGTTCCATGGCCTGGTTGCGGGTCTGTACGAGGGTCTTGGTCAGGCCCTTCAGCTCGCCGCCGATCATGGACTTCAGCCCGGCGCCGATCTGGCTGCCCAGGTGACGGGAGCGGACGGTGAGGCCGAAGACCTCGCCGATCACGGTTTCGACCCGGTAGCCGGGGACGTCGTTGGTGGTCACCACAAGGACGGCGGCCTGGGTTCCCTGGCCGCCGCCGTAGTCGTCGATACCCATACGGGCATCGTGCGCCTACTCCAGCCGCGGCGCCTCCGCAGGGGCCGGGCAGATGCGGTGGCCCTCCTGGTCGAAGACGTAGAGGTGGGCCAGGTCGACCAGCAGCGGCACCCGGTCGCCGTGGCGGAGCTGAAGGTCGGGGCCGGTGCGGACGACCAGGTCGCCGGGGACGAGCCGGGGCTGGTCGGCGGGAGGTCTTTCGCGGTCCCGGTCCCGGTCTCGGTCCCGGTCCAGGACGGCGGTGAGGTTGTCCTGCGCGCCGGCCCGGGCCGCGGCCCGCTGCACCAGCCGTCCGAAGCCGCCACCGCCGCCCGCGCGCCTGGCCGCCGTGCGCGCCGCCCGCGAGGGCGCCGGCCTGGGGGCCTCCAGCTCCGGTACGACGGCGGGCCGCGCCCCGGTGTTGAGGTGCACCAGCGACTCGTGCCCCTGGTACTCCACATGCTCGACGATGCCGCTCAGCACCACCTCGCCCGCGTGCGCCGAGCTCGGCTGTGCGATCCGTACGGCCTCCGAGCGCAGGCCGACGATGATCTGCCGGCCCTGCTGGATCCGCAGCAACTGGTGGTCCTGGCTCAGCGGTTCCTGCAGCCCGAGCCGCTGCCGCCCGAAGTCGATCCAGATCCCGCCGCCGAGCGGGGCCAGCACGGTGGCCTGGAGGAGGTTGATGCGGGGCGTGCCGATGAAGGCGGCCACGAAGACGTTCTCGGGGAGGTGATACGCCTCCCGGGGGCTGCCGACCTGCTGGAGCACGCCGCTGCGCATGATCGCCACGCGGTCGCCCAGCGACATCGCCTCGGCCTGGTCATGGGTGACGTAGACCGTGGTCACGCCCATGCCGCGGGTCAGCCGGGAGATCTCGGCCCGCAGATGCGAACGCAGCTTCGCGTCGAGGTTCGACAGCGGCTCGTCCATCAGGAAGACGGACGGGTGCCGGGATATCGCCCGCCCCATCGCGACCCGCTGCCGCTCACCGCCCGACAGCTGCGCCGGATAACGGTCGAGGATGTCCTCGATGCCGAGGGTGCGGGCCGTCTCGTCGACCCTGGGCCCGGAATCCTCGCCCGGCATCTCGAAGCGGAGCGGAAAGCCGATGTTCTGGCGGCTCGTCATGCTCGGGTAGAGGGCGAAGTTCTGGAAGACCATCGCCATGCGGCGGTCGCCGGGCGCCAGCTCGTTGGCGTACTCGCCGTCGAGCAGCAGTTCGCCGCTGGTGATCTCCTCCAGCCCGGCGATCATGCGCAGGACGGTCGACTTGCCGCAGCCGGACGGGCCGAGCAGCACCAGGAACTCACCGGGGTCGATGGCCAGTGAGAAGCGGTCCACGGCGCGGACGTTGCGGCCGTAGACCTTGGATACGTCGTGAAGTGCGATGGCGCGTGTCATGGGGTCCGCCGGAATCAGCTGTTACAGGTGACTTGCGGTGGTGCACGGGGGAATCGCTTGCGCTGACGGTAGTGCACCGTTCCCGGGCTGGGAACGGTTTGGCCAAGACACCGTTGATAGTTTGTGCGAGTGACGAACCTCGCCCTGGGCCCGCAATGGCTCGACCCCGACTACCTCATCTCGTCGGCCGGCCTCGTCGGCCTGCTGGTGGTCGTCTTCGCCGAGTCGGGTCTGCTCATCGGCTTCTTCCTGCCGGGTGACTCCCTCCTCTTCACCGGCGGCCTCCTCGTCGCCGGCGGCAAGCTGGACTGGCCGATCTGGGCGGTGGCCCTGCTGGTGATCGTCGCGGCGATCGCGGGTGACCAGGTCGGCTACCTCTTCGGCCGGAAGGTAGGGCCCTCGCTCTTCCGGCGGCCGGACTCCAAGCTCTTCAAGCAGGAGAACATCGAGAAGGCGCACGAGTTCTTCGAGAGGTACGGCGGCAAGTCGATCGTCCTGGCGCGCTTCGTCCCGGTCATCCGCACCTTCACGCCGATCATCGCCGGCGTCAGCCGCATGAACTACCGCACCTTCGTCACCTACAACATCATCGGCGGCACGCTGTGGGGCGGCGGCGTCACCTTCCTCGGTTTCTGGCTCGGCAAGTTCGAGTTCGTCAACAAGCACATCGAGCTGATCCTCATCGGGGTCGTCGCCGTCTCGGTCGTGCCGATCGTCATCGAGTACCTGCGGGCTCGCGGCAAGGCCAAGAAGGCGCCCGCCGCAGGCCCGGCGGCCGGCCCCCACAGCCAGGGCCCCGCACAGGGCCCCGCACAGGGCCCCGTCCAGCGCAGTGGTGGCCGCCACCGGGCGAACCGCCGCTGAGACCCCGAACTTCGCACCCCCCGTCGCGCATGCCGCACCCTGATCCGGCAAGGTGAGCGCAGTACGGCAAAGCGCAGCGAAGGGCACAGACGTGGTGGACGAGGGCAAGCCGGATTCGGACGAGGTCCGCTCCGAGTTCACGCCACCGCTGGGTGTGGACCTTCCGGCCGAGCCCGAACCGGAGGGCTCCGCCTTCGCGCCGCCCAGCACGGCGGGCACGCCTCCGACGCCTGTCGGCACCCAGGTGCAGGCGTCGTTTCCCGCCTTCACCCCGCCCACCGGCATACCGGTCGTCAGCCTGTCCAAGGAGACGCCCTGGCCGGACCGGATGCGGGCGATGCTCCGGATGTCGGTCACCGAGCGGCCCGCGCCGGAGCAGGCCGCCGAGCGCACCGAGGCGGGGCCGCCGGTTCCGCGCGTGCTGGACCTGACCCTGAGGATCGGGGAGCTGCTGCTGGCGGGCGGCGAGGGCGCGGAGGACGTGGAGGCCGCGATGCTGGGCGTGGCGCACGCCTACGGGCTGGCCCGGGTCGAGCCGACGGTGACCTTCACGCTGCTGGGGATCTCGTACCAGCCGTCCCTCATCGACCCGCCGGTCACCGCGAACCGGACCGTACGCCGCCGGGGCACCGACTACACCCGCCTCGCCGCCGTGTTCCGGCTCGTGGACGACATCACGACCTCCGAGCTGACCCTCGAGGACGCCTACCGCCGCCTCGCCGAGATCCGCCGCAACCGCCACCCGTACCCGGGCTGGCTGCTCACCGCGTCCGCCGGGCTGCTGGCCGGCGCGGCGAGCATGCTGGTGGGCGGTGGCGGCCCGCTGGTCTTCCTGATCGCGGCGGTCGGCGCGATGCTGGGCGACCGGCTGGCCTGGCTGTGCGCGGGGCGCGGGCTGCCGGAGTTCTACCAGTTCACCGCCGCCGCGATGCCGGCCGCCGTCTTCGGGGTCCTGGTGGACCGCTTCGGCCACTACCTCCCCGGCACGTCCACCATCCAGGCCTCCGCGGTGATCACCGGTGGCCTGTTCGCCCTCATCCCCGGCCGCGCGCTGGTCGCCGCCGTCCAGGACGGGCTGACCGGCTTCTACATCACCGCCTCCGCCCGGCTGTTGGAGGTCATGTACCTCTTCACCGGCATCGTCGTCGGCGTCACCCTCGTCCTGTACGCGGGCGTGAGCCTGGGCGCCGTACTCGACCCGCAGCAGTCGCTGAGCACGTACGAGAACGCCCCCGTGCAGCTGGTCGCGGCCATGGCGCTCAGCCTGGCCTTCGCGGTGCTGCTGCAGTGCGAGCGCGAGGTGCTGCTGCTCGCCACCCTCAACGGCGGCGTGGCCTGGACCGTCTACGGCGTGCTGCACCAGGACGTCGGCATGTCCCCGGTCGCCGCGACCGCCGTCGCGGCGGGCCTCGTCGGCCTGTTCGGGCAGTTGCTCTCGCGGCACCGGCACGCCTCCGCGCTGCCGTACGTCACCGCCGCCATCGGCCCGCTGCTGCCCGGCTCGGCGACGTACTTCGGTCTCCTCGGTCTCACACAGGGTCACCTGAGCCAGGGCGCGGCCTCGCTGACGAAGGCGGCGGCGCTGGCGCTCGCGGTGGCGATCGGGGTCAACCTCGGTGGCGAGATCGCCCGGATGTTCCTCAAGGTGCCGGGCCCGGTGCCGGCCACGTCCGACCCGGCGCGACGCCGCGCGGCGAAGCGCACGCGCGGCTTCTGACACACGTGTGCGGGCGGCACCCCGCGCAGGGGTGCCGCCCGCACACGTGTGCAGACCAGGCGGTCAGTGCGCCCCGGACTCCTTGAGGCGCTTGTAGGAGGCGTCGATCTCGGCCTCCGCCTCGATCCGGCCGACCCAGTTGGCGCCCTCGACGGACTTGCCGGGCTCCAGGTCCTTGTAGACCTCGAAGAAGTGCTGGATCTCCAGCCGGTCGAACTCGCTCACGTGGTGAATGTCACGCAGGTGCTCCACGCGCGGGTCGGACGCCGGGACGCAGAGCAGCTTGTCGTCGCCGCCGGCCTCGTCCGTCATCCGGAACATGCCGATGGCGCGGCACTTGATGAGGCAGCCGGGGAAGGTCGGCTCGTCCAGGATGACCAGGGCGTCGAGCGGGTCGCCGTCCTCGCCGAGGGTGTTCTCCACGAACCCGTAGTCGGCCGGGTAGCTGGTCGAGGTGAAGAGCCGGCGGTCCAGGCGGATACGACCGGTCTCGTGGTCCACCTCGTACTTGTTCCGGGAACCCTTCGGGATCTCGATCGTGACGTCGAACTCCAAGACTCCACTCCTCCATGATCAGCACATACTTCTGGTGATTAAGTGTCTCCCACGCAACTGTGTGATCGCGAAAGGGGCTGGTCCGGGGTGCCGCTCACCAAGAACTGGCAGGTGACGGCGGTGTCCGCCGGGGTCGGCCTCGCTGTGGCGCTCGTGGCGGTAGCCGCGTCCGGCCCGTGGGAGTCAGGCCAGCGTACGGCCGAACGGGCGATTGCCGCCTCCCGGGACGCTTCGTCGCAGGCCTCGGGCCCGCACCGGGCCGCCAAGGTGCCGGAGGCCGTCACGGCGCCCCTCGCCGCCGACGTCCTCGCCGCCGCGACCGGCTCCTCCGGCATCCCCCTCCCCACCCGGGCGGGACTGGCCGCCACCCTCGCCCCGCTGCTCGACGCCGACGGCCTCGGCCCGGTCCGTACGGCCGTGGTCCTCGACGCCGCCACGGGCCGCACGGTCTACGGCTACGGCGCCGCCAAGGCCGGCACCCCCGCCTCCACGACGAAGATCGCGACCGCTGTCGCCGCCCTGTCGCTGCTCGGCCCCGACCACACCTTCACCACCAGCGTCGTCGCCGCCGGCAACGCCGACCGCATCACCCTGGTCGGCGGCGGCGACCCCACGCTCACCGCCCGCGCCGAGGCCGGTGGCGGCTACGACGCGGCGTCCCTGCGGACGCTGGCGGACGACACGGCCCGGGCGCTGCTCGCGAAGGGCGAGACGAAGGTCCGGCTCACGTACGACGCCTCGCTCTACAGCGGCCCCTCCGTCCACCCGATCGGCCACAACGACAACCTCGCGCCCGTCACCGCGCTGATGGCCGACGAGGGACGTGCCGACGGCTCCACCTACCAGGGCCCGGCGGCCCGCTCCTGGGACCCGGCGCAGTCGGCGGCGAACTCCTTCGCGGCCCTGCTGGAGGACCGGGGCATCAAGGTCACCGGCACCCCCTCCGCCACGAAGGCCTCCGGTGGCGAGCTGGCGGAGGTGCAGTCCGTACCGCTGTCCGACCTGGTCGAGCGCATGCTCACCAACAGCGACAACGACATCGCCGAGGCCCTCGCCCGCCAGGCCGCCATCGCCTCCGGCCGCCCCGCCTCCTTCTCCGGCGGCGCCGAGGCGATCGCCGCGGCCCTCAAGCACCTCGGCCTCGACCTCACCGGCGCCCGGTTCACCGACGGCAGCGGCCTCAACCACCGCGACGCCCTCTCCGCCCAGCAGCTCGCCGGCCTGCTCGTCCTCGCCGGCTCCTCCCATCACCCCGAGCTCCGTTCCGTCCTCACCGGCCTCCCCGTCGCCGCCTTCTCCGGCTCCCTGCGCAACCGTTTCTCCGCCGGCGTCCCCCGCGTCGGCGCAGGCTTCGTACGCGCCAAGACCGGCACCCTCACCGGCGTCAACGCCCTTGCCGGCACCGTCGTCGACGCCGACGGCCGCCTCCTGACCTTCGCCTTTCTCACCTCCGGCACCACCGATCCGACCGCTGCCGTCTCCTCCCTGGACCGCCTCGCCGCCGCCGTGGCGAACTGCGGCTGCCGCTGAACCCTGGTTTCGGGAAGGGGCGGGGTGGGGGAACTCCCGTGCGGGGGACGCAGCACGTACGGTGAAGGAATGAGCATCGGTGGTGCGGAGATGGTCGACTGGAACCTCGCGGTGGCGACCGCGACCCGATTCGTGCGGCCCGGACCAGAGGTGTCCAGGGACGAGGCCAGGGAAGTCGTCGCGGAGCTGCGGCGGCACGCCAAGTCCTCGGAGGCGCACGTCCGTTCGTTCACGCGCATGTTCGACGAGCGGGAGGAGCCCGATCAGAACGGCACCCCCGTGCTGATCGTGGACCGCCCCGGCTGGATCAAGGCGAACGTGGCGGGCTTCCGGGAGATCCTCAAGCCCCTGCTCGGCAAGATGGAGGCCCGCCGCCCGGGCGGCCCCGGCGGAGCGGTGCTGGGCACGGTCGGCGGCAAGGTGACCGGCGTGGAGGTCGGGATGCTGCTGAGCTTCCTGTCCTCGCGGGTGCTCGGCCAGTACGAGACCTTCGCCCCCGCGACCCGCGACATGCCCGCGGGCCCGGCCGCCCCCACCCCAGGGGAGCGGAAGGCCGGCCGCCTGCTGCTCGTGGCGCCGAACATCGTCCACGTCGAGCGCGAACTCGAGGTCAACCCGCACGACTTCCGCCTCTGGGTGTGCCTCCACGAGGAGACGCACCGGACGCAGTTCACGGCCGTGCCCTGGCTGCGGGACCACATCGAGTCGGAGATCCAGGACTTCCTGGCCGAGACCGAGATCGACCCCTCCACCCTCATCGAGCGGGTCCGCGAGGCGTTCCAGTCCTTCGCCACCGGCGGCCGCTCGGACAACGACGAGGCGGCCGTCGACGCCGAGGAGCCAAGCGACCGCAGCCTCATCGACCTCGTCCAGACCCCGAACCAGCGGGAGATCCTGGGGCGGCTCACCGCCGTGATGTCGCTGCTCGAAGGCCACGCCGACTACGTGATGGACGGCGTCGGCCCCGACGTCGTCCCCTCGGTCGCCGAGATCAGGGAGAAGTTCCAGCAGCGCAGGCAGACCGGGGCCGGCCGGCTGGACCTGGCGCTGCGCAAGCTGCTCGGGCTGGACGCGAAGCTGCGCCAGTACCGGGACGGGGAGCGGTTCGTACGGGCCGTGGTGGAGCAGACCGGCATGGACGGCTTCAACCGGATCTGGACCTCGCCGAACACGCTGCCGACCAAAACGGAGATCGCCAAACCCGCGGACTGGGTGGCGCGGGTGCACCGGCGTAGCGAAACGTGACGAAGGGGGCATGGGACGCCCCCCGGTTCACCCGTCCGAGGGACCGTGACCGCAGGCCATGGCGTGCGATGCTCGGGTATTGCCCGACTTCTGTCACCATCTAGCTACCCTGCGTCATCAGCCCCACATCCTCCCTAGGAGGGAACCGGACATGGGTCCCCACCCCGCGGTCGCAGCGATACGCCTGGCGGTCCGCCGCGTACTCCACGACGTGCTGAACGACAACCCGGGCGGCAGCCCGGTCGTGCTCGCCGCCTGCAGTGGCGGAGCCGACTCGATGGCCCTCGCCACCGCCCTCGCCTTCGAAGCCCCCAAGCTCGGCATCCGTGCCGGAGCCGTCACCGTCGACCACGGCCTGCAGTCCGGTTCCGACACCCGGGCGCGGGACGTCGCCGCGCGCCTGCGCGACCTCGGCCTCGACCCGGTGGACGCCATCGGTGTCACCGTCGGCCGCCAGGGAGGGCCTGAGGCGGCCGCCAGGGACGCGCGGTACGCCGCGCTGGACGGGGCGGCCCGGGACCGCGGGGCGGCCGCTGTGCTGCTCGGGCACACCCGGGACGACCAAGCGGAAACCGTCCTGCTGGGTCTGGCCAGGGGTTCCGGTACGCGCTCGCTGTCCGGGATGCCCGCGGTGAACGGCCGCTACCGCCGCCCGTTCCTCCTCCTCGACCGTGACACGGTCCGCAAGGCCTGCCTCGTCCAGGGCATCGACGTGTGGGAGGACCCGCACAACCACGACCCGGCCTACACCCGCTCCCGGGTCCGCCACGAGGCCCTGCCGGTGCTGGAGAAGTCCCTCGGCAAAGGTGTGATCGAGGCCCTGGCCCGTACCGCCCAGCTCTCCCGTGACGACGCCGACGCCCTCGACCAGTGGGCCGCGTCCGCCGAGCGTGACGCATCAGACAGCGACGGCGGTCTCGCGGCCGTCCGGCTGCTCGATCTGCCGCCCGCCGTACGCCGCCGCGTCCTGCGCCGGGCGGCCATCGCCGCCGGTTCCCCGGCCGGCTCGCTCTTCGCCCGCCACATCGAGGAGACCGACCGCCTGGTCACCGACTGGCGGGGCCAGAAGCCCCTCAACCTCCCCGGCGGGATCGTCGCCGGTCGCCGCAATGGCAGACTGTTCTTCTCGCCGTCGTAGACCTTGAGGAAGTACCACAGGTGAACGAGAAGGACATGGGCTCCGACCTCGAGAAGGTGCTCATCACCAAACCCGAGATCGACGCCAAGCTGGCCGAACTGGCAGCCCAGATCGACAAGGACTACGAGGGTCGGGACCTGCTGATCGTCGGCGTGCTCAAGGGCGCGGTGATGGTCATGGCGGACCTGGCGCGGGCCCTGTCCAGCAACGTCACGATGGACTGGATGGCGGTGTCCTCGTACGGGGCCGGCACCAAGTCCTCCGGCGTCGTACGGATCCTCAAGGACCTGGACACCGACATCGCGGGCCGCGACGTGCTGATCGTCGAGGACATCATCGACTCGGGTCTGACGCTGTCCTGGCTGATCAGCAACCTCGGCTCACGCCGCCCGGCCTCGCTGGAGGTCTGCACGCTGCTGCGCAAGCCGGAGGCGGCCAAGGTCGAGATCGATGTGAAGTACACCGGCTTCGACATCCCCAACGAGTTCGTGGTCGGCTACGGCCTGGACTTCGCCGAGAAGTACCGCAATCTTCCCTTCGTCGGAACCCTCGCGCCGCACGTCTACGGCGGCTGAGAGACCCTGGGGAACCTCTCCCCGTTTTCCGGCGTTGGAGTCTGGGAACGAAGGTTTGTTAACGGTCTCCGGCGGCTTCGGGTGACAATGCTGGGGTACCGTCCGAAGGTCGGGTCAAACACCGGATGCACAGCGGCCAGCCGGCCGGGGTGCCTCACTGTGGCAGGAGGGACGGGGCTTAAGCCGCCCCGCATGGATGGACGTCAAGCGCTATTTCCGTGGGCCAGTGATGTGGATCGTGCTGGCTGTCCTCGCCGTGGTCGTATTGATGCAGGTCGTCGGGTCGTCCGGCGGCTACAAGACGGTAGACACCGGCCAGGCCATTGAGGCGATCAACAGCAACCAGGCGAAGTCGGCCGAGCTGACGACCGGCGACGAGAACACGATCAAGGTCGAGCTCAAGTCCGGTGCCAAGGTCGGTGGCAAGGACCTCGGCACCAAGATCAAGGCGAGCTACATCGGCACCCAGGGTGTCGATGTGGCCAAGATTCTGCAGTCCAAGGTCGATGACCAGAACGCGAGCACGCTGCCCAACGGGTACACCGTGTCGCCGCAGTCGCAGAATGCGTTCGTCAGCATCCTGCTCTCGCTGCTGCCCTTCGTGCTCATCGTGGTCGTCTTCCTGTTCCTGATGAATCAGATGCAGGGCGGCGGCTCCCGGGTCATGAACTTCGGGAAGTCCAAGGCCAAACTGATCACCAAGGACACCCCGAAGACCACCTTCGCGGATGTCGCGGGCTCGGACGAGGCCGTCGAGGAGCTCCAGGAGATCAAGGAGTTCCTCCAGGAGCCCGCCAAGTTCCAGGCCGTCGGCGCCAAGATCCCCAAGGGTGTGCTGCTCTACGGCCCGCCTGGAACGGGTAAGACGCTGCTCGCCCGCGCTGTCGCGGGTGAGGCGGGCGTGCCGTTCTACTCGATCTCCGGCTCCGACTTCGTCGAGATGTTCGTGGGTGTCGGCGCCTCGCGTGTCCGTGACCTGTTCGAGCAGGCCAAGGCCAACGCCCCGGCCATCGTCTTCGTCGACGAGATCGACGCCGTCGGCCGGCACCGCGGTGCGGGCCTCGGCGGTGGCCACGACGAGCGCGAGCAGACGCTGAACCAGCTGCTCGTCGAGATGGACGGCTTCGACGTGAAGGGCGGCGTCATCCTGATCGCCGCCACCAACCGGCCGGACATCCTGGACCCGGCGCTGCTGCGCCCGGGCCGCTTCGACCGCCAGATCGCCGTGGACCGCCCGGACCTCCAGGGTCGCCTGGAGATCCTCCAGGTCCACCAGAAGGGCAAGCCGGTCGCCCCGGACGTCGACCTCCGTGCCGTCGCCCGCCGCACCCCCGGCTTCACCGGCGCCGACCTGGCCAACGTCCTCAACGAGGCCGCGCTGCTCACCGCCCGCAGCGACAAGAAGCTGCTCGACAACCACACGCTGGACGAGGCGATCGACCGCGTCGTGGCGGGCCCGCAGAAGCGGACCCGGATCATGTCCGAGAAGGAGAAGAAGATCACCGCGTACCACGAGGGCGGACACGCCCTGGTCGCGGCGGCTTCTCCGAACAGCGACCCGGTGCACAAGGTCACGATCCTGTCCCGTGGACGGGCTCTGGGCTACACCATGGTCCTGCCGGACGAGGACAAGTACTCGACCACGCGCAACGAGATGCTCGACCAGCTCGCGTACATGCTGGGCGGGCGCGCGGCCGAGGAACTGGTCTTCCACGACCCGACCACGGGCGCCGCGAACGACATCGAGAAGGCGACCGCCACCGCTCGTGCCATGGTCACCCAGTACGGCATGACCGAGCGGCTCGGTGCGATCAAGTTCGGGACGAGCGACTCCGAGCCGTTCCTCGGACGTGAGATGGCTCACCAGCGCGACTACTCGGAAGAGGTCGCCGGGCTGGTGGACGAAGAGGTCAAGAAGCTCATCGAGACCGCGCACAACGAGGCGTGGGAGATCCTGGTCGAGAACCGCGACGTCCTCGACAGCCTTGTCATGGCCCTCCTCGAGAAGGAGACCCTGAACAAGGAGCAGATCGCCGAGATCTTCAAGCCGATCGTCAAGCGCCCGCCGCGTCCGGCCTGGACCGGCTCCTCGCGCCGTACGCCCTCCACCCGCCCCCCGGTGCTCTCTCCCAAGGAGCTCACCCTCACCAACGGCGCCCAGTCCGCGAACGGGGCCACGTCGCTGAGCAAGCCGCCCGCCGCCGACCCGGTGGAGCTGCCTGAGGACGACCACTAGGTCATAGTCAGGTCATAGCGGAATGTAAGCCGCGCCCCCAAGGTTTTGTAGCCTTGAGGGCGCGGCTTACTGCTGTCGCCGTGACGTACGAGGAACGAGGCACCCATGACCGACCCCATCACGACGGTGGACGGCTTCGGCCGCGTCGGCGACTTCGACGAGAAGCGGGCCGAGGACGCCGTGCGCGAGCTTCTCTTCGCGGTTGGCGAGGACCCCGACCGTGAGGGGCTCAGGGACACCCCGGCGCGCGTGGCACGGGCGTACAGGGAGATATTCGCCGGGCTGTGGCAGGAGCCGGAGGACGTCCTCACGACGACCTTCGACCTGGGTCATGACGAGATGGTGCTGGTCAAGGACATCGAGGTGATGAGCTCCTGCGAGCATCACCTGGTGCCGTTCGTCGGGTCCGCGCACGTCGGGTACATCCCGTCGGCCGAGGGCAAGATCACCGGCCTGTCGAAGCTCGCCCGCCTCGTGGACGTCTACGCCCGCCGCCCGCAGGTCCAGGAGCGGCTCACCACGCAGATCGCCGACTCGCTGATGCGGATCCTGGAGCCGCGCGGAGTGATCGTCGTCGTCGAGTGCGAGCACATGTGCATGACCATGCGCGGGGTGCGCAAGGCGGGTGCCAAGACCATCACCTCGGCGGTGCGCGGTCAGCTGCGTGACCCGGCGACGCGGGCCGAGGCCATGAGCCTGATCATGGCCCGCTGATTTACTGAGTCGAGCCCGCCGCGCTGCGGTCCTCGTCCTTGTCCTCGGGGAGCTTGCAGATGCGTTCCAGCAGGATCGCGGCGGCGACCACGGCGATGCCCGCCAGGACGGCTGCGCCGGAGTAGATCGCCTGGTCGCGGCGGGGCGGGTTGTCCAGCTCGTACATGAGCAGGAAGACGCCCGTGCCGCCGTACATCCCGGCGACGAGCGCGGCGACCAGCGCGCTGGCCTGGCCGAAGACGACCGCCCTTGCGGCGAGCAGCGGGTCGACGCCCTTGGCGCCGGGCCGGCGCTCGCGCTGGGCGCGCAGCCGGGAGCGGATGGACAGGGCGGTGGCGGCCAGTACGGCGGCGATCAGCCCCAGCACGATGGGTGCGGCCACCGGCACGCTGGGCAGGGTGCCGAAGGAGTTCCAGAGCTTGGCTCCGGCCCATGAGAGCACCCCGGCCACGGCGAACAGCCCGACCAGTGTCCTGATGCGCAGCTGCTTCACCGAGTACTCGCCCTCCCGTGTGGTCCGACCCCGATTGTCCCGTGGTCGTGACGATGGTCGTAACGATTATTCAGGCAGTCGGAGTTCCACGTCCGCGCGGGCCTGAACCGAGTCGCGGCCGACGGTGGCGAGCAGCTGCCCGACCGCTCCCAGCCCCGGCAGTTCGGCGGCCGGATCGACGTCGTGCCAGGGCGCGAGCACGAAGGCGCGCTGATGGGCCCTGGGGTGCGGGAGGGTGAGCTCCGGGTCGTCGGAGACCACGTCCTGGTACGCGACGATGTCGACGTCGATCGTGCGGGCGCCCCAGCGCTCGGTGCGCGTACGGGCGTACGCGTCCTCGATGGCGCGGCCGCGCTCCAGGAGCGAGGACGGCGGCAGGGTGGTCTTCACCACGACCACCGCGTTGAAGTAGTTCGGCTGGCTGCCGGGCTCGACGCCCCACGGCTCGGTCTCGTAGACCGGGGAGATCTTCTTGACCCGGACGCCCGGGGTGTCCTCCAGGGCGTCGATGGCGCCCTGGAGGGTCTCCGCGCGGTTGCCGAGGTTGGAGCCGAGCGAGAGCACGGCGACTTTGGGGTTCTGCAGGGTGGTGTCGGCGGCGTCGACCTGTGCGACGACGGAGGCCGGTACCGGCTGCACGGTGGGGTCGTAGCTCACGGGCGCCTCCGGGTGATGCTGATGGTCACGTCGTCGAAAGGAACGGTGATCGGGGCGTCCGGCTTGTGCACGGTCACCTCGACCTCCTCGACCAGGTCGTGCTTGAGGACCTGGTCGGCGATGCGCTGGGCGAGGGTCTCGATGAGGTCGACCGGCTCGCCGCGCACGACGTCGACGACCTCCTCGGCCACGACGCCGTAGTGCACCGTCTTGGTGAGGTCGTCAGAGGCGGCGGCGGGAGCGGTGTCCAGGCCGAGCACGAGGTCCACGACGAAGGTCTGGCCCTCCTCGCGCTCCTTGGGGAACACGCCGTGGTGCCCGCGCGCCTTGAGGCCACGCAGCGCGACACGATCCACGAAATCACTCCAGCAGTCGTCAGGTCGTCGGACAAAAGGGCACCGACCACCCACGTGGCCGCACCGCCCTTACTCGAATCTACCTGCGACCGCCGACAGCGCTTGCCGTCGAGGTGGCCGGAGGCAGCCGCCCCGCCCTTACCCCAGGGCGCCCGGAGCTACTCCTGGCTTACCCACAACTTGGCTCGAACGAGTGGTCAAAAGCCTTTCAGGCTGACCCTTCTCCGAGTTCGTCCTCGTCCTCGTCGATCCCCTCGGCCATCACCGGGGAGCCGTGGTGGACCCACAGCCGCCAGCCGGCCGGTGTGCGACGAAACACATTCGTGGCCACGACGAGACCGCCCACGAGCGATCCCATCCCACTCTCGCCGTCCTCGTCGGCGGGACCGCCGGTGAGGATGTTCTCGGTGCAGGTCACCAGGGCGGTGTCGCCGTCGACCGCCACCTCCACGTCGGTGAGGAAGAACTGGATGTACTCGGTGTTCGCCATGATCAGGGCGTACGAGCGCATCACCTCGCGGCGCCCGCGCAGCACCGGCCACCCGGGGTGCACCACGGACACGGTCTCCGCGAGTGGGCCGGTCAGCACCAGCTCCTCCAGGGCGTCCAGGTCCGAGCGCTCCACGGCGTCGTAGAACGCCTGATTGGCCTCCTCGACCTGCGCTGCCTCCGCGGTGCGTGGCGTCATACGGCCCCCTCGATCGCGCGGGCCACCCGGACCGCGTCCGCACTGTCGTGGACCTCGTGCACGCGCACCGCCCAGGCGCCCTCGCGGGCCGCGATCGCCGTCACCGCCGCCGTCGCCGCGTCCCGCTCCCGGGCCGGCGGCGGATCGCCGCCCTCGCCGGCCAGCACACGGCCCAGGAAACGCTTCCGGGAAGCCGCGACGAGCACCGGGCGGCTCAGCGCGCGGAGCTCCGCGAGGTGGGCGATCAGGGTGAGGTCGTGCTCCGCGTTCTTGGCGAAGCCCAGTCCTGGGTCCAGTACGATCCGGGCCGGGTCGATGCCGCCGGCGACCGCGCGGTCGAGGCTCTGGCGCAGCTCGGTGACCACTTCCGGGACCACGTCCGTGTAGACGGCGCGGTTGTTCATGTCGATGCTCTGGCCGCGCCAGTGCATCACGACGAACGGCGCCCCCGCGGCCGCCACGACCGCGATCATCGCCGGGTCCGCCCCGCCGCCGCTCACGTCGTTCACCAGCACCGCGCCCGCGCTCACCGCCTGCTCGGCGACCCGCGCGCGCATCGTGTCCACGCTCACCACCGCGCCGGCCGCCGCCAGCTCCCGTACGACCGGAACCACCCGGCGCAGCTCTTCCGCCTCGTCGACGCGCTGCGCCCCGGGCCGGGTCGACTCGCCCCCCACGTCCACCAGGTCCGCGCCCGCGGCCACCAGGTCCAGGCCGCGCTTCACGGCTGCGCCGGTGTCGAACCACCGCCCGCCGTCCGAGAACGAGTCCGGCGTCACATTCACCACGCCCATCACCGCGCACCGGTCCCACTCCGGCAGCCCGTCCACCCGACCTCGCAACGTACCCATGCGTCCAGCGTAGGGGCTCCGCCCCCTGCGCCCGGACCGGCCTGTGCCCGGCGCCGGGCCGGCGATTCAGCCCGTCCGGCGTTTGAGGACACTCCCCCAGAGGGGGCACCCCCAGAAGGGCGTTTGGGGGTCCAGGGGCCGGCCCCGTGGTTTCGGGCAGGGGCGGGGTGGGGGCTCAGCCGCGGCGGCGGGGGCGCCAGGTGGGGAGGGCGAGGGTGACGAAGCCTTCGGCCTGCATGGCGGCGAAGCCGATGCGGGGGAGGTCGCCGGTGCTGCGGAAGACGACGAAGCGGGGGACCCAGACGGGCTGGAACTTGGCGTTGAACTTGTAGAGCGACTCGATCTGGAACCAGCGGGACAGGAAGACGAGGACACCGCGCCAGCCGCGCAGCACCGGCCCGGCGCCGAGGCGTTCGCCGCGGGCGAGGGCGGCGCGGAACATGGCGAAGTTGAGGGAGACCCGCTTGATGCCCATGTCGGGGCCGGACTGGAGCGCGGCGACGATGAGGAGTTCGTTGAGCCCGGGGTCGGCGGCGCGGTCGCGGCGCATGAGTTCGAGGGACATGCCGTCCGTGCCCCAGGGCACGTAGTGCTGGATGGCGCGCAGCGCGCCGTCCGCGTCGTGAGCGGTGGCCACGACGCAGTCGTCGTCGGCGCGGTCGCCGAAGCGGCCGAGGGCCATGGAGAAGCCGCGCTCGGTCTCGGTGCCGCGCCAGGCGTCGGAGGCGCGGCGGATGAGGGCGCGCTCCTCGTCGCCGAGCTCGGCGACCCGCCGCACGCGGCACTCGTAGCCGGCGCGCTCGATGCGCTTGACCATCTGCCGTACGTTGCGCATGGCGCGGCCGGAGAGGGTGAAGGCGGCGGTCTCCACGATCGCCTCGTCGCCGAGCTCGAGCGCGTCGAGGCCGGTCTCGCGCGTCCAGACCTCGCCGCCGGTCTCGCTGCAGCCCATGACGGCGGGGATCCAGGCGTGGGCGCGGGCCTCGGCCATGAAGCGTTCGATGGCGCCGGGCCAGGCCTCGACGTCGCCGATGGGGTCGCCGCTGGCGAGCATGACGCCGCTGACGACGCGGTAGCAGACGGCCGCTTTGCCGCTGGCGGAGAAGACGACGCTCTTGTCGCGGCGCAGCGCGAAGTGCCCGAGGGAGTCACGGGCGCCGTGCGTGGCGAGGAGGGCCCGCAGTCGGGCCTCGTCGTCCGGGGTGAGCTCGGCGACCGGCTTGGCGGGCCGCAACGCCAGGTAGGCGGTGGTGAAGGCGGTCAGGAAACCGAGGCCGGCCAGGGTGTAGCCGACGACGTCCGTCGCCTGGTCGGTGGCGTACGAGACGGGGCCCTGGAAGCCGAAGACGCCGTACAGCACCTCCTGGAGGCGCGCGCCCCAGCCGGGGTCGCCCATGACGGACTCGGGGTGGGCGCTGACGACGACCAGACCCAGCGTCAGGCTGAGCGCGCTGAGCCCGAGGAAGGCGGCGAGGCCCCGCCACCGGGTCCGGGGATCGGCCTTGGCGGTGAACTGCTCGCGGTAGACGATCAGCAGCGCCAACAGGCCCAGGGCGACGGCCGATCCGCCGAAGGAGTGCCGGTGCACGATCGCCGCGCCCGCGCTGATCGGAAGCAGCACGACGGTCGCCCGCCAGGCGCGCCGCTTGCCGCGCTTGAGGGCGTGCGCCAGCAGCAGCATCAGGATGCCGGTGACCACCGACGTGGCCGCCGCCAACGAGGTGACGGCGCCCGGGAAGACGCCCGCCATGACGTGCATACGGCTGTGCCGGAAACCGGGGAAGACACCTGCCGCGACATCGATCAGGCCCACCAGGGCACATGCGGTGCCGATGACCTTCGGTACGGCGGAGGGGCGGATCAGTCGGCGCGGCGGCCGGCACGTCTCCCGTGACTGTACGGAGACGGCGTCAGCGCGATCAGCGGACACTTGCACTACCAATCGATACGAATATGGTGCGCCCTCTAGGAGGGGATTTCGGGTCTTCGGGTTCCAGTATTCGGATAGGCAAGCCGAAGTTCCACGTCACACGCGATTCTTCACGCCTCCGTGGCAACGTCGCCGGCCGCCTCAGGCTGACGGTTCGTAGCAAGATCAAAGAATGCCTGATGGAGGGCGTCCGTTCGAAGCGGCGGCAACGCTTCGTATCCGTACGGATGCCCTCCGTATTAGTCGTTGTATGTTGAGTGAGAAATCGGATGGCCTGCCCCCACAGGCCTCTTTGGCACGCTAAGTTTCAGGCCATGCCACGTGGACGCCACCGCCATTCCCAGCCCTTGCACCGGCTCCTGCCGCCACTGATGGTTGCAGGGTCTGCCGCTCTGTTCGCCGCCGGCGCGTGGGCCGTGGCTGATCCGGTGATACTCCGTGCGATCGCGGCTGCCGCTGCCGCCGCCGCGTGCGTGGGCGCGGTGATGCTGCGCAGCTGGGACCGCTCGGCCGGAAAGCGTGTCGCCGATCTCGAAGCGGCCCGGGTGCGCGACGAATGGCGTACGGACGAGCGGATCGCCGAGCTGGAGGTCGACCTCGACGACTCCCGCGAGCTGCGCGGCCGTCTGGAGAACAAGCTCCGCACCAAGCGCGCCGAACTCGCCCGGCTCCGCAGCGAGCACGCCGACCTGCTGCGGCGCTACGCCACCGCCGAGTCCGAGCGCGCCAGCGCCCTGGAGAGGCGGCGCCAGCTCGCCATCGAGACCGCCGCCGCGCCCGCCGCCGTCCCGGTGGCCGGCGCTCCGGCTGACTCGGCCGCGTACGCCCGGGCCGACGAGGCCCTGCGCAACCTCGGCCGCAACGCCGCCCGCCAGCAGGCCCTGCGCACCGTCGAGGAGGCTCGCCGCCGCGACGCCGAGCACTCGCGCGAGGAGCAGGAGCCGCAGGGCCGGCACGCGGCCGACTCCGCGGGTTCCGGCGGTTCCGAGGAGCACGGCAGCGCCGCCCCTCAGCCCCCGGCCCTTCCGGTGCGCCAGCACCAGCTGGTGCCGGCGGTCGCGGCCGCCGTACTGCCGTACGCGAAGCCGCAGCGCACCGCCAGCCGCGCGCAGGGCGGCTTCGACTTCTTCGGTACGCAGACGCCGAAGGCGCTCGGCCCGGCGCCCGCGCCGGAGAAGGGCCCGGCCCCGGCTTCGGACCCGGCGCCGGCCAAGGAGGACCTGGCGGATGTCGTCGGGGACGAGGCGGTGGCCGAGCACGAGGCCGGGCAGCTCGAGGTCATCGACCTCACGGTGCACGACGAGACCGAGCAGCTGGATGTGCGGGAGCTGCGCGTCCAGTCCTCGTGACTTCGACTTCGTAAGGCAGCTGCCTAACTATCGGCCTTCGTAAGGTAATTGCCTTACTTGTCGACGTCGCCCACGACGAAGAACATCGAGCCCAGAATCGCCACCATGTCGGCGACCAGCGTCCCCGGCAGCAGCACCGTCAGCGCCTGGATGTTGTTGTACGAAGCCGAGCGCAGCTTCAGCCGGTACGGCGTCTTCTCGCCCTTCGACACCAGGTAGTAGCCGTTCAGGCCGAGCGGATTCTCCGTCCACGCGTACGTGTGCCCCTCCGGGGCCTTCAGCACCTTGGGCAGCCGCTGGTTGATCGGGCCCGGCGGCAGCTCCGCCAGCCGGTCCAGGCAGGCGTCCGCCAGGGCCAGCGCGTTGTACGTCTGCTCCAGCAGCACCTCGAAACGCGCCAGACAGTCGCCCTCGCTCCGAGTCACCACCTTCAGCGTGTCCTGGAGGTCTCCGTACGCCAGATACGGCTCGTCGCGCCGCAGATCGAAGTCCACGCCGGACGCGCGGGCGACCGGGCCGCTCACCCCGTATGCGTGCACGGCCTCCTGCGAGAGGACGCCCACGCCGCGGGTGCGGCCCCGGAAGATCTCGTTGCCCAGGACGAGGTCGTCGAAGGTCTGCATGCGCTTCCGGACGCCGGCGACCGCCTGCCGGGCGCGGCCGTACCAGCCGTTCGGCACGTCCTCCTTGAGGCCGCCGACGCGGTTGAACATGTAGTGCATCCGGCCGCCGGAGACCTCCTCCATGACGTGCTGGAGGTTCTCGCGCTCGTCGAAGGCGTAGAACACCGGGGTGATCGCGCCGAGTTCGAGGGGGTACGAGCCGAGGAACATCAGGTGGTTCAGCACCCGGTTCAGCTCGGCGAGGAGGGTGCGGGTCCACACGGCGCGCTCCGGGACCTCCATGCCCAGCATCCGCTCGACGGCGAGGACGACCCCGAGTTCGTTGGAGAACGCGGAGAGCCAGTCGTGGCGGTTGGCCAGCATGATGATCTGCCGGTAGTCGCGGGCCTCGAACAGCTTCTCGGCGCCCCGGTGCATATAGCCGATGATCGGCTCGGCATGGCTGATCCGCTCGCCGTCCAGTCGCAGGCGAAGGCGCAGCACGCCGTGCGTGGAGGGATGCTGCGGGCCGATGTTCAGCACCATGTCGGTGCTCTCGGCCGCGCCGCCGATGCCGATCGTGGTCTCCGTCATGGGAACAGTCTCCCACTGGCCGCTCTCGCCCCGGTCGGGCCTACCCGGGTCCGTCCGCCGGTCCGTCCGCCGCTCCGTCCGCCGCTCCGTCCGGCAGCGCGTCCGCCAGTGCGTCGAGCAGGGCCACGACGCCCGCCGGGCCGTCGACGACCAGGTCGGCTCGGGCGGCCAGCTCGGCGACCTCCTCGTTGCCGCTGCACACCAGCAGCCCCGGCAGGCCGTCGGCCCGCCGCTTCTCGACGGCGGCGAAGGCGGCCAGGTCCCCGAGGTCGTCGCCGGCGTAGAGGACGGGCCCGGCGTGGACCTCGCGGAGGTAGTCGTTGAGGGCCACGCCCTTGTCCATGCCGGGAGGGCGCAGTTCCAGGACGGCCCGCCCGGGCTCGACGATCAGCCCGTGCCGGGCGGCCAGTTCGGCCACCGGCTCGCGCAGCGCCTCGAAGGCGGCCTGTGGGTCCTCCGTACGGCGGGTGTGGACGGCCACCGCCCGCCCCTTGTCCTCGATCCACGTGCCGCGCCAGGCCCCGATCCGGTCGAGGAAGCCGGGGAGTTCGGCCCGTACGGCGTCGACGCCGGCGTGTGGTGCCGGGGCGTGCACTTCGCCGCTGGCGGCGTCCCAGCGCTCGGCGCCGTAATGCCCGAGGACCACGAGCCGCTCCAGGCCCGGCACCCCGGCGAAGCCGCCGTACCGGACGGCGACGCCCGCCGGGCGGCCGGTGACCACCGCGATCGACCCCACGCGGGGTCCGAGCCGGGCCAGCGCGGGCACGGTGCCGGGGTGGGCGCGGGCGCTGTCCGGGTCCGGGACGATCGGCGCGAGCGTGCCGTCGAAGTCGAGGGCGATCACGGCCCGCCCGGGCTCCGCGAGCAGGGCGGCGAGCCCCTCCTTGCCCTCGGTGGTGGCGGGCGTGGGGAGGTCGCGCGGCTTGCCGGGGTTGCTTCCCATGGCTCCGACCCTACCGGCCCTTGCAGGGGGCTTGCCGGGCGTACGGCAGCTTCGGGGCGCCGCCCGCGCATCTGCCCTGTGGGTGGTTGGGGTTGCGTTGGCGCCTGCCGGCGGGTGGCCGGGCGCCCCTCATTTTTCTGCGTCTCTCGCGCCGCTTCGCGGGCTTCGAGTCGCTGCGTCGGGCCCGATCCTTCACGCCGTGCTCGCACCGCTCGGCCCCAGGGGGCCTCTCGGGCTTCGCCCGGCTGCGTCGGACTCCGTCCGCCGGGCCGGGGTGCCGCCCGCGCGTCTGCCCCGTGGGTGGCTTGGGTCCCGTCGGCGCCTGCCGGCGGGTGGCCTGGCGCCCCTCTTTTTCTGCGTCTCTCGCGCCGCTTCGCGGGCTTCGAGTCGCTGCGTCGGACTGCGTCCGCCGGGCCGGGGGGCCGCCTGCGCATCTGCCCTGTGGGTGGCTTGGGTCGCGTCGGCGCCTGCCGGTGTGTGGCCGGGCTGTGCCAGCCCGTTCCGCCTTGCGGAACGTTCTCCCACAACCCGGTGGGAGAGGCACCCGGCGCGAAGCGCCCGGGCGCCTTGCGGAACGTTCGCCCCGACCCCGGAGGTCAGGGGCGCAGGGACAGCACCCGTGGGGCTGTCGCGCGCAGGCCTGGAGGCGTCAGCGGTGGTTGCGGCGGGAGTCGCGGGCGCGGCGGAGGCGGTTGATGGTGATGGGGTCGTGGGCGAGGGCGCGGGGGTCGTCGAGGAGGGCGTTGAGGAGCTGGAAGTAGCGGGTGGGGGACATGCCGAGGCGTTCCCTTATGGCCCGTTCGCGGGCGCCGGGGCCGGCCCATTGGCGGCGGGCGACGTCGAGGACGGCGAGGTCCTGGTCGCTCAGCGGAGACGCAGACGCGGACGCAGGCGCAGGCTCGGACTCGGGCTCGGATTCGGGCTCGGTCGGGTCGGTCACGCGGTCACCCTAGCCATTCGGGTCAAGGCGGGGAACCGCGAGGCGCAAGTGGACTAGACCTTTCGCGGGGTAAGGCGCCAGACTGTCCCCGTGAGACATGTCATCGCCCTCGATGTGGGCGGCACCGGGATGAAGGCCGCACTGGTCGGGGCGGACGGCACGCTTCTGCACGAGGCGCGCCGCCCGACGGACCGTGAGCGCGGCCCCGAGGCGGTGATCGCGGCCGTGCTCGGCTTCGCCGAGGAGCTACGCGCGTACGGGCTCCGGGCGTACGGCGAGCCGGCGGCGGCGGCCGGGGTCGCGGTGCCGGGGGTCGTGCGGGAGGCGGACGGTGTCGCGGTCTACTCCGCGAACATCGGGTGGCGGGACGTACCGCTGCGGGCTCTGCTGTCGGAGCGGCTGGAGGGTGCGCCTGTCGCCCTGGGTCACGACGTACGGACCGGTGGCCTGGCCGAGGGCCGGCTCGGCGCGGGCAAGGAGGCTGACCGCTTTCTGTTCGTCGCCCTGGGCACCGGTATCGCGGGCGCCATCGGCATCGGCGGCCGCGTCGAGGCGACCGAGCTGGGCCACATCGTGGTCCGCCGCAAGGGCCCGGAGTGCGGTTGCGGCCAGCGCGGCTGCGTCGAGGTGCTGGCCTCCGCCGCGGCGGTGGGCCGGGCATGGGGCGGCGACGCCGCCGGCTGCGCGAAAGCCGTCGAGGCGGGCGACCCGCGTGCCGTCGCGGTCTGGGAGGACATGCTCGCCGCGCTCGCGGACGGGCTGCTGACCGGGCTCACCCTTCTGGACCCCGACGTGCTGATCATCGGCGGCGGGCTGGCCGAGGCCGGGGACACGCTTTTCACGCCGCTGCGCGAAGCGGTGGCGAGCCGGGTGACCTTTCAGAGGCTCCCCCTGATTGTTCCGGCGACCCTTGGGGATGCCGCCGGTTGCCTGGGCGCAGGGCTGCTCGCCTGGGATCTTCTTTCTGCTGACGTGGAGGTGACCGCCTGATGGCGGAAGCAAGCGTGCTGGCCGGCGCCAGGGTTGTTCTGCCGGACGGCATCGTCGAGGACGGCCGGGTCACGGTCGAGGGCGGCACCATCGCCCCGAACCGTGAGTCCGGGCAGGCCTCCACCCTCGAGACGCTCGATCTGACCGGGCACTGGATTGTCCCCGGCTTTGTCGACATTCACGTCCACGGCGGCGGTGGCGCGTCCTTCTCCTCCGACCGTACGGAGGAGATCCTGACGGTCGTCGACACGCACCGCAGGCACGGCACGACCACCATGCTCGCCTCCACCGTCACCGGTGACCTGGACGACCTCGCCCGGCAGGCGGCCCTGCTGTCCGAGCTGGTCGAGCAGGGCGAGCTGGCGGGTATCCACTTCGAGGGCCCGTTCATCTCCCCGCACCGCTGCGGCGCCCACAAGCCCTCGCTGCTGCGCGACCCGGACCCGGCCGACGTGCGCAAGCTGCTCGACGCCTCACGCGGCGCCGCCCGCATGATGACGCTGGCCCCCGAACTCCCGGGCGGGCTCGAGTCCGTACGGCTGCTGGCCGAGCAGGGGGTCATCGCGGCCGTCGGCCACACCGACGCGGCGTACGAGGCGACGCTCAAGGCCATCGACGCGGGCGCCACCGTGGCGACCCACCTCTTCAACGCCATGCCGGCCCTGCTGCATCGCGAGCCGGGCCCGATCGCCGCGCTGCTGGAGGACGAGCGGGTCACCGTGGAGCTGGTCAACGACGGTGTCCATCTCCACCCCGCCATCCTGGAGTTGGCCTTCCGCAGCGCCGGCGCAGACCGGGTCGCCCTCATCACCGATGCCATGGACGCCGCCGGCTTCGGCGACGGCCGCTATCTCCTCGGCCCGATGGAGGTCGACGTCACGGACGGCGTCGCCCGGCTGGTGGAGGGCGGCTCCATCGCGGGCTCGACCCTCACCCTCGACACCGCCTTCAAGCGGGCCGTCACCATCGACCGCCTCCCGGTCGACGATGTCGTACGCGCCCTCTCCGCCAACCCGGCCCGCCTGCTGGGCGCTTACGACCGCATCGGCTCCCTGGAGCCCGGCAAGGACGCCGACCTGGTGGTCCTGGACGAGGCGTACGACCTCGTGGGCGTGATGCGCAAGGGCCATTGGCTGGTGACGCCGCCGGGGGTGTGACCTCTAAGCCCGGCAGCCTCAACGCCAAGCCGTCGAGGACGACTTCGAGGCGGGGTCGGGGACCGCGCCCGCGGCGTACGCGTCGGCGAGATCGTCGTGGTCGGCCGCGGCACGCTGGGCGGCGGGCATGAGACGGGCGATGAAGGCGGCCTCGGTCTCACCGGAACGGGCAACCGTGGTGAGCCAGGCCGCCTCCGTCGTGGGCGTCGGCTCGGCCCTCAACGACACCATCCAGCAGGCCGGTACCGCGCTCGGCATCGCGATCCTCGGCTCGCTCCTGTGGAGCGGCTTCGCCCGCCGGATGCCCGCCGGTACGCCCGATCAGGCGAAGCACTCCATCGCCGGCGCGCTGGCTGCCGCCCAGGGCGACACCGGTCTCGGTCACGCCGCCCGGGAGGCCTTCACCGCCTCGATGTCGACCACCTTCACCGTCAGCGCGATCGGCATTCTCGCGGCGGCTCTTCTGGCCACGCTGGTCATGCGCGACGCCAAGGCCGAGCCGGCCGCTGGCGCCGCCGGCGGACCAGCCCGAACTGGTCGCCTGACGAAGCCAAGAAGGCCGGTGCCCCCGTCAGGGGCGCCGACCTTCTTCCGTTGTCCTTGTAGGTCTACCAGCCGGCGGGCTCGGACCCGTCCGTCAAGGCCAGCTGGTCGAGGTTGAAGTGGCAGGCGTCGCCGTTGCCGCAGGTCATGGCGATGGTGTTGGAGCCCTGCTTCAAGTTCACCGTTTGGTAGGACTTGTACCAGGCGGTCCAGTCGCCTTCCTTGCCGTAGTTCTGGAGGCTCATCTTGTAGCTCATGGGCGTGCCGTTGACGACGGTCGTGGCACTCGCCGGGTCCTTCTCGGCGTTGGCGTAGCGCGCGTACAGCCTGTACGTGCCGGCCTTGGTCATGTCCACGGTCCAGGTCACGGTGGCGCCGACGGTGGTCATGTGGTCGACGTACGCGCCGCCTGCCGCCCGTGCGCCGGAGTGCTCGGTGCTCTTCTGGGCGCCGCCCGTGAGGCTCTGGACGGCCGCGTCCACGGTGCCGAGGCCGGTCGAGGCGCTGGCCGACGCGGAGTCGGACGGCTGGGAGGAGGAGCCGTTGGTGCCGCTGGTGGTGCCCGTGCTGGCGGAGGGGGAGGAGTTGGCGCCGGTGTTGGTGTTGTCGGAGCCGTTGGCCATGGCGACGCCGATGCCGATGGCGACGGCCGCGACGACGGCGACGGCGCCTATGAGGAGGCCCTTGTTGTTGGGGCCGCGGCCGGGACCGCCGCTGTGGCCGCTGCCGTGCCCGCCGTGCCCGCCGGTGCGGCCGGGCTGCTCGGGGAGCGGCTGGGTGCCGTACTGCGGGGGCTGCTGGGGCGGGTAGCCGTACGCGGGCTGCTGCTGTTGCTGCGGGGGCGCGGGGCGGCGCTCGCCGACCGCGCGGACCTGGTTGTACGAGGTGCGCGGCACGCCCGGCTGCCCTGCGGGGGCGGCTGCCGTCTGACCCGCTTCGGCGCCCTCCTGGCGGTACAGGTACGCGAAGGGGTCGTCGGTCCCGGGCTCGGGCGTGCCGTTGTTGCCGGCCGTCATCGGCTGTTCACCTTCCACTGCATATGGCGTTCGCGACGCGTGCGCGCCTGTACAGCACCTATCAGTGCCTGGGCTCCCCGTATAGGGAAGCGGCCGCTCCGATGGTCAACGTTCATGATCGATTAATCCACTGCGGCCCCCAGCAGCCTACCCGGAATCCGTACCCCTACGGTGGGGCCGTGACCGACATCGACGCGTGGACCGGCTGGCGGCACGCCACTGAGCAGGCCCTTTACGGCCCTGAAGGCTTCTACCGGCGGCCCGAGGGCCCCGCCGGGCATTTCCGGACCTCCGTGCACGCCTCACCCCTTTTCGCGCGGGCCGTGGCCGCCCTTCTCGCCCGGACCGACGCCGATCTCGGGCACCCGGCAGAGCTCGCCTTCGTCGACATCGGCGCCGGACGCGGTGAGCTGACCTCCGGCGTGCTCGCGGCGGTGCCGGAGGAGCTGGCGGCGCGGCTGCGGCCGTACGCCGTCGAGAAGGCGGCCCGTCCCGACGGGCTCGACCCTCGCGTCACCTGGGCCGATGCGCCTCCCCAGGGCGTACGCGGACTGCTCTTCGCCAACGAATGGCTCGACAACGTCCCCCTCGACCTCGCCGAGGCCGACCCCGACGGCATCCCCCGCCACGTCCTCGTACGCCCCCGCGACGGCGCCGAACGCCTCGGCGATCCGGTGGACGGCGACGACGCGGAATGGCTCGCCCGCTGGTGGCCCCTGGCCGGCTCCGCGCCCGGCACCCGCGCCGAGATCGGCCGCCCCCGCGACACCGCGTGGGCTGCCGCCGTGAGTTGCCTCACATCCGGGCTCGCCGTTGCCGTCGACTACGCCCACGTACGCGAAGCCCGTCCGCCCTACGGCACCCTCACCGGCTTCCGCGACGGCCGCGAGGTCCCGCCCGTCCCGGACGGCTCCTGCGACATCACCGCCCACGTCGCCCTCGATGCGTGCGCCTCAGCGGCGGGCGGCGGCACCCTCACCACCCAGCGCGAAGCCCTCCACGCCCTCGGCCTCACCGGCCGCCGCCCCCCACTCGCCCTGGCCTCCACCGACCCCACCGCCTACGTACGCGCCCTGGCGGGCGCCTCGGACGCCGCCGAACTGACGGACCCGGCCGGGCTGGGGGCGTTCGGGTGGCTCACTTCACGACGTACGTGACGTACATGACGAAGGCCGAGAGATCCTGACGGGGGCGCTCAGCGCTCAGTACTGCGTGACCTGGAGCACGTAGAGGCGTTCTTGTCGGACCGCAGTGAGGTACTCGAACATGCCTCCCGGGAGGTAAGCCGTGGCCACGCCGGGGCCGATCCCCTGGTAGGAGGTGCCGTCGAGATACAGCGCTGAGGCTGCGCGGACCAACTCGTCGGCCTTCTTCTCGACTTGCGCGATGAATCCTGGGTCGGCCTCGCCGACGACGTGCGTCTCGTCCGGTTCGTACTCCCAGGCCCAGGTCACGCGCCGAGTTCCCGGTGCGCCGCGCGGATGATCTCCCCCGCCTCCCGAACGGCCCGACGGGCCAGATCCGCATCAGCGGAATCCGCTGCCACTTGTTCAGCCCTGTGCAGGCGCTTGGACGTCTCCGGGAAACGCTCGATCTCCACGGCGACAGCCCACCGCAGCAGAAACATGTGGATGGGACCGATGGAGTTTTCCTGGACCGCAAGGGCCAGCGTCTCGTTCTTTTCCTTCTCCATCTCCGACAGGCGGTGGGGCGCGACGCGGGCGATGGCTTCCCTCAGCGCGTCGGGCGTGCGGTCCGGCCGGGGAATGGTCGGGCCGTCGTGATGTGCGGGCTGTGCGCCCATCTGCGCCTCCAGGAGATTGAGCACGGTCGGGGGCAGCCTTTCGTCAGAAACTGAAAATACCTCGCCGAGACGGCCCCGCTACACCGCCAGACCCAACGGGATCCGCGGGAGTCGGCGGCGGACGATAGCTGCGCGGGCCAGCGCCGGGCCGGGCAGGCCCGGCGGCGGGGGCGGGGCGGGGGCGGCGCCTGTGCACGGCGTGCAGAGGCCCGTGGCCTGGTCGGGGGGCAGGGGGTCGCCGCAGGCGGTGCATTCGGGGAGGGCGGGGGCGGCGGGGTCGCGGGCCGGGCGTGGGGCGGGGAGCTTGTCGCGGAGGCGGCGGGTGAGGAAGCCCGCCGGCGAGTGGACGGCGGGCGGGAGACCCGAGGCCAGGGCGGTACGCAACTCGAGCTCGCTGGCGCCGTTCGCGAACCATTGCGCGGCCAGAGGGGCGAGCCGGGCGGCCTCGGCGACGCCCAGGGCGAGCTTGGCCTCGCGTCGGCCCAGGCTGTGCAGGAGCGACGCCGCGCGGGCCAGCAGCGGCTCCGGGGGCTTGCGCCGGATCCGGGCCACCACGTACGCGCCCCGGACGGCCCAGTCCGGCCTGGCGGGCTCTGCGGGCTCCTCAGGTCGGAGGGCGGAGGAGGTGCCCGGGTGGGAGGTGTTGTTCTCTTTGGTGTTATCTCCCTTGGGAGATGCGCCGAGTGCCCGTACCGCCGGTTGACCGACGGTCGGATTCCCGCCCCCCGGTGCCGCGAAGGCCGCGTCAACTTCGGCGGGTGTCGTCAACGACACGTTGGAGACCAGCACTTGCGTTGACCACTTCCCCGTCACCGGATCCTGGCTGCGCCGCGTGTGCACAAAGCCTTCGGCTTCCAGCTGCTGACGTGCCGTACGCAGGGCGGCCCGGCCTTCCGGCATCTTCTGGCCGAGCGACTGGATGGTCTCCCGTGCCCCGTCCGGAAGGGACAGCGCCCACTGCAACAGCCGTACGGCGGTGCCGTTCAGGCGTGGGTGGCGAATGATGTCGTTCGGCGTCTGGGAGAAGAAGCGCGTGGGCGCGGTAACATGACGCAGCATTTGCGGGGCTCCTAGCAGGCCTCGTGGTGTTAGGCCCTCAGTCCGGTGTTGTCGCACCGCTGGGGGCCGCTTCGCGCGCGGGGATGCACACGAAGCGTGATGGCGTGATTACTCTACCGCCACAGAGGCGCCCGCCAAATCGCGTTGCCGCGCTGGTTGTCGAGCTGGTGAGGTTGCCGATGTGCTGACTGACGCGGAAGTTGAGACGTTCATCGAGCAGGGCTTCGTCCGGCTCCGCGGCGCGGTCCCTCGGGCGACAGTTGACCAGTGCCGGGCCGGACTGTGGGAAGAGAGCGGCTGCGCTCCGGACGACCCGTCAACCTGGACGAAGCCCGTCATCCGCCTGGGCGGTTTCGCCACTCCACCGTTCCGGGCAGCGGCCAACACCCAGGCACTGCACGAGGCGTACGACCAGCTCGTGGGGCCGGGGCGGTGGAACTCCCCGCTGGGCCTGGGGACCTTTCCGCTGCGTCTCCCCAGCGACGAGGCTCCCGGAGACGACGGATGGCACCTGGATGCCGGGTTCACCGGGGACAGCGGGGAGTACCGCGTGAACCTGCGTTCTCGTGGCCGGGCGCTCCTGATGCTGTTCCTGTTCTCCGACGTCGGCCCGGACGATGCCCCCACCCGGGTCCGAGTCGGCTCGCACCTGGACGTTCCAGCGCTGCTGGCCGAGTCGGGGGACGGAGGCCGCGAGTGGTTGGCGCTGTGCCAAGACGCCGTCCCCGTCGGCGCGGGCCGGCACGAGATCGCCGCCACCGGCGAGGCGGGCGACGTGTACCTGTGCCACCCGTTCCTCATCCACGCCGCCCAACGGCACCGTGGGCGAGTTCCCCGGTTCATGGCTCAACCACCGCTGGAGCCGACGGGCCTGCTCGACCTGGCCGGAGGGTCGCCGACACCGGTGGAGCAGGCGATATTGAACGGGCTGGTTACCGGTTTGCCGCGTAGGCGGTGAACGCGGACCATGGGGCGGGGCCGAAGGCCAGGGTCGGGCCCTGCGGGTCCTTGGAGTCGCGGACGTGGACGGTGCCGGGGCAGGAGGCGACCTCGACGCACTCGCCGCCCTCGCTGCCGCTGTGCGTGGACTTGTGCCATTCCAGGGCGACTTCGAGGCACTCGCCGCCCGCGCTGCCGCTGTAGCTGCTCTTGAACCATGCGAGTTCGGAGGTCATAGCTCCCCTGCAATCTTCTCGATCAACTTCGCGGAGTCCCCCGGGGTGAGGGCCTGCGACCGGATCATGCTATAGCGCATGTGCAGTTCGCTGACTTCGTCGCGATCGTCGATCAGCATGTTCCGCCCCTGGACTTCGAGGTAGGCGAACAGGCGCCGCTCCGGTGTCTCCATCAGGGTCATGGGGCCGTCAAAACCGGCATGCGCCTCGTACGACATCGGCATGACTTGGATCGTGATGTTGCGCTGCCGACCGACTTCCAGCAGGTGATCCAACTGCCGCTTGTGCACTGCTGGCCCGCCGACCGGGCGGCGTAGCACCCACTCCTCGATGACGAACGCGGCCTGCGTGGCCGGGCTCTTGGTCAACACCGGCTGCCGGGCTAGGCGAGCCTGTACCCGGCGCTCGATCTCTTCCGTTTCCAGCACTGGGCAGCGGATGCTGAGCACCACGCCCGCGTACTCCTCGGTCTGCAAGAGCCCGTGGAGGACGAGCGTGCTGTACGTGTACAGGCTGACCGCCGTCGCCTCCAGCTCCGCGTACTCCTCGAACCACGACGGGAAGTCGCCGCGCTCCAAATGCCGGGCCGCCCGGCTCAGCACCTTGCCGGTCCCGAGTACGGCCTCCGCCTTCTCGATGAAGTCGGGCGGGGGCATGCGTTCGCCGCGCTCGATCTTGATGACGAGGGATCTGGAATAGCCGACGTGTGCGGCCAGTTCGTCCGTCGTGACGCCCGCATGCTCGCGCATGGCACGCGCGACCGTGCCGAACACCCGCATGCTTGCCGAGCCTTCGCCGGTGCCCTTGGCCGACACGGGCTCACCTCCCCGTTGCACAGCGCGTACACGGGAGCTGAGTGGAATAGCCCACCTGACGCGTATTCAGGTCGTACCTGGTCAGGCTAGCCACGACCCTGGACCGTTGAGGTCATGACGCCGGAAACTCCACCCACAACAGCGACTACGGCACCGACAACGGCAGCGGCAATGCGGCTCACCGCCGAGCCCGCCCGTTTCGCCGCCGTGCGCAGGGCCGTACGGGACCAGCTCAGCGCATGGGGCCGCGAGGACCTGTACGACGCGGCGACGCTCTGCGCGACCGAGATGCTGGCGAACGTGCACCGCCATGCGGGCTCCCCGGAATGCGAGTTGACCCTCGACCGCCTTCCCGGGGCCGGGGAAGGCGTACGCCTCGCCGTCAGTGACCAGTGCAGTGGTCTTCCGGCGCCGGCTGCCCCCCAGCCGTGGGCCGAGTCGGGCCGGGGGCTCCTGCTGCTGGCCGCCACGGCGGAGCGCTGGGGCACCGATCTGACGCCCACCGGCAAGCAGGTGTGGGCGGTGCTGCGGTGAGTCGGCTGATCGTGGGCACGGCGGCATGGTCGTGGCTGGACGAGACGGGGTTCGGGCCGGTGGCGTTCCTGCTGCTCGTGCCGCCGGACGGCGAGGCGATGGCGGCGGCGCTGGGTCTGGCGGATCCGGGGGCGCGGCTGCCGGACATCGGGGGCCGGATCACCGTTCTGGCCCCGGGCAGGATCGGGGTCCGGCTCGACGGCGGGTCGCACGTCATGGAACTGGCCGTGGGGGAGGGGTGGTCGGCGTTCGTGGACGCGGGCGGCCCGGTGGCGATCCTGGTCGGCCTGGAGCCGCTCGCCCGGAGCGCGGACCGGGACGCGGTCGAGGCGTACGTCGCCGCCACCACGTTGGCGGCCCGGCTCCGGCTCGGCGTGAGCCGACGGCAGGCCGTCAGGCCGTGAGGTCAGCCCAGGGCCGCCAGCTGGTCCAGGAACCACTGCTGCGGCGGGAGCGCGGTCGCTGCCGCAGCCAGCCGCTTGCTGCGCTCCGCCCGCTCGTGCAGGGGCAGGGTCAGCGCCTCGTACAGGGCGCGGGCGGTGGCGCGGAGGTCGTACGGGTTCACGACGAAGGAGTCGTCGCCCAGCTCCTCGTACGCGCCCGCCTCCCGCGACAGGACGAGCGCGACGCCCTCGTCGGAGACGACGGGGACTTCCTTGGCGACCAGGTTCATGCCGTCGCGGATGGGGTTGACCAGGGCGACGTCGGCCAGGCGGTAGGCGGCGAGGGAGCGGGCGAAGTCGTCCTTGACGTGCAGGAGGACCGGCTTCCAACCGGGGGTGCCGAACTCCTCGTTGAGCTCCTCGGCGACCTGTTGCACCTCGTCGGTGTACTCGACGTACACGGACAGGTCCTGCCGCGAGGGGTAGGCGAAGGCGACGTGGACGACGCGGCCGTGCCACTCCGGGTGGTCCCGCAGCAGCTGCCCGTACGCCAGCAGGCCCCGCACGATGTTCTTGGACAGCTCGGTCCGGTCCACGCGGACGATGACCTTCACGTCCGGCCCGCCGACCGCGTTGCGCAGGTCGGCCAGCCGCTCCTCGACATCGGGCTGCCGGGACCGCTCCCGCAGGAAGTCCGCGTCGGCGCCGAGGCCGTGGACCCCGATCCGGGTCGTACGACCCTTGTACGTGACCGTGAGCGCACCCGCGTCGCGGATCACCGAGGCACCCAGCACGGCGGCGCAGGAGTCGGCGAAGGCGTCGGCCCAGCGCCTGGTCAGGAAGGCGGCACGGTCGGAACCGAGGATGCCGGTGAGGACGTCGGCGGCGACGTCGTCCGGCAGGATCCGGAAGTAGTCCGGCGGCGCCCAAGGGGTGTGCGAGAAGTGGCCGATCCTGAGGTCCGGCCGCCGCGCGCGAAGCAGCTTCGGGACCAGGGTGAGGTGGTAGTCCTGGATGAGGACGGCGGCGCCCTCCGCGGCCTCCTCGGCGAGCGCGTCGGCGAAGGCGGCGTTGTAGGCCTCGTAGGCGGCCCAGTCGCTGCGGAAGTCCTCGTCGAAGACGGGTTCCAGCGGGGTCTGGAAGAGCAGGTGGTGGATGAACCACAGGACGGAGTTCGCGATGCCGTTGTAGGCGCCGGTGAAGGTCTCCTCCGGGATGTCGAGCATCCGGACGTGCTGGCCGCCGCTGTCTGCGGGGTCCAGCCGTCCGCCTGCGGCGCGCTCGACTGCGGCTCGGTCGCCCTCGCTGAGTGCTGCGCACACCCAGACGGCGTCTGCGTCCGGGCCGATGGCGCTCAGGCCTGAGACCAGGCCTCCGCCGCCGCGCTTGGCGGTGAGCGAGCCGTCCTCTTTGTGGAGGGCGTACGTCACCGGTCCCCGGTTCGAAGCGACCAGCACTCGTGCGGCGTGTGAGGCGACCATGTCGCCAGCCTAGCCGCGCAGGCGCGGCACCAAACGTTGGCGCAGGCCGTCCGGGGCTGCGCCCCCCGCCCCCGGGTCCCCAGGGGCGCTGCCCCTGGACCCCGGCCCTCGCCTGCCCCGCGTCTCTCGGGGGCTGCGCCCCCAGGCCCCCACTGCACTCCAACCGGGTTGGGGGTAGGCCGCTCGACTGAGGCGGAGCGGGCTGGCACAACCCGGCCACGGAGCCGCACCCGGCGACGCACCCTCGGGCCACGGGCCAGCACCGTCGGGGTACGCGCCGTCGCCGGGTGCGGGCGGGTTGGGCCAGCCCGTCCCGCCTCAGGCGGACGGCCTACCCCCAACCCGGTGGGTTTGGGGGCAGGGGGGCGGAGCCCCCGGGGCGGGGGGCGGGAAGGGCGGGTGGGGCGGCGCAGGGGCGGAGCCTTAGGCGGCGCGGCGGGCGGCGTATTCGGGGACGGTGAGCATGGGGGGGCGCTCTTCTGTGGCGACGTCGTGCATGCGGGGGGTGAAGCCGTCGTCGGTGCGGTCGAACTGGGTGAGGACGGGACGGACGAGGTGGCCCCGGGACAGACGGAGCTGGGCGGTGCGATAGATCGTGGCGGCCATGCGGCCGAGGGCCTGGCTGTCCTGGTGGCGGTGGTGGCGGACGCCGACGTCGACCTGGGCCAGGGCGTCGAGGCCGACGGTGTTGAGGGAGTCGATGAGCATGCCTATTTCGACGCCGTAGCCGACGGGGAAGGGCAGCTGCTCGAGCAGGGAGCGCCGGGCGGCGTACTCGCCGCCGAGGGGCTGGACGAAGCCGGCGAGCTGGGGCCAGTGCAAGTTGAGCAGGGGCCTGGCGACGAGCTCCGTGACGCGACCGCCGCCCGCGGGAACGACCGTGCCGCCGGTTTCCAGGGGGCGGTCGTACATGGCCTTGACCAGCTGGACGCCGGGGTCGGTGAGGAGCGGGCCGATGATGCCGGACACGAAGCGGGAGTCGAAATCGCGCAGGTCGGCGTCGACGAAGGCGACGATCTCACCGCTGGTCGCGAGCAGGGAACGCCAGAGCACCTCGCCCTTGCCGGGCAGGGCCGGCAGGCGGGGGAGGACGTCGTCGCGGTGGACGACGGTCGCTCCGGCGGCCTCGGCGATGGCGGCGGTGCGGTCCGTGGAGCCGGAGTCCATGACCACCAGCTCGTCGATCAGGGGCACCGCATCGCTCATCAGCTCGCGGCGAATCGTTTCCACGATGCTTCCGACCGTGGCTTCCTCGTTGAGCGCGGGCAGGACCACGCTCACCGTGCCGTTCGGCCCCGCCGAACGCTTGGCGGTGAGCAGAGTCGATAGCGGGCGGCGGTCGGCTGACCATGACCGGCGCTGCAGCCAGCGGGCTACCTCGTCGAGCACGTGCGGCTCCGATCTGTCGGAAGTGTCCCCCCTCCGGCAGGGCGGTCTGTCTCGATGGACGGACTACCTATGACCAGGTTCGGGGTCGTCGGTTACAGTCTTGAACACGAGACATGACCATCGTATGTCCACGATGATCACGCCTTGTTACGTTTGTCGGTGACAAGACGAACGACAAATGCGGTGACGATATGCCACCGCCATACCGCTCATCCAGAGGGGCAGAGGGAACGGCCCGTTGAAGCCCCGGCAACCCTCCCGCCGACCGCGAGGTCCAGGTGGGGAAGGTGCCAATTCCGTCTCGCGGCGAAATGCGCCGCGGGGAAGATGAGGAAAGGGCCTCGCCTCCATGTCTTTGCAGACCATTGCCACCGCCGCCACCGACAGCGCCTTCGGCCCCGCCGCCGCGCTGTCCTGCCGCGAGTGCGGTGAGCGCTTCCCGCTGACGCCGATCTTCGCCTGCCAGGAGTGTTTCGGGCCGCTCGAAGTGGCGTACGACCTCCCGACCGGCGATCCCGAGGCACTGCGCAAGCAGATCGAGGCCGGCCCGAACAACATCTGGCGGTACGCGCCGCTGCTGCCGGTCCCGGCGGACGTGGCCCAGAAGCCGAACCTGAACCCCGGCTTCACCAAGCTCGTCAAGGCCGACAACCTCGCCCGCGAGCTGGGCATCACCGGCGGCCTGCACATCAAGGACGACTCCGGCAACCCGACCCACTCCTTCAAGGACCGGGTCGTCGCCATCGCCCTTGAGGCCGCCCGCACCTTCGGCCTCACCACCCTGTCCTGCTCCTCCACCGGCAACCTCGCCGGTGCGGTGGGCGCCGCCGCCGCCCGGGCCGGCTTCCGCTCCTGCGTGTTCATCCCGCACGACCTGGAGGCCGGCAAGGTCGTCATGGCCGCGGTCTACGGCGGCGAGCTGGTCGGCATCGAGGGCAACTACGACGACGTCAACCGCTTCTGCAGCGAGCTGATCGGCGACCCGATCGGCGAGGGCTGGGGCTTCGTCAACGTCAACCTGCGCCCCTACTACGGCGAAGGGTCCAAGACGCTCGCGTACGAGATCGCCGAGCAGCTCGGCTGGCGGCTCCCGGACAACATCGTGATCCCGATCGCCTCCGGCTCGCAGCTCACCAAGATCGACAAGGGCCTGCAGGAGCTGATCAAGCTCGGCCTCGTGCCCGACAAGGCCTACAAGATCTACGGCGCCCAGGCCGAGGGCTGCTCCCCGGTCTCCACCGCCTTCAAGGCCGGCCACGACGTCGTACGCCCCCAGAAGCCCGACACCATTGCCAAGTCGCTGGCCATCGGCAACCCGGCCGACGGGCCGTACGTCCTCGACATCGCCCGCCGCACCGGCGGCGCGGTGGAGGACGTCACCGACGAGCAGTGCGTGGACGCGATCAAGCTGCTCGCCCGCACCGAGGGCATCTTCGCCGAGACGGCGGGCGGTGTGACGGTCGGCGTGCTCAAGAAGCTCATCGAGAACGGTCAGCTCGACCCCGCCGCCGAGACCGTCGTCCTCAACACCGGCGACGGCCTCAAGACCCTCGACGCCGTCGCACCGACCACCGGCCCGTCCGCCATCATCCGTCCGACCCTTGCCGCGTTCCGAGAGGCTGGCCTCGTATGAGTGCATCCGTCCGCATCCCGACCATCCTTCGTACGTACACCGGCGGACAGGCCGAGGTTCCCGCCGAGGGCGCGACGCTGGCCGAGGTGATCGAGTCGCTGGAGAAGAACCACCCGGGCATCTCCGCCCGCGTGCTCGACGACACGGGCAAGCTGCGCCGCTTCGTGAACGTGTACGTGAACGACGACGACGTCCGCTTCTCCGAGGGCCTCCAGACGGCCGTCACGGAGGGCTCCAGCGTCTCGATCATCCCGGCGGTGGCCGGCGGCTGCTGAGCCGCCTCACAGCCGGACCACAGGTGCCCCGTCCTCCGTGGGGAGGGCGGGGCACCTGTGTGCTGAGCGGTAGTTGAATGGCGGTACAGTGGCCGCAGAGTCCCGCGCAACCGATATCCACTGACGGCGATTTATCGCCAAATTCACGCGATGATTGTCGCGTTGGTCAGTTATGTCCGGTCCGAGTTGCCCCGGATTATGATCAATTCCCTTCTTTTTCCCGTTCGTACATGCCCAGAATTCTCGTCCGATTGACCTGTTGCAGAGGGCATCCGGGCAGATACATTCGGCGGCGGTCGACGCGTTCCGGCGCACGCCCCCTGGGCTGTAGGGGGTGAGGTCTGACCCGGGTCCGCGAGGTGCGGGTCTGCGAAGGGCCAGTAATAGGGGAGTTAGGAATGGCTCAGGGCACCGTCAAGTGGTTCAACGCGGAGAAGGGTTACGGCTTCATCGCGGTCGACGGTGGTGCGGACGTCTTCGTGCACTACAGCGCGATTCAGATGGACGGCTACCGCACCCTCGAAGAAGGCCAGCGGGTCGAGTTCGAAATCTCGCAGGGTCAGAAGGGGCCGCAGGCGGACATGGTCCGTCTCGCAGTCTGACCGGCGCGGCATCGGCCAACAGACACGCTCGACACTCAAACACGCTCAACGCTCATCGCCCCACACGTCAGGGCCCGCATCCCGTCCCGGGATGCGGGCCCTGACGCTTGCTCCCGCCCGTCGCGCGACCATCACCCCTCATTGAGGCCCTGCGGGCCGCTTGCACTCTCTGGGGTCGAGTGCTAATCATTGGCGTTAGCACTCTGAGGTTGAGAGTGCTGATCAGCATGAAGGAATGAACCGAAGGACCGGGTCGGTGAGGCCCGTCCGAGCGTCGGTAAGAGACCGGCGTTCGGCAGGCCGTCCGTCGCGGGCGCCAGCGCGGTCCGGAGCAATCCACCCCGTCCGGGAGGACCACTTCACATGGCCAAGATCATCGCGTTCGACGAGGAGGCACGGCGCGGTCTCGAGCGCGGGATGAACCAGCTCGCCGACGCCGTCAAGGTCACCCTCGGCCCCAAGGGCCGGAACGTCGTCCTCGAGAAGAAGTGGGGCGCCCCCACGATCACCAACGATGGTGTTTCCATCGCCAAGGAGATCGAGCTCGAGGACCCGTACGAGAAGATCGGCGCCGAGCTGGTCAAGGAAGTCGCGAAGAAGACGGACGACGTAGCCGGCGACGGCACGACGACCGCGACTGTCCTCGCCCAGGCGCTGGTCCGCGAAGGCCTGCGCAACGTGGCCGCGGGTGCCAACCCGATGGCCCTCAAGCGCGGCATCGAGAAGGCCGTCGAGGCCGTCTCCGCCGCTCTGCTCGACCAGGCCAAGGACGTGGAGACCAAGGAGCAGATCGCTTCGACCGCCTCCATCTCCGCCGCTGACCCCCAGATCGGCGAGCTCATCGCCGAGGCCATGGACAAGGTCGGCAAGGAAGGCGTCATCACCGTCGAGGAGTCGCAGACCTTCGGTCTGGAGCTTGAGCTCACCGAGGGCATGCGCTTCGACAAGGGCTACATCTCCGCGTACTTCGCGACCGACCTGGAGCGTATGGAGACGTCGCTCGACGACCCGTACATCCTGATCGTCAACTCCAAGATCTCCTCGGTGAAGGACCTGCTCCCGCTGCTGGAGAAGGTCATGCAGTCCGGCAAGCCGCTGCTGATCATCGCCGAGGACGTCGACGGTGAGGCCCTGTCGACCCTGGTCGTCAACAAGATCCGTGGCACCTTCAAGTCCGTCGCCGTCAAGGCCCCGGGCTTCGGTGACCGCCGCAAGGCCATGCTCGGCGACATCGCCATCCTCACCGGTGGCACCGTCGTCTCCGAGGAGGTCGGCCTCAAGCTGGAGAACGCCGGTCTGGATCTGCTCGGCCGCGCCCGCAAGATCGTCGTCACCAAGGACGAGACCACGATCGTGGACGGCGCCGGCGACAGCGACCAGGTCGCGGGCCGCGTCAACCAGATCCGTGCCGAGATCGAGAACAGCGACTCGGACTACGACCGCGAGAAGCTCCAGGAGCGCCTCGCCAAGCTGGCCGGCGGCGTGGCCGTCATCAAGGCGGGTGCGGCGACCGAGGTCGAGCTCAAGGAGCGCAAGCACCGCATCGAGGACGCGGTGCGCAACGCCAAGGCCGCCGTCGAGGAGGGCATCGTCGCCGGTGGTGGCGTGGCTCTCATCCAGGCGTCCTCGGTCTTCGAGAAGCTGGAGCTGGAGGGTGACGAGGCGACCGGCGCCAACGCCGTGCGTATCGCGCTCGAGGCCCCGCTGAAGCAGATCGCGGTCAACGCCGGCCTTGAGGGTGGCGTCGTCGTGGAGAAGGTGCGCAACCTCACCCCGGGTCACGGCCTCAACGCCGCGACCGGTGAGTACGTCGACCTGATCGCGGCCGGCATCATCGACCCGGCCAAGGTCACGCGCTCCGCGCTGCAGAACGCGGCCTCCATCGCCGCGCTCTTCCTCACCACCGAGGCCGTCATCGCCGACAAGCCCGAGAAGGCCGGTGCCGGCGCGGGCGCCGGTGGCGGCATGCCGGGCGGTGACATGGACTTCTGATCCCGTCAGGGTTCAGGGTTCAGCTGTACGGACCGAGGGCGGCACCCCCATCACGGGGGTGCCGCCCTCGGGCGTTGTGTATGTGTACGTGCATTATGTGCGCCGGAATATTCTTCCGGGGTGGGGTGGTTGACGTCGACGGATCTTTGCCCTGGAGCAACCCCAACACCCGTCAAGGAGACGCCCGCTGTGGGAACCCGTATTGCGGAGACGCTGTCCCGCCCGTTCGCGCTGAACGGCCTCACTGTCCGGAACCGCATTGCGATGGCGCCGATGACCCGGAACTTCTCGCCCGGTGGCGTGCCCGGTGCGGACGTCGCCGAGTACTACGCACGGCGGGCGGCCGCCGGGGTCGGCCTGATCATCACCGAGGGCACCTACATCGACCACCCGTCGGCCGGTCAGAGCGACCGCGTCCCCCGCTTCCACGGTGACGACTCCCTCGCCGGGTGGGCCCGCGTCGCCGAGGCCGTGCACGCGGTCGGCGGCAAGATCGTGCCGCAGCTCTGGCACGTGGGCATGGCCCGTAAGGCCGGTTCCCCGCCGGTCGTCGACGCCCCGCCGGTCGGGCCGTCCGGCGTCGCCCTCGACGGCACGGCGGGCGCGGGCCACGCGATGACCCTCGACGACCTCGACGATGTCGTGCGGGGCTTCGCCGAGGCCGCCGCGTCGGCCGAACGGCTCGGCTTCGACGGCGTCGAGCTGCACGGCGCGCACGGCTACCTGATCGACCAGTTCCTGTGGGCCGGCACGAACCGGCGTACCGATGCCTATGGGGGTGACGTCGCCTCGCGTACGCGCTTCGCGGCGGAGATCGCGGCGGCGGTGCGGGCGGCTGTCTCGCCGGACTTCCCCGTCATCTTCCGGCTCTCGCAGTGGAAGTCCGAGAACTACGACGCCCGGCTCGCCGACACGCCGGAGGAGTTCGAGACACTGCTCGCTCCGCTGGTGGCGGCGGGGGTCGACGCGTTCCACGCTTCCACGCGGCGCTACTGGCTGCCGGAGTTCGAGGGGTCGGAGCTCAACTTGGCGGGGTGGGCGAAGAAGCTTTCCGGCAAGCCGTCGATCACGGTCGGGTCGGTCGGGCTTGACGGTGAGTTCATCGCGACCTTCGGCGGGGCGTCGTCCGGCGTCGAGGCGATCGACCGGCTCGTCGAGCGGCTCGAGCGGGACGAGTTCGACCTCGTCGCGGTCGGGCGCGCGCTCCTCGGTGACCCCGACTGGGCCGCCAAGACCCTCACCGGGCGGACCGCCGAGCTCACCCCCTTCACCCCGGACGCCCTTCGGGTCCTCCGGTAGCGGGCTCCTCCCCCGCCCCTTCCCGAAACCGGGGCTCCGCCCCTGGACCCCGGCGCCCCAACCGGGTTGTGGGAGAACGTTCCGCAAGGCGAGCGAAGCGAGGTGGGGGCACCTCCCGGCCGAAGGCTGGGGGTGGGGGCACCTCCCAAAGGAAGCTTTGGGGGAGGCTGGCACAACCCGGCACGGATCCGCACCCGGCGACGGTGCCTCGGGCCCACGGGCCGGCACCGTCGGGGTACGCGCCGCTGCCGGGTGCGGCCGGGTTGGGCCAGCCCCAGTCCCTCCCCCAACCTTCGGCCGGGGGGACCCCCCAAGGCGGACGGCCTACCCCCAACCCGGTTGGAGGGAGGGCACGCCTGCGCCACGCTCACCATCGGCCGGCCCCGAACCACGCCCGACAGCGACGGTCGGGTGTCCGATGGTGATGCCGGGGCCCCGAAGGGCCGCTGAGTCCTACTCGGTGAGGAAGAGCTTCGCCTGTGCGGTGAAATCGGCCGCCCGCTCGATCTGGATCCAGTGACCGGCGTGAGGCAGCACATGGAGCCGGGCGTTGGGCAGATTCTCGGCGAGGTAGTATCCGGCAGCCACCGGCAGCATCCGGTCTTCGCGGCCGTGCAGAACGAGGGTTTGGTGCTGGATGGCCGCCAACTCGTTCTCGGTGTACTTGACCGGTTCGGACGCGGGGCTGAAGGTTGCCAGGTGTGAGCGGCGTACGTCGTCGCGGGTGGCCAGCTCGGCCCGCGCTCGCGCGATCTCCTCCAGTCGGCCGGAGAAGAGGTCGGTGTCGTCGACGAACCGTACGAGGAGGTCGGCCATCGCCTCGGGCGAGGGGTCCTGGTAGAAGGTGATCAGCTTCAGCAGGTCCTCGCTCGGTGGGATCGGTGCCCCACCGCTGCCCATGAGGATCATCTTGTCGATCCGGGCAGGGGCGATCTGGGCGACGCGAAGCGTGATCATGCCGCCCATCGAGTTGCCGATGAAGTGCGCCTTCGCGACGCCGAGTGCGTCGAGCAGCGCGAGGAGGGACCGGGCACGCAGCGTCGTGTACTCCGGCATGCCGCCGGTCGGGGCGGGGTCGGGATGGTCGGAGTCGCCGAATCCCAGGACGTCGGGCGCGATGCAGTAGTAGTCCTCGGCGAACGACGGCATCAGATGCGCCCAGTTGGAGGGTGCGCTGACCCCCGGTCCCGAGCCGTGGATGAACAGGACTGCGGGCTTGGACGGGTCACCGCAGGTGTAGACCCGCAGCCGGTGTTCACCCGCCTGGACGTCCTGGCTGCGGACCTCACGGCCGTCGGTAGCGATCACGGTCACCGTGCGCCTCCCTCGGCCGTCGTCTTCGTGGCGGCTTCCTGCAAGTCCTGGCCGTGCTTGGCCAGTTCGACCAGGGCCGTGCCGAGCTCCATCGGGTTCTTGTGGCCCCACGCGCTGATGGAGTCGTACTCGCCGACCTCCCAGGTGTCGTCGTCCTCGATGATCAACCCGCCCCAGCCGTATTCGACCGCGATGCCCGAGGGGGAGTGGGCGTAGAAGGAGAACATCTTGTCGTTGGGGTGCATGCCCATGGTGTGCAGCAGCGGAACCCGTGCCTCGACGATGCGGTCGTAGGCCCAGCCGACGTCCGACATGTTGTTGTTCTCGATCAGGAAGTGGTGGAGTTTGAACGGCGCCGGTATCTCTGCGAAGGCCAGCGTGTGGTGGCGACCGTTGCAGTGTGTGAAGGCGGCATCGACGAAGACGCCGGGCGCGACCTCGTCCTTGATGTAGTCCGACAGCTTGAAGCCGAGGTGGCTGTAGAACGCGAGCATCCGTTCGCGGCCGCCGCCGGGGGTGCACAGCAGGAACATGTGGCCGGCGCCGCCCTGGCGGGTCTGGAAGCCGTACTTGTTGGCCTCGTTGGCATAGGGCGTGTCGGCCTTCTTCAGGCCGTTGATCAGCTCGACGCGGTTGCCCTCGGGGTCACGGGTGACGTAGATGCGGGCCACTCCACGCTCGGCCGCGAGCTCGGAGGCACCTTCGGTGACGTCCTGCCCCTCACCGCGCAGCAGTGCGACGACTTCGTCGAGATCCGCATCGGAGCCACAGTCGTAGCCGGCGAAGGCCAGGTCGTTGCGCGGGCCTCGCACGATGATCGTGCGGTGGATGCGGTCGTCGAGTCGGAAGGTGCGGACGTCGTCCTCGTGACGGGCCGGCATCAGGCCGAGAAGCTTCCCGGCGAAGCCGCTCCAGGCATTGAGGTCGTCGGCCTCGATGCCGACGTAGGAGAGTTCTTTGATCGTTGCCGTCATGTCGGTGTCTTTCAGCCAAAGGGGGTGGTCAGGCGGGAACGGAAAGGCCGGTCGGATCGGCCGCGGCCACGAAGCGGTCCGGGCGTACGACGACCACGCGGGCGCCGCGCTCGCGCAGCCAGCTGATGAGGGTGCCGTCGATGTCGACGATCTCGTCGGGGCCCTCGGTGCCCTGGTCGGCGGCGCGGATGGTGAGGTAACGCGCGCCGATGGCGTCCCAGTCGGCCTTTTCCTCGGCGGACAACGCGGTCGTCGGGTCGACGTTGTCGCCGAACACGACGAAGCCGTCGCCGAGCAGATCGTCCAGTCGGCCGATGAGGCCGTTGACGGTGGCGGCCCGCGGTTGCGGGATCATCTTCCCGACCGCGCTGTCGGGTGCCGTGGCGCCCGTGAACCAGCCGGCGACGTAGGACGGCGGCCACAGCAGCGGGGGCAGCTCGTTCGACTGCGCGGCCAGAGCGGCCTGTTCATCCTCGGTGAGTTCCTGCTTGATGATGCGGCCCAGCTGGATCGAGACCTCGGTGTAGAAGTCGACGTTGGGGCGGCGCTCCGCCTCGTAGGAGTCGAGGATCGAGACCGGGAGCGAGCCACTGAGCACGCCGGCGAGCTTCCACGCGATGTTGAACGCGTCGCGGATGCCTGACTGCATGCCTGATCCGGCCCACGGCGGCATCAGGTGGGCGGCGTCGCCGAGCAGGAAGACGCGCTCGCCGACGCGCCACGACTCTGCGGACCGGACATGGTGGCTGTAGAAGGCATGGCCGTGGATGTCGATGTCGTCGCGCGAGACCCCCAGCGACTCCAACAGCGGCCAGAGATCCTCGTGGGTGGCGAAGTCCGCGTCGGATTCCCCGGGCTTGAGCGGGATCTCCCAGCGGTGGTTGTCGCGGCCGAGCGCGATGTCGACGACAGGGCGCTCCTTGTCGGACCACATGGTGAGGATGTGGCGGTCGGGCCACCAGCGTTTCACCTTGCCGTCGATGACGACCCAGCGGACATCCAGGGTGTCGCCGACCAGGTTTACGCCGAGGCGCTCCCGGGTCGCGGTCTCTCCGCCGTAGCAGGCGAGGGCGTAACGGGCTCGCACCGTCGAGGACTCACCCGTGGCGAGGTCACGGGTGGTGACTGTGACGCCGTCGGAGTCCTGAGCCAGGTCGGTCACCTCAACTCCGTACTCGGTCCGGATCCTGTCGCCGAACCGTGCGGCGCCGTCGCGGAGGGTCTGCTCCATAGCAGGCTGGTAGATCGCGTACGACATCGCGTGGCCGAGTTGCCCCGGCGGGAAAGGCAGGCGCAGTAGCTCGGTGCCGTCGTAGGTGACCCAGCGAAGGGCGATCGTGGGGTCCATGTCGGCCTTGACCCGTTCGTCGAGGCCTACCTGCTGGAATAGGCGCATCGTCCAGTCGTTGACCGTGACGGCGCGGGCGCGCTCGTAGAGGTCGCGTTGACGCTCGAACGCGATCGCGCTGAGGCCGAGCGCGCCGAGCGCGTTGGCCGCGGAGACGCCCGCAGGGCCGTAGCCGATGATCACGACGTCGGTGTCGTAGGGGTGGCGCATGAATCCCACTTCCGGAGTGAACATTCCAGACAGAACGTGGATGCCATTAGAAGTGGGCGGTGTGCAGGTGTCAAGGGTTCTGGAGCAAGCGATCCAGATAGGGTGGGGGCATGCCCACAACAGCCGCTGGACACCGCAACAAGCGCCTGCTCCAAGGAGACCGTTCACGTGACGAGATCCTCGACGCCGCCTCACGAATGATGTCGATCCACGGATACGACGGCACGAGCATCGCGGACATCGCCCGCGAGTCGGGGCTGCCCAACAGCTCGATCTACTGGCACTTCAAGTCCAAGCTGGGCATCGTCGCTGCCGTCATGGAGCGCGGAGCCGACCGTTTCTTCGCGAGTGTCGCCACCCCCGAACCGGAGCCGGGGGACACACCCGAGGTGTACTTGCGCCGCGCCCTCACCGCCACCGGTGCCACGGTCGTCGGGCACCCGGAGTTCCTTCGGCTGTTCATCCTGCTCCTGCTGAGCAGCGACGCCCCCGAGACGACCGAGATCGTCGAACGCGTACGAGCACACGCGCGCTCCAACATCCACGATTTGATCACCCACGCCTTCACCACCATCGCCCCTGGCCGGGCCGGGCAGGTAGCCGACGACACCGTCGACTTCGCCATCGCGAGCTTCGACGGCGCCTTCCTCGCACTCCAGGCGACCCCTGCCACAGCGCACGAACACCTGATGGAACAGCTCGCCATCGCGCTGTCAAGCCTCGGCAGGGAGGCTCTCGGCGCATGACCGGGACCGGCCGGGACGGACACCGGTCTTAGGCTTCGGCGCATGACGGATTCCCCTCGCGCCGCCGGAACCCAGACGCTCGCCCGCGGCCTGCACGCCCTGCAACTCGTCAGCACGGCGAGCGACGGCCTGAGCATCCAGGAAGTCGCCGTGGAACTGGACGTACACCGGTCGATCGCCTCGCGGCTGCTGTCGACCCTCGCGGACTTCCACTTCGTGGCGCGCGGCAGCGACGGCCGTTACCGCACAGGCGCCGGACTCGCCGCGCTTGCCGTGGGCATTCACGCGACCCTGCGCGCAGCGGCGGCTCCGGTGATGGAGGAACTCGCGGCCGACCTCGGCGCCACCGTCTCGCTGCTGGTGAGCGAGGGCGGCCAGGCGGTCGCCCTCTCGGTGGTCGAGCCGCCGACCGCCTCGTACGTGCTGAGTTTCAGAGCAGGCAGTCGGCACCCACTGGGGCGCGGCTCGGCGGGCATCGCCCTGCTCTCGGCGCAGTCACCCTCTCCCGGCGAGGCGGCGAACATCACCGAGGCACGCAAGCGCGGCTTCGCCGCGACGTTCGGCGAAGTCGAGCCCGGAGCCTACGGTGTCGCGGTACCGATCACCGTCCCCGGGCTGCCGGCAACCTGCCTCAACTTGATCACCTACCGCCCCGAGATCGCCGACCGCGCCGCGCCGACGCTCACGGCGGCCGCCGCACGGCTGCGCAGCGTCCTCGTCTGAAGCTTCGCGACGCGCTTGACATACCGCTGGTACGAGCGTTGCATGAAGTGTCGTGCAACTATCAGGCAGCAGCGTGCATATATTGCACACGGAAGGGCAGGTCATGGCCATCACAAGAGAATCCGCGTCGCGCGACGTCACCCTTCCGTCAGGGATACACATGCGCTACTACGAGGCTGGAACGAGCGGTACCTCGCCCGTCGTCCTGCTGCACGGCTCCGGCCCCGGAGCGACAGGGTGGTCGAACTTCTCCGGCAACCTTGGCGAGATCGCCGACGCCGGATTCCACGTCATCGCCCCCGACATGCCGGGATGGGGCGACTCCGACGCGCAGGTGACACAGGACATGGACCACGACAAGACGCTCGTGGAGTTCCTCGACACACTGGGCCTCACGAAGGCGGCCCTGGTCGGCAACTCGATGGGCGCCCACACCGCGATCCGCTTCGCCACGCTGCACCCCGAGCGCATCAGCCACCTGGCAACGATGGGCGCCTCGCTCGGTCGCGGTCCGGCCACCCTCTTCGGCGCGGGCGACGGGCCGAGCGAAGGGCTGAAGGTGATCGTCAAGGCCTACAAGGACGCGAGCCCGGAGAACATGAAGGCGCTCGTCGAGATCATGACGTACGACAAGAAGCGCTTCGCCACACCGGAGCTGACACAGGCTCGCTCAGAGGCAGCGCTCGCCCGCCCCGACCATCTCAAGAACTACGTCGACGGTCTCGCGCACGGGGCCCCCATCCCGATCAGGGTCGACCGCGACAGGATCCCCGACATCCAGGTTCCGACCCTGCTGATCCACGGCAAGGACGACAGGGTCCTGCACTACGAGACCAGCCTGACGCTCCTGGCCAACATCCCGAACTCACGGCTCGTGCTGCTCAATCGCTGCGGCCACTGGGCGATGATCGAACACGCCGCTGAGTTCAACCGTCTGGTCGTCGACTTCCTGTCGCACAACTGACTCGATCGGACGCAGCCAATGACCACTCTCGACACTGACGTCGTCGTCATCGGAGCCGGGCCGGTCGGCCTCACCCTCGCCAACCTGATCGGCGTGCGTGGCCACCGGGCCACTGTGCTGGAAGCCCGCGACGAACTGATCGACTACCCCCGTGGCGTCGGACTCGACGACGAGTCGATCCGCACGCTGAGCACGACGGGCCTGTGGCAGAAGATCCAGCCCTACACGGTTCCCCACCACGTGGTGCGGCTGGTCAACGGGCAGGGCCAGGTGCTCGCCACCAACGATCCGAAGACGCAGGAGTTCGGCTACCCGCGCAAGCACGGGTTCATCCAGCCGCTGGTCGACAAGGAACTCGCCGCCGGGCTCGACCGGTTCCCGGGCACCGCGTTGAGGTTCGGCCACCGCGTCGTGGGCATCGAGGACCTCGGCGAGCACGTCGCGGTCACCGCCGAGCGGCTCGACGCCGACGGCAACGCCACCGAGACGGTCACCATCACCGGCCGGTACGCCGTCGGCTGCGAAGGCGGCAGCTCCTTCACCCGCAAGTGGATGGGCGCCCAGTTCGAAGGCAAGTCGCCCTCGACCCGCTGGGTGGTCGTCGACGTCGAGAACGATCCGATCGGCACCCCGTCGGTCTATCTCGGCGCCGACCCGCGCCGACCCTACGTGTCCATCGGGCTCCCCCAGGGCGTCCGCCGCTGGGAGTTCATGCTTCACGACGACGAGCCCACCGAACTGGTCGACGACCCAGCCTTCATGCGCTCCCTACTCGAACGCCACGTCCCCGACCCCGCGGCGCTGACAGTCATCAACCAGCGCACCTTCACTCACCACGGCCGCCTGGCCGCCGACTTCCGCAAGGGCCGTGTGTTCATCGCCGGCGACGCCGCTCACCTGATGCCGGTCTGGCTCGGTCAGGGCTGGAACTCCGGCATACGCGACGCGACCAACCTGGCCTGGAAGCTCACCGCCGTCCTGAGCGGCGATGCCGACGACTCCCTCCTCGACACCTACACCGAGGAGCGCCGCAAACACGCCTCCGACATGATCGACGTGAACATGACGGCCGGCACGGTCATGAAGATGGGACGCGTCGGAGGCAAGCTGCGCGACGTGACCGCCTCGGCACTCAACCTCGTACCGAAGTGGAAGTCGTACTTCACCGAGCTGCGGTTCAAACCCATGCCGCGCTACGCCGCCGGCGTCGTGGTCGACCAGGCAACGCTCACCCCCGGCAAGGCAGAGGCCGGTTTCGAGCGCGGCCGGTTGGCGCCGTTCATCGACTCCGCCGGCGTACTGTCACCGGTCGGGCTGCAGTTCATCCAGCCGCGGGTCAACACCTCGGATGCCGCGAACGTCCTGCTCGACGAGGTCACCGGCGACTGGTGGACACTCGCCACCTGGGGCACCAACCCGACAGCCTTTCTCTCCCCCGCCGACCTCGGGCTCGTCCGCCGCCTTCGGGTCAAGCTGGTCTCTTTCATGCCCGAGGCCCAGCGCACCTGGGCCGAGAAGCAGTACGCCGGCTCACCGGCGCCGGTCACGGTGGTCGGCGACAGCACCGGGGCCCTCAAGGATTGGTTCGACGTGCGCGCCTGCGGCCTGGTCATCCTGCGTCCCGACCGCTTCGTGGCCGCGGCCTCCCTCGCCGTGCAGTCCTCCCAGGCCCTCACCGCCGTCATCGCCGCGGGGTCGCTCGTCACGGAAGGAGTCCAGGAATGAGCCTCGCCCTTGTCACCATGTCGCACAGCCCGCTGCTGGAGTACGCCGACCCACCCTCCGAGGTGGTCGACGCGGTCCAGGGCGCCTTCGGCACCGCGCGGGCCTTCGTGAAGGACTACGACCCCACGCTGGTCGTCTCCTTCGCGCCCGATCACTACAACGGCTTCTTCTATGACCTGATGCCGCCGTTCTGCATCGGCTACGAGGCAGTGGGCGTCGGTGACTACGGCACCGCCGAAGGCCCGCTGAACGTGCCGAGCGAGCGCGCCGAGGAACTGGCCCAGTGGGTGGCCGAACGGGACATCGACGTGGCCATCTCCCGTCGGATGGAAGTCGACCACGGCGCCATCCAGCCGCTGGAGATCCTCTTCGGCGGCATCGACACCGTCCCGACCATCCCGGTATTCGTCAACGGCGTCGCGAAGCCCTTCGTGAAGATGCGCCGTGTGCGGCAACTCGGTGAGGCGATGGGCGGTTTCCTCGCGACACTCCAAGACGAGCGCGTGCTCCTCATCGGCTCCGGCGGGCTCTCCCACGATCCACCGGTTCCGCAATGAGCCACCGCCGACGAGGCCGCTCGCGCCATGCTGCTCAGCGGCAGGCACCCCACGGCCGCTGCCCGCGAGGCCCGGCAACAAAGGGTCATCGACACGGCGAAGGCCTTCACAGCGGGCACGGCGACCATCCGGGATCTCAACCCCGAGTGGGACCAGGCCCTGATGAGGGCGCTCGCATCCGGTGACCTCTCCGCGACAGACACGATGACGCCCGAGCGGATGGCTCAAGACGCGGGCAATTCCTCCCACGAGGTCCGCACCTGGGTCACCGCCTTCGCGGCGCTCGGCGCCGCAGGCCCGTACGACGTGCCGTACTCGTTCTACAGGCCGATCCGGGAGTACATCGCCGGCTTCGGCGTGATGGCGGCACGCACAGCATCTTGACCGACCAGCGGTATCCGGCTCCTCCCTGGACCCCGTCCCACCGGGTTGGGGGTAGGCCGTCCGCCCCTCACCCCCAAACCCAACCGGGTTGGGGGTAGGCCGTCCGCCTGAGGCGGGACGGGCTGGCCCAACCCGCCCGCACCCGGCGACGGCGCGCACCCCGACGGTGCTGGCCCGTAGACCGAGGGTGCGTCGCCGGGTGCGGCTCCGTGGCCGGGTTGTGCCAGCCCTCCCCCAGCCTTCGGCCGGGGGGACCCCCACCTCGCTTCGCTCGCCTCAGGCGAGCGGCCTACCCCCAACCCGGTTGGAGGGAGGACACGCCTACGCCACGCTCACCGGGGCGTCCAGCGTGTCGCGCCAGGCGCGGACGGAGTCCGCGTCGACGGGGCCGGACCAGCCCGCGGAGCGGACGGCGCCGCCGACGTGGAAGGCGGTGAGGCCGGAGGCGAGGAGGGCGGGGAGGTGGTCTTGGCGGAGGCCGCCGCCGACCATGAGTTGGGGTTGGGAGGAGGGGAGGGCGGCTTCGGCCTGAAGGACGGGGAGGCCGGAGTCGACGCCGGCCGCAGAGCCGGCGGTGAGGTAGGTGTCGAGGCCGGGGAGGCCAAGGAGCGCGGCCCGCAGAGACGCGCGGTCGGCGGAGTGGTCGATGGCGCGGTGGAAGGTCCAGCGGGCGCCGGGGCCGAGGGCGTCGACGAGGGTGTGGACGGCCGGGAGGTCGGGGCCGCCGGAGGGATTGAGGAAGCCGAGGACGAATTGGTCGGCGCCCTCGGAGCGCAGGCCGGCGGCGGCGATGCAGAGGGCGTCCAGGTCGGCGGCGGAACCGGCGGCGAAGCCGTCGGTGGCTCGGAGCATGACCCGGATGGGGATGGCGACAGCCGCCCGCACGGCCGCGAAGGTCTCGCGGGCCGGGGTGAGACCGTCTGCGGCTATGTCGGTGACCAGCTCAAGGCGGTCCGCGCCGCCGGCCTCCGCCGCGACGGCGTCGTCCGCGCCGAGAGCGATCACCTCGAAAATTGGTCTAGACATGTGGCCAGCCTGCCACAATGGACGTATGACTGCCACCCTCCCGGAGCGCTGGTCCGAGCTTCTGCGCCGCGTGCAGACCGAAGACGTGGACCCGGCCCCGTACGGCCGGGACCTGCTCGCCCGCTGGGCGGAGCCGCAGCGCCGCTACCACACCACCGATCACCTGGGCGCGGTCCTGGACCGGGTCGACGAGCTGGCCGGGTATGCCGACGACGCGGACGCGGTCCGGCTGGCGGCCTGGTTCCATGACGCGGTCTATCTGCCGGACCGCTCCACCAACGAGGAGCGCAGCGCGCGGCTGGCCGAGCGCGCCCTCGCGGAGGCGGGGGTCCCGGCTGCCACGACCGCCGAGGTCTCCCGCCTGGTGCGGCTCACGGTCAGCCACGACCCGGCCGAGGGCGACCACAACGGGGAGGTGCTGTGCGACGCCGACCTGGCGGTGCTGGCCGGCGCCCCGGCCGCGTACGCCGCCTATGCGGCCGCCGTCCGCCAGGAGTACGGCTTCGTGCCCGACGACCTGTTCCGCGCGGGCCGCGCCGACGTCCTGCGCCAGCTGCTGGCCCTGCCCCGGCTCTTCCGTACGCCCGTGGGCCACGACCGCTGGGAGCGCACCGCCCGCCACAACCTCGGCACGGAGCTGGAACTGCTCACGACCTGAGGCCGGCCCGCTCGCGTACCGACGCCGCGCGGGCGGTGGCCTCGGCGAGGACCGCGAGCTCGTCCACCCGGGTGAGCCGGCGGTCGCGCAGCAGCCATTCGCCGTCGCAGAGCACCGACTCGACGTTCTCGCTCTTGAGGGCGGTGACCAGACCGGAGACCGGGTCGGCGGCCGTCGCGAAATTCGGGGTGCGGGGGTCGATCACGACCAGGTCGGCGCGCTTGCCGGGTTCGATCGAACCGACGACGGAGTCCATGCCGAGCGCGCGGGCGCCGTCGACGGTGGCCATCCGGAGGACCTGCTCGGCGGGCAGGGCGGTGGGGTCGCGGCGCAGGCCCTTCTGGACGATGGAGGCGAGCCACATCTCGTCGATGACGCTCATGCGGTTGTTGGACGGAGCGCCGTCCGTGCCGAGGCCGACGACGACGCCCGCGTCGACCATATCGGCGATCCGGGGGGTGCCGAGGATCTTGAGGTTCGAGGCGGCGTTGTGCGAGACGGGGCAGCGGCGGGCCGCGAGCAGTTCGATCTCCTCGTCGTCGACCCAGGTGGCGTGCACCGCGAGCAGGCCGGGGCCGAGGGCGCCGAGCCGGTCGAGGTGGCGCACGGTCGAAGTGCCGCGCGTGGCACGGGCGTACGCGTTCTCCTCGGGGATCTCGGTAACGTGCATCTGCGCGACCGTGCCGAGGGCGCGGGCCCGCTCGACGGTCGCCGTGATCAGGTCGTCGGAACAGTTGAAGAGGGTGCGCAGCGTGTACGAGAAGCTGAGCCGCCCGTCGGCCGCGCCGTGCCAGCGGGCCGCCAGCTCGTCCTGGCGGTCCAGGGCCTGGGCGGTGGTCTCCTGGTCGACGACCGGGCGCCCCTCGCCGTCGTCCATGGTGCTGCGGCCGAGCAGGGCCCGGATGCCGGACGTGGCGATCCCGCGCGCCATTCCGTCGACGTGGCGGCCGCCGGGATCGGCGATGAGGGTGCAGCCGTTGCGGATCTGCTCGATCGCGCAGGCCAGCGCCGAGATCTCGCTGTCGGCCTCGTCGAGCGCGGTCTCGTACGGCCAGATCCGCTCGTGCAGCCAGGTCAACAGGCCCACGTCGTCGGCGAGTCCACGGCCGAGCTGCTGGCTGGTGTGGCAGTGGGTGTTGACGAAGGCGGGGATGACCATGCGTCCGGAGGCGTCGTACGTCTCCGTCGCGGGCGCGGCGGACGGCTCGGGTCCGACGTGGACCAGCTCGCCGCCGGTCACCTCGACCCAGCCTGCGAAGGGGGCCGCGGTGACCGGCACGACGAGCGCGGGACCGATTCGGAGGTCGACCGGCATCAGGTGCCCGGGCGGGAGTTGGGGGCGAAGCGGGCCAGGGCCACGGTCTCGACGGCGGCGATGAGGTTGTAGCAGAGCGCCGAGGCGAGGGTGAGCACGGCGACCGAGGCCCACAGATGGTCGTAGTCGAAGGTCGAGGAGTCCCGGAGCATCGCGTAGCCGAGACCCTGCCCGGTGGAGAGCCACTCGGCGAGCATCGCCCCGATCAGCGCCCCGGGCACCCCGACCCGGGCGCTGGCGAAGAACGCGGGCACCGCGCTGGGCAGCATCACCTTGCGGGCCACGACCCAGTCCCCGCCGCCGTAGGCGCGGCACAGCTCGGCCGCCTGCCGGGAGGCCGAGCGCAGCCCGAAGGACATGGTGACCAGGGCCGGGAAGAAGACGATCAGGCCGCTGATGACGGTGGTGCCCAGCAGGCTGCGGCCGAAGACCAGCGTGATCAGCGGGGTCATCGCGACCAGCGGCACCGACCGTACGACGACCGCCATGGGCAGGACGGCCTGCTCGACGCTCCGCGACAGGACGAAGACCAGTGCGACCGCCACAGCCGCCGCAAGTCCCGCCGCGAAGCCGAGCCCGGCGTCGGCCAGGGTGCGGCCCAGGCCGGAGGCCAGCAGCGAGCGGTGCGCGCCGGCCTGCGCGCCCTCGAAGAGGTAACGCCACACATCGGCGGGCGACTTGGCGACCATCGGGTCGAGGTCGAAGATCTGCAGGAAGATGATCCACAGCACGACGACGGCCGCCATGGTCACCGCGACGTTCACCAGCGGGCGCAGCAGCCCCGCCGCCCGCCGCAGCAGATCCACGGAATCGGGCTTCACGGTCGCCTTCGCGTCCACGGTCACGGCACTCACGAGCCCCCGCCTTCCACTGTCGTCGTACGCGACCACGGCAGGGCGAAGCGGGCCACGAGCCCGACCGCGCCGTAGGCGACGCCTGCCACCGCGCCGGACACCAGGGCGATGCCCCAGGTGCGGGGCACGTCGAGCTGCTGCTGGGCGATGGTCATGGCGATGCCGAGCCCGGCGTCGACCCGGCCTAGGTACTCGCCGATGATGGCGCCCAGCAGGGCGGCCGGACCGGCGATCTTGAGCGCGGCCAGGGTGCTGGGCAGCGCCGCCACGACCCGTACCCGGCGCATCTGCTGCCAGCGCCCGCCCCCGTACGCACGCACCAGGTCCAGGGAGGCGGGGTCCGCCGACCGCAGGCCCAGCAGGGTGCCGACGAGGGTGGTGAAGAAGACCGAGAGTCCGGCCATCGCCGCCATCGGCTTGTCCCCGTCCAGGACGAGGGACAGGATCGGGCCGACCGCCACGATGGGCAGGCAGTACGAGGCCACCGCGATCTGCGTGACCACCCGCTCCAGTACGGGCACGAGCAGCACCAGCACCGCCAGGCCCAGCGCCAGCGCGTTGCCGACCAGATAGCCGGTGAGGGCCTCGCCGGAGGTCTGGGCGATGTGCGGGCCGTAGAAGGTCCAGCCGTCCTTGAAGATCTGGCTCACCACCGCCCACGGCGTCGGCACGCCGTCGGCCAGGCCGAGCACGGTGGTCGCGAGGAGGGCCCAGGCCGCGAGCACGACGGCCAGGCCGGCCGCGCCCCCGGCCCACGCGGACCGCGAGTTCACGAGGCGTCCCCTTCCGACTCCGAGCGGCCGAACAGCAGTTCGGACAACTGGTCGGCGTACGCGTGGAATTCGGGCGAGCGCATCATCTCCGGGGTGCGCGGCCGGGGCAGGTCGATGGGCACGGTCTCCACGATCCTGCCGGGCCGGGGCGACATGACGGCCACGGTGTCGCTGAGCAGCACCGCCTCGTTGATGGAGTGCGTGACCAGCAGGGTCGTCACCGCCCGGGCCTGCCAGATGCGCTGCAGTTCCAGGTTGAGCCGCTGGCGTGTCATGTCGTCCAGGGCGCCGAAGGGTTCGTCGAGCAGCAGCACCTTCGGGTCGACGACCAGCGAGCGGGCGATGGCGACGCGCTGCCGCATACCGCCGGACAACTGGGCCGGCCGGGCCTTCTCGAAGCCCTCCAGGCCGACCAGCTTGATGAGGTCGGAGATCGCCTCCGGGTCCGGTTTGATGCCGCTGATCTCCAGCGGCAGCCGGATGTTGGCGGCCACCGACCGCCACGGCAGCAACGCGCTGTCCTGGAAGGCGATGCCGAGATGGTGCCGCTTGCGCGCGGCCTCCGGATCCTCGCCGTGTACGAGTGCCGTGCCCGACGTCGGCGTGTCGAGGCCGGCGAGGATCCGCAGGACGGTGGACTTCCCGCAGCCGGACGGGCCGAGCAGCGCCAGGAACTGCCCTTCCTTGGTGTCGAGGTCGACTCCGTCGAGCGCCGGCACTCTGCGCCGCCCGAGCCTGAACTCCTTGCTCAGCCCGCGCAGGGACAGCCCGCTGCCGGCCTCCGCCGGGGCCGGGCCGTCGGGTGCTTCGGATATGTCCTCGGCTGCGGTACTCATCACTTCGACCTCTGGTTGTGTCTCTGTCTCGGCTGCGGGATGCGTGGAGGGTGCTGGGCCGGCCTCAGATGAGGCTGGGGTCCTCCTTGTAGATCTCTTCGAGGAGCGAGAGATCGAAGAGCTTGTCCGCCGTGATGTCGAGGCCGCCGACCTTCAGCGTCGCGATGTTCTCCTCGATCAGCTTGTCCGTGACCGTGAACAGGCCGTTCTTCTTGGTGTCGGCGCTCTGCAGCAGCGAGTTCTGGTCCTTCGACTCCAGGGTCTGCTCCTTGGTGGTGAGCCCGAGCCCCTTGCCGTAGGTCTCGGCGGCGAGCTTCGCGCCGAGCGCCGGGTCGGCGATGCTTGCCTTCCAGCCCTTGATCTCCGCGCGCAGGAAGGCCTTGAGCAGGTCGCGCTGCTTGTCGATGGTGTCCTGACGCACGATGTACGTCTCGGACACCAGCGGGTAGCCGACATCGGCGAGCAGCATGGTCTCGACCTTGAACCCCTTCAGGCGCAGGACGTTCGGCTCGTTGGTGACGAAGGAGAACCAGCCGTCCACCGTGCCCTGGGTCAGCGGCAGCGGGTCGAACTGGACCGGCACCTTCGTGATCTTCGATTCGTCGACCTTCGCGGCCTTCACGAACGCCGCCCAGACCGACTCGTTGCTGGCCTGGACGCCGATCTTCTTGCCGTACATGTCCTTCGGCTCGGTGATCGGGGTCTTCGCCATCGACATGATGCAGAACGGATTCTTCTGGTACTGCGCGCCGATCGTCTTGAGCGTGGCGCCCTTGGCTATCGCCGCGCCGGTGATGTCCGGCGCGCTGATGGCGACGAGCGCCTTCTTGGTGACGACGTCGGTCTCCATCGGCGTGGCGGACGGACCGCCGCCGATCAGCGTGGCCTTCGAGAAGCCCTCGTCCGTGTAGTAGCCCTTGCTGTCCGCGATGTAACTGCCCGCGAACTCAACGTTCTTGATCCACGACAGGCGGAGGGTCAGCTCGCCGAAGTCCTTGGAACTCGACCCGGACGACGCCGTGGAGTCCGAGCTCGAGCCACAGGCGGCCAGCAGCGGACCCCCGAGCGCGACGGCGCCACCGATCTGCAGCCCGCGCAGCAGAAAACGCCTGCGGTCGGTGAGTCGCTCGGAGAGCGCAAGCAGGGCTCTGGCTTCTCTGTCCTCGCTGGTCATGGAAACAGGCTCCTTCCGAAGGCCGGATGGGGCCCGGCGCGTGCGAGGACATTAGGAAGGGAGTGTTGCGAGGTGTTACATCGCCCGTAAGCGCCATGTTTCGGATTTGCGGCACATGAAAGGCCATTGGCGCCGCGGAGCTGGGGCGCAGGTGCAGCGCGGGACCCCTGGCCGCTGTCCGCGGTATGCAGCTCGGGCCGGGTTCAGGCCGTTCGGGCCGGGCTCAGGCGGGGTTCCAGGCCGGGTTCAGGCCGGGGGGAAGTCCCGCTTGGGCCGGCGCAGTCCCGCCTCGGTGAGCCTGCGCAGCAGCTCCTTGCTGCCGACCTCGATCGCGCCCTCGCTGACGGCGGAGGCGTAGCGGTCGCTCGGCACGTCGTAGTGGTCGCGCTCGAAGGCCCTGCGGGGCGCGCCGATGCGGGCGGCGAAGGCATGCAACTCGTCGTACGAGACGTCGCTGACGAGATGCGACCACATCCGGCCGTGGCCGGGCCAGGTCGGCGGATCGATGTACAGGGCCATCGGCTTTACAGGGCCTCCTTCAGGGCGCCCACGGGTGCGACGACCGCCCCGGCCGCCTCGCACACCCAGTGCGGGTCCGGGCCCAGCTCGGGTTCGACGGCCAGCGCGTGCGGGCTCTCGCAGAGCGGGCAGACCGGCCACCGGCCGTACCGCTCCAGGAGGGCGTCCTGTACGTCCTGTGCGATCAGCGTGGCGACGAATTCCGCGCCGTCCGGCCACTGCTCGACCCACCAGCGTCGCTGCGCGACGGCGTCCTCGACGAGGGAGACGACCTCGGCGTCGGCGACGTCCGCCGCGGCGAGGTCGGCCAGGATCAGTGCGCGGGCGGTGTGCAGGGCGCGTTCCAGGGCGCCGTCCAGGTTCATGCCTCCATTGTCCCCTTGACGCCCGCGGGCCTCCGAAAATAGCTTTCAGTCTGTGACTGAACTCATGAAGGAAACCTTCAGTGGCAGTGGGGCCCTGGCCGCCAAGTTCAGGACCCTCGCGCCGTCCATGACCCGTTCGATGCACCGCGTCGCCGAGGCCGTGGCCGGTGACCCGGCCGGCTGCGCGAAGCTGACCGTCACCGCCCTCGCCACCCGCACCGGCACCAGCGAGGCGACCGTCGTGCGCACCGCCCGGCTGCTGGGCTACCCCGGCTACCGCGATCTGCGGCTCGCCCTCGCCGCGCTCGCCGCCCAGCAGGCGGCAGGCGCGCCGGCCGCCGTCACGGCGAACATAGCCGTGGACGACCCGCTGCCCAGCGTCGTGGCCAAGCTGGCCCACGACGAGCAGCAGTGCCTCGCCGACACCGCCGCCCAGCTCGACCTCGCCCAGCTCGAAGCGGCCGTCGGCGCGCTCGCCACCGCCCGCCGCACCGACGTCTACGGCATCGCCGCGTCCAGCCTCGTCGCCCAGGACCTGGTCCAGAAGCTGCTGCGGATCGGCCGGATAGCCCACGCGCACAATGACCCGCACCTCGCCGTCACCAACGCCGTGCAGCTCCGGCCGGGGGACGTGGCCGTCGCGATCACCCACTCCGGCAACACCCACGACGTCATCGAGCCGCTGCGCGCCGCCTTCGACCGCGGCGCCACCACCATCGCCATCACCGGCCGCCCCGACGGCGCGGTCACCCAGTACGCCGACCACGTCCTCACCACCTCCACCTCCCGCGAGAGCGAGCTGCGGCCGGCCGCCATGTCCAGCCGGACCAGCCAACTCCTGGTCGTGGACTGCCTGTTCATCGGTGTCGCGCAGCGCACGTACGACACCGCGGCCCCGGCCCTGTCCGCCTCGTACGAAGCGCTGGCGCACCGCCACACCCCCCGGAGGAACCACGCACGATGACGGACGACGCCTTCGCCGCCCTGACCACCGAGGCCTTCCGCCCCGAGCTCGCCGAGATCGACCGGCAGCCCACGCTGGAGATCGCCCGCCTCATGAACGCCGAGGACGCCGGCGTCCCGACCGCGGTCGCCGCGCAACTCCCCGCCATCGCCGCCGCGATCGACGCCATCGCCGCCCGTATGGCCCGTGGCGGCCGCCTCGTCTACGCCGGCGCCGGCACCGCCGGCCGCCTCGGCGTCCTCGACGCCAGCGAATGCCCGCCCACCTTCAACACCCCGCCCGAGCAGGTCCTCGGGCTCATCGCCGGCGGCCCCTCCGCCCTGGTCGCCTCCGTCGAAGGAGCCGAGGACAGCAAGGCGCTCGCCGCCGCCGACCTCGACGAACTCAAACTGACCCCCGACGACACGGTCGTCGGCATCGCCGCGTCCGGCCGTACGCCCTACGCCGTCGGCGCCGTCGAGCACGCCCGCGCCCTTGGCGCTCTGACGGTTGGGGTTTCCTGCAACGCGGGGTCCGCGCTGGCGGCTGCCGCCGAGCACGGCATCGAGGTCGTCGTCGGGCCCGAATTCCTCACGGGGTCGACCCGGTTGAAGTCCGGGACGGCGCAGAAGCTGGTCCTCAACATGCTGTCGACCATCACGATGATCCGGCTGGGGAAGACGTACGGGAACCTGATGGTCGACGTCCGGGCCTCCAACGAGAAGCTTCGGGCTCGGTCGCGGCGGATCGTCGCTCTCGCGACGGGCGCCCCTGTCGATGCCGTCGAGGCGGCGCTCGCTGTGACCGGCGGTGAGGTCAAGCCGGCGATCCTCGTGGTCCTGGGCGGAGTTGACGGGCCTACGGCCGAGCGGCTCCTGGCGGAGGCGGGTGGCCATCTGCGGGCAGCGCTGGCGTCCGCAGGGGGTTGACCTCCCCCACCCCGCCCCTGCCCGATTCTTGGACGCCGCCCTCGCACTGCTCGGCCCCGGGGGGCCTCACAGGCTTCGGGACGGCTGCGCCGGACTCCGTCCGCCGTGCCGGGGCTGCCGCCCGGGGGGCTGGGGTCTTTCCCCCACCCCGCCCCTTCCCGAAACCAGGGGCGCTGCCCCTGGACCCCGGGTGGGTGTGTTGTCGGGTGGGGGTCCGTGGCCGGGTTGTGCCAGCCCGTTCCGCCTCTGGCGGACGGCCTACCCACAACCCGGTCGGCCGTGAATTCAGCCCGTCCGGCGTTTGAGGACACGCCCGGAGGGCGTTCGGGGGTCCAGGGGGCTGGCCCTCTGGTTTCGGGAAGGGGCGGGGTGGGGGGAGGGCAACCGGCCACAGCGACCGCTAGACGCGGCGCCGCAAGGACGCGTCGCCTGCGAGCTGCTCCGGCAGCCGTGCGGCGTGGACGACCGCGAGGCCGGAGACGGCCCTGGTGAGGGCGACGTAGAGGCGCCGCAGGCCGGTGCGTTCGTCGGGCTCGCCGTCGACGACGGCGGCGGGTTCGTCCAGGACGACGTAGTCGTACTCGAGGCCCTTGGCGAGCGTGGCGGGGACCAGGGTGAGGCGGGCCTCGGCCGAGGTCTCCTCGCCGGGGGCGAGGCAGGCGAGCCCTTCGGTGGCGAGGGCTTCGGCCAGCGCGGGGATGCGGGCGTCGGCGGCGATGAGGCCGACGGAGCCCTCGTGGCGGAGGGCGTCGCGGCAGGCGTCGAGGACGGCCGCGTCGAGGCCGTCGACCGGGACGGCCCGTACGGAGAAGTCGCCGGGGCTGTCACGTACGGAGGTCGCCTCGGTCAGGCCGGGGGCGATGGCGGGCAGCAGCCGGGAGGCGTACGCGATGACGGAGCGCGGGACGCGGAAGCCCCGGGTCAGCTCCTCGACCGGGGCGCCGGGCTTGCCGAGGTGGGCGAGGGCCTCCTCCCAGGTGGCGGTGGCCCAGGGGGTGGTGCCCTGCGCGATGTCGCCGAGGACGGTCGCGGAGCCCGTGGAGCAGCGGCGGCCGACGGCGCGGTACTGCATGGGCGAGAGGTCCTGGGCCTCGTCGAGCACGACATGGCCGAGGGAGTGCGTGCGCTGGACCAGGTCGGTCGCCTCGTCGACCAGCACCGCGTCGGCGGCGGAGAAGCGCGCGGAGGCCAGGCCGCGGGCCGGCTTGACCCAGAGGATCTCCTTCTGCTCGTCCTCGGTGAGGATCCCTTCGGCGCATTCCGCCAGGAAGTCCGCGTCGGACAGCAGCCGGAGCACCGTCTTTGCCGGGTCGGCCGGCGGCCAGACCGCCTTCACCGCGGCCTTCACCGCCGCGTTCCGGGCCACCGCGTCCTGCACCCGGTCGTCCGGCGCCTCACCGGACTGCTCCATCCGTACGAGGACGGCGTGCGCGATCCGCTGCGGCAGCGCCTCGCGGGCGGCACCGTAGCGGATGTCACGGTCCATCATCTCGCGGACCAGTTCCTCGATTTCGTACGCCGGGATGCGCCAGCGCCGTGAGCCGCGCACCACGACCACCGGCTCGGTGGGCATCCGGATCCCGGACCGTACGGCCCTGCGCAGCACCTCCGCCATGCGGGCGTCGCCCTTGATGCGCCCGGCGGCCGCGGTGTCGGTGCCCCTGACCGGGACGTGCGCGACCAGGTCGTCGACGGTGGCCTGCTTGATGCCGATCTCACCGAGGGCGGGCAGCACCTGCTCGATGTAGTTCAGGAACGACGCGTTCGGACCGATGACCAGCGTCCCGGTGCGCGCCAGACGCTCGCGGTGCGCGAAGAGCAGATACGCCACCCGGTGCAGGCCCACCGCCGTCTTCCCGGTGCCGGGGGCGCCCTGGACGCAGACCGTGCCGCCGATCCCGGCACGTACGATCTCGTCCTGCTCCGGCTGGATCGTGGCCACGATGTCCCGCATCGGGCCGACGCGCGGCCGTTCGATCTCCGCCTGGAGCAGCGCACTCGTGGTGTCCGCCTCCGCGGGGTCGGTGAGGTGCTCGTCCTCGTACGCGGTCAGCTCGCCGCCGGTGTAGCCGAACCGGCGGCGCAGCGCGACATCCTGCGGGTCGGTGCGGGACGCGCGGTAGAAGGGCTGCGAGACCGGCGCGCGCCAGTCGACCACCATCGGGTCGCCCTCGGCGTCGTGGACATGGCGCCGCCCGATGTAGAAACTGCTGCCGGCGTCATGCAGGACGTAGTCCAGCCGGCCGAAGAAGAGCGGCGTGTGGGAGAGGTCGGCCAGCGCCTTGATCCGCAGCTCGATCTGGTGTTGCAGGACCTCGGCGGCGACCCAGCCCGCCGTCACGTCCCGGATGTCGAGTGCTTCGGCGTCCTCGCGCATCGCGCGCAGCGCGGCACGCGACTCCGAGAGATGGGCGCGCTCGCGGGCGAGGGGGCCGGCTGGGTCGTCGGTGCTGGTGGACGTGGGGGCGTGCGAGGGCACGGCTTTGCCTCCGGCGGTACGCGATGGCGGTCTGGCGGGGAAGCCGGCCGGTTTCCGTCCGGTCGGTGGCACTCCCGGGCAGGGGAGGCGGCAAGACGGAGGAGCCTACGCGGGCAGGCCCGGGATACGCGAATGGTTTTCCGGGGTGGACCTGAGGCTGACGCCGGTCCCCCGCGCGTCCGACTGTGGGCTGACGCGGCGGGCACCGATCTTTACACCCATGGACGGATGCGCTCGGACCTGGTGAATTCCTACATTGGAGACATGGCTAGCGCAATGACTCCCCCCGTCAGGGGCAGCTCGGCCCTCGGGCCGGAATCTGCCCGCCACCACCTCGCCCACCTTCTCGGGACCGCACTCCGGGCGATAGGCATCTTCGCCGACACCGTCTTCCGCGTCGTCCTGCTGGGCGCCGACGGCACCCACCCGCGGCGTCAGGCCAGCAGCTCGTCGGCGTCCACGATCCGGTAGGCGTAGCCCTGCTCGGCCAGGAAGCGCTGCCGGTGGGCGGCGAAGTCCTGGTCGATGGTGTCGCGGGCGACCACCGAGTAGAAGCGGGCCTCGTGACCGTCGGCCTTGGGACGCAGGACACGGCCGAGGCGCTGGGCCTCCTCCTGCCGGGACCCGAAGGTGCCGGAGACCTGGATGGCGACGGTCGCCTCGGGCAGGTCGATGGAGAAGTTGGCGACCTTCGAGACGACCAGGACCGAGATCTCGCCCTGCCGGAAGGCCTCGAAGAGCTTCTCGCGCTGCGCGTTGGAGGTCTCGCCCTTGATGACCGGGGCGTTCAGATGCTCGCCGAGCTCGTCGAGTTGGTCGATGTACTGGCCGATGACCAGCGTCTGCTCGCCCATGTGCTTGGCGACCAGCGCCTCGGTGACCTTCCGCTTGGTCGCCGTCGTGGCGCAGTAGCGGTACTTGTCCTCGGTCTCGGCCGTCGCGTACGCCAGCCGCTCGGCGTCGGTCAGATTGACGCGGACCTCGACGCAGTCGGCGGGCGCGATGTAGCCCTGCGCCTCGATCTCCTTCCAGGGGGCGTCGAAGCGCTTGGGCCCGATGAGCGAGAAGACGTCCGACTCGCGGCCGTCCTCGCGTACGAGGGTCGCGGTCAGGCCGAGCCGCCGCCGGGCCTGCAGATCGGCGGTGAACTTGAAGACGGGGGCGGGCAGCAGATGCACCTCGTCGTAGACGATCAGGCCCCAGTCGCGGGAGTCGAAGAGCTCCAGGTGCGCGTAGACGCCCTTCCGCTTGGTGGTGAGGACCTGGTACGTGGCGATGGTGACCGGGCGGATCTCCTTCTTCGTACCGCTGTACTCGCCGATCTCGTCCTCGGTCAGCGACGTGCGCTTGACCAGCTCGTGCTTCCACTGGCGGGCGGAGACGGTGTTGGTGACCAGGATCAGCGTCGTGGCCTTGGCGGTGGCCATCGCGCCCGCCCCGACCAGGGTCTTCCCGGCGCCGCAGGGCAGCACCACGACGCCCGAGCCGCCGTGCCAGAAGCCCTCGACGGCCTGCTGCTGGTAGGGGCGCAGGGCCCAGCCGTCCTCGGCCAGCTCGATGGGATGGGCCTCCCCGTCGACGTAACCGGCGAGGTCCTCGGCGGGCCAGCCGAGCTTGAGGAGGGTCTGCTTGATCTGGCCGCGCTCGGAGGGATGGACGGCGACGGTGTCGGCGTCGATCCGGGTGCCGACGAGCGGGATGATCTTCTTCGAGCGGAGGATCTCCTCGAGCACCGGGCGGTCGGTCGAGGTCAGGACCAGGCCGTGGGTGGGGTGCTTGGCGATGGTGAGGCGGCCGTAGCGGGACATCGTCTCGGCGACGTCGACCAGCAGGGCGTGCGGGACGGGGTAGCGGGAGTGCGCGACGAGGGCGTCGACGACCTGCTCGGCGTCATGGCCGGCGGCGCGGGCGTTCCACAGGCCGAGCGGGGTCACCCGGTAGGTGTGGATGTGCTCGGGGGCACGCTCCAGCTCGGCGAAGGGCGCGATGGCGCGGCGGCAGGCGTCCGCCTGGGGGTGGTCGACCTCCAGGAGCAGCGTCTTGTCGCTCTGGACGATGAGGGGCCCGTTGTTCACGCCGCCGCCCTTCCGGTTTCCGGTGTGCGCTCGGTGCGCGCGATTCGGGACAAGCCTCCAGTGTCCACCATCGGCGGAGGCCCGTGCGGTGCGTATGGATGTTGGGGGCGGGTAGTCGTCTGCCCGTGACACGTCAAGCGTTGCGAGTCCGAAGAGAAAAGCCGGCGTCCAGCGCCGGGAAGACACCGAGGAAATCCCGGAAGCCCCGGAAGCCCCGGACGCCCGGGCCCGCCAGGCGCTCACCGGTTGCGGCGATCGTACGATGGCTGGCTATGGCAGTGGGTTTCGCGCTGATGGTGGTTTTCGCCGCCCTCCTCGCCAGAGCGACGCTCGAGCCCTCGTACGCCTCCAAGGGCATCGCCCACTCGAACGTGCACCCCGGCGCCTCGCTGCGCCAGTACTTCGAGCGCTACACCGTCATGAGTGCGCTCCGCCAGGTCGGTGGGAATCTGCTGCTGGGGGTGCCCTTCGGGGTCCTGCTGCCCGTGGTGGCGCCGAAGGCGCGGGGCGTGTTGCGCGTGCTGCTCACCACGGCTGTGGTGATGCTGATGGTCGAGCTGGTGCAGGGCGCGATCGTGACGGGCCGGGCCTTCGACATCGACGACGTCATCCTCAACACGACCGGCGCGCTGCTGGGGTACGTGGTGCTGGGCAGGTGGCTGGGGCACAAGGTGCACCAGGTGCCGGAGGCTCGCGCCAAGGCACCGGCGAAGGCCCGTGTGAAGCGGCGGCCTCTGGCGAACCGCTTCAGGCGGGATCGTCAGCCAGCTCGGCAACGCCCGTGATGCGGTGCAGGGCGAAGGTGCGGACCTCTTCGGCGGTGTGGTCGTACGCGGTCACGAAGCCGCCCTCGACCCGGACCGGGCCGATGACGCGCTGGCTGGCGGCGCCGTCCGCGTTGACGTAGCCGATCCAGACGGACTCGCCGGTGAGGACCGCCGCCTGCATCGTGGCCAGCGTCTCGGCGGCGGCACTGCGGGGAAGCCCGTTCGTCGCCGGCGCCGGAACGGTCGGCCGGTGGACCGCCGTCGAGGCCCGGTCTCCGGCCCGGATCGCCCTCACGGCCGCCCCGAGCAGTGTCCCGGCGGGCGTCGGCGGCCCGTCGTTGACGGGGGTGGGCGCGGACCGGGGCGGCGTGCGGCGGGCATCGGCGCGGGTGATCAGGACGTCCCCGTCGGCCGATTCGGCGGCCGGGGCGAAGCCCATCGCCCGCAGCCGCTCCAGCAGTGCCGACGGGTCGCTCTGCGCGGCCAGCACGGTCGGCGCGAGGCGCCGCAAGCCCAGGCCGGCGGCGCGGCGGTCGGCCAGCAGCTCGCTGAGCAGCGCGTCGTCGTCGCAGCGTACGTACGCCGAGGCCGCGCCCACCCGGAGCCGGCCGTGCCGCCGGGCCACGTCGTCGATCAGGTAGGTGAGGGGCTGCGGGACCGGGGTCCGGGAGTGCGCGGCGAGGAATTCGTGCAGCTCGGCGGCGGTTCGGCCCGCGTCCAGGGCGCGGCGTGCGGACCCGGGCGTGAAGCGGTAGACCGTCGCGCCGCCCTTCGACTCGATGTCGGCCAGCACGTTGAGGGTCTCGGCGAGGTGGGGCTGCAGCGGGCCGGGGGCGATCGCGGTGAGGTCCGCCTGGAGAAGTACGTGGTCCAGCGGCGCGGGCAGGAGCGGCGCGAGCGTCGCGGCGGCGGCTTCCACGGGGGTGCGGGCCCCGGCTCCGGCGTCGAGCAGGGCGCGGGCATGCCCGGCCAGGGCGCCACGGCCGGTGACGCCCAGGAGCTCGGCCTCGGTGACCGTCCACCGGACGAGGTCGGCGCGCAGGCTGTCCGGCCCGGCGTTGCCGCGCAGCGGCCGCTCCCAGCGCAGGCGCGCCAGCAGCGCGTCCGGGGTGGCGGAGGCGCCGCCCGGCAGCCCCTCGAGCAGTTCCAGGACCCGGCGCCGCACCTCGGGGGCCAGCGAGCGGTCCAGCTCCGGCCCGAGCGCGGCCAGGGCGCGGCCCTTCGCGTCCCTCCCGCCGACCAGCCCCGACGTCCGGGTCGCGGTGAGCCAGGCGGTGGCCAGCGCGGTCCAGCGCTCCTGGGTGGGCAGCCTCAGCCAGTCGTCGTACGCGGGCGTGGGCGCGTACGTCTCGTCCAGCTCCCCGTCGGTGGCCAGCAGCCCGGCCGCGTAGGCCAGTTCCAGCCAGAACGCGGCCAGGTTCTCCGGCACGTCGAGGGTCGTCGCGATCCGCTTGAGGTCGCGCACGCTCAGGCCGCCGGCGCGCAGGACGGGCGGGCTGTTGAGCTCCAGGTGCTTCAGCAGCTCCTCGGTGGTCCGTACGGCGGCGAAGGCCTGGCCGGCCGCCGTTCCGTCCACAGCCTGTGGATCGTGCGGCGTGGGGGCCACGGGGGGCGGCGTCGGCTCGGCGTCGCGGTGCGCGCGGCCACCGCGCAGGTGCAGGGCCACTTCCCTGGGCAGCACGACGTTCTTCGGGCCGGAGGGCAGCAGCAGCGCCCGGTCCAGCAGCCACCGGATGTGCGCCTGCGTCGCCGTGACGTCGGTGACCTCGCCGTACGGCGGGCCCCACGTCAGCCTCGCCAGCACGGCCGAGGCCTGCTCCGGCGCCTCCGCGAGCACGGCGCCCATGCGCCGGCGGTCCTGGAACAGCTCCGTCAGCGACGCCACCGCGCTCACCGGGTCATGCGTCGGCGGCAGCCCCGCATCCGCCAGCAACTGCTGCAACCGCCCCGGCGACATCCCCGCCGTCGCCTCCGACACCGTCGGCCCGAGCCCGGTCGGCGACGGCGCCCCTGCGGCCGGCGCGAGCAGGTCCCTGGCGGTCCGGATCAGCCGCAGCCGCTCGTCGCCCCACAGCAGGGCCAGCCCCCGCAGCGTGTCCACTGCGCGGGGCAGCGCGGCGTCGGTCGCCTCGTCGTCGTCGCCCCTCATCAGGCCGCGCAACGTCTCGTACGTACAGTCGTCCGGCGCGATCGCCAGCGCCTCCGCCGTCTGCAGCGTGAACCGGTCGAGGCGCTCGAGCGCACGGACGACGGAAGCGCGCGTGCCTGCGCGGGTCGCCAACTGCGTCAAGTCGTTCGGCACCGGATTGAGCAGGTCAGGGCGTGCCTGCAGGAGCGCCCGCAGGGCGTCGTCACCCCGGGCGCGGAGAGCCTCCGCGAGTGTGCGGGGCTGTTGCGTGCTGCTCATCCCATCAACATTAGCCGCGCCGCGCCCCGCACCGGAGTGCGCGGCCCCTGCGGGGTGGTTGGTTGCGGTCGGTTGGCGGCTGCGGGCCTGTGGCCGGGTTCGTTTCCCCCACCCCGCCCCTTCCCGAAACCAGGGGCGCTGCCCCTGGACCCCGGGCGGGTGCGTTGTCGGGCGGGTCCGTGGCCGGGTTGTGCCAGCCCTCCCCCCAGCCTTCGGCCGGGGGGACCCCCACCTCGCTTCGCTCGCCTCTGGCGGACGGCCTACCCACAACCCGGTCGGCCGTGAATTCAGCCCGTCCGGCGTTTGAGGACACGCCCGGAGGGCGTTCGGGGGTCCAGGGGGCTGGCCCTCTGGTTTCGGGAAGGGGCGGGGTGGGGGGTGAAGGGGTCCCAACGGGGGGCGGGGGGCGGTAGCTTCGGGGGGTGGGCGTTGAGAGTGATCACCTGATTTACGACTATCTGAGCCGGGTCGGCGACCTGGCGCAGACCACATTGCCCGCGGCCCAGAGAATGCGGCTCGTGGCGTAGCTGCGCAGTGACATCGACCGGCAGCGCCGGGGAAGCGGCAGTGACAGCCCGGCGGCGGTGCGGCGGATCCTGGGGAGGCTGGGGTCGCCGGACGAGGTGGTGGGCGCGGCGGCGGGGGCGGCGGAGCCGCAGGAGGAGGCGCCGGCGCCAGAGCTGAAGAAGGCGGCGAAGGAGCGGGCGGAGGTGCCGCGGCCGGCGAAGGCGCTGGAGGACGAGGAGTGGTGGCGGCTCAACGGGCCGGAGTCCCTGCGGCGGCCGATGCGGCCGGGGGAGGAGCTGGCGGGGCTCCGCGGGATGACGGGCGGCGTGAAGATCCCGTCGGCCGAGGAGCTGGAGGCCGAAGAGGCTGAAGAAGCCGGGGAGGCCGAGGAGCCGGCGGAGGCGCCGGAGCAGCCGTCGCGGTGGCGGAGGCTGCGGGAGCGGCGGCGCGCGGTCGTCGAGGAGGCGGAGGAGGTCGTCGTCGCGGCGGGGCCGCGACCAAGGGCGGCGGGGGTGGTGATAAAGGCCGCCCAGCAGGACGTGGCGGGGGCGGTGCTCGGCTCGTGGCCGGCCCTGGGCGCGGGATGGCTCATCGCGTACTACTCGCCGAGGCTCTCGCGCCGGGAGGCGAAGTTCGCCGCGCTGACCCTGCCGGGGCTGGTGGCGGGCGGCGCCCTGGTGTGGCTGTGGGGGCGGTTCGATCACCGCTGGGGTTCGCCGATCGCCCAGGGTCATATGGATACGGCGATCGGCGACGCGTTCCCGGTGGTGGTGCGGGTCGCGGCGGGTGCGTCGGCGGCCTTCCTGGTCTGGCGGAGCCGTCGCTGAAACGCGGGTCTGCGAGAATGGCTGCCATGGCCACGCACCCCGCGCTCACCGTCGGTTTCGACCTCGACATGACGCTCATCGACTCACGCCCCGGCATCAAGGCCGCCTTCGAGGCGCTCTCCGCCGCCACCGGCGTGTACGTGGACGCCGATCTGGCCATCACCCGGCTCGGGCCGCCGCTGGCGGACGAGCTGGCGCACTGGTTCCCCGCCGAGGACATCCCGGCCGTGGCGGACACGTACCGCAACGAGATCTACCCCGTGCACGGGATCGCCGGCAGCCCCGCGCTGCCCGGGGCCCGGGAGTCGATCGCGGCGATACACGGCGTGGGCGGCCGGGCCGTGGTCGTGACCGCCAAGTACCAGCGCAACGCCGAACGCCACCTGGCGCACCTGGACATCGCCGCCGACGCGGTGGTGGGCGACCTGTGGGCCGAGGGCAAGGGCGCCGCGCTGATCGAGCAGGGAGCCACGGTGTACGTCGGCGATCACACCGGCGATGTGCGCGGAGCCCGTACGGCGGGTGCGCTGTCCGTCGCGGTGGCCACCGGGCCGGTCGGCGCAGCCCAACTGCGCGCGGCGGGCGCGGATGTGGTCCTGGCGGACCTGACGGAGTTCCCGGAGTGGTTCGAGGGCTACTTGCGGGAAGCGGCCTGAGCCGAGCGCAGCAGCCCGGCGAGGGCCAGCGCGAAACCGACCGCCATCAGCATCGACACCAGGTAGGCGGCCGTCGGTAGCGGGTCCGTGCCGAGGAAGAGCGGGGCGATGGTGGCCAGTGTGCCGAGCGCGCCGATGATGAAGACGACCGCGCCGGCGCGGACCAGCAGATCGCCCGCGTTGTTGGTTTCATGCGTCACCCGACAAGGGTAGGTCGCGTCCAGGAAACCGCAGCGCATTGGCCGAATGAGAGGCATCACAGCGTCTGGACACACGCCCCGGGGCCATTAGCCTATGGGCAGCGGGTCTACGGATGGACCCGCCTTCGGTTTCACCCCCTTTCACTACATCTGAGGACGAGGTCGGACGTGCCTACCGGCAAGGTCAAGTGGTTCAACAGCGAGAAGGGCTTCGGCTTCCTTTCCCGCGACGACGGCGGCGACGTCTTCGTGCACTCCTCCGTGCTCCCTGACGGGGTGGCCACACTCAAGCCGGGCCAGCGCGTGGAGTTCGGCGTCGTCGCCGGCCAGCGCGGCGACCAGGCGCTCTCGGTGACCCTCCTCGACCCGGCACCCTCGGTGGCGGCCGCGCAGCGCCGCAAGCCGGACGAGCTGCTCCCGATCGTCCAGGATCTGACGACGCTCCTCGAGGACGTCGCGCGCTCGCTGCAGCGCGGCCGCTACCCGGACAAGGCCCACGGCAACAAGATCGCGTCCGTGCTGAGGGTGGTCGCCGACCAGTTGGACGTGTAGCCCTGGACGTCTGACCGGGCGTCAGAACTCGAGCGCGTGCGGGCCGAGGGGCGGTACGAGTCCCTCGGCCGCTGCACGGGGCCCCTCTTTTTTGCCGCCCTCGCACTGCTTCGCAGGCGTCGGACGGCTGCGCCGGACTCCGTCCGGCGGCTCAGAGTGGCCTGTTCAAAACTCCAAGGCGCCCGGACCCAGGGGCGGTACGAGTCCCTCGGCCGCTGCACGGGTGAGCAGCCCGCGCACCGCCGCGTAGCCGTCGTCCCCGAGGGCGGCGGTGAACTCGTTGACGTACAGCCCGATGTGCTGGTCCGCGACGGCCGGGTCCATCTCCTGGGCGTGATCGAGGACGTAGGAGCGCGAAGCCTCGGGCTCGTCCCAGGCCATCAGGACGGACTGCCGGGCGGCCGCCGCGAGTTCGTGCAGCCGGGCCTCGCCGAGCGAGCGCTTGGCGATGATCGCGCCGAGCGGGATCGGCAGCCCGGTCGTGGCCTCCCAGTGCTCGCCCATGTCGGCGAGCTTGTGCAGGCCGTAGTTCTGGTAGGTGAAGCGGGCTTCGTGGATGACCAGTCCCGCGTCGACCTGGCCGTCGCGGACCGCCGGCATGATCTCGTCGAACGGCAGCACCTCGATCTTGCCGATCCCGGCGGCGACTTCGGCCGCCGCCCAGAGGCGGAAGAGCAGGTACGCGGTCGAGCGCTCGCTCGGCACGGCGACCGTCTTCCCGGCGAGGTCGTCCGCCGTCCCGGGCTCGCGGGTGAGTACGAGCGGGCCGCAGCCGCGGCCGAGGGCTCCGCCGCAGGGCAGCAGCGCCCACTCGTCGAGGACGTACGGCAGGACCGCGTACGACACCTTGAGGATGTCGAACTCGCCGCGCTCGGCCATGCCGTTGGTGACGTCGATGTCCGCGAACGTCACGTCGATCTCCGGCGCACCGGGCACCAGGCCGTGCGACCACGCGTGAAAGGCGAAGGTGTCGTTCGGGCACGGGGAGTGTGCCATCCGCAGTGCCTCGGTCACGGTTGAGCCTCCCAGGCGTCGAGTACGGGGGCGGCGGCACGGAACGCGTGCGCCAGCTCGGTCAGGGCGCGGCCGATCTGCCACGCCGAGCGGTCGCGGGGCCCGACCGGGTTCGAGATCGCGCGGATCTCGAGGACGGGGATGCCGTGGGCGGCGGCCGCCTCGGCGACTCCGAAGCCCTCCATCGCCTCGGCGGCCGCCCGGGGGTGACGTACCGCCAGTTCGGCGGCGCGCTCGGCGGTGCCGGTCACGGTGGAGACGGTGAGGACGGCTGCGTACGCGGCCGCGGCGGCCTCGGCGATGGTCCGCGACAGCTTCTCGGGCGGGAGGTGGGTCGTACGTCCGAAGCCGAGTTCGTCGACGGGCAGAAAGCCGTCCGAGGTCTCCGCGCCCAGGTCGGCGGCGACGATCGCGTCCGCGACGACGACCGACCCGACGGGTGCGGCCGACGGGAAACCGCCGCCGATCCCGGCCGAGATCACCAGTCCGTACGGCCGGTCCTCGGCCGCCGCGATCGCCAGTGCCGTCGCGGTACCGGCCGCGGCGGCGGCCGGGCCGACCCCGGCGGCGAGGATGTCGGCGGCCGATACACCGCCCAGGCTGGTCGACCCGGGGCGGCTGCCCGGTGGCGGGCCGAGGTACGCGGCGCGCTTCAGGACGTATCCCGGCAGGTCCGGGGCGTGGACCGGCGCGAGCGTGCGCAACAGCCCGGTGGCGACGGCGTCGGCCTCCGCCGCCACGGCGGTCACGATGAGCACGCGGATGGGCACTAGTCCTTCTTGACGAGCTTGATCTTCCAGACGCCGAGGTAGGTCTTGGTGTTCGCGCCGGCGGTCTCGATGATGTTCAGGGTGACGCTGTCGGTGCTGGTGCCGGTCGACGAGTCGGTGAACAGCGAGTCCTTCTCACCGAGCGACCAGTACGTCTTGTTCGTCAGCACGTCCGTCTTCTGTGACAGCCCCGCGGCCACCAGCCAGCCCCTTTTGGCGACGTCCGGGTCGACGCCGATACGCACCTGGTCACCCGTTCCCACGGTGATCGTCTTGGTGGGCTTGACCGCGTTCAGGCAAGCGGCGAAGGCGGTGGTGGTGAGGTCCTTGCCATCGGCGTAGCACTTGGTGGCGGCCTCGGTGGTCACTGTCTTGTCGCCCACGGTGACGGTCGCCAGCGGGGTCGGCTTCTCACAGGCGGAGAGGGCGACCAGCCCGAGGGACACGGCACCGATGGCGGCGGCACGGCGGCGAATGCTCATGGTGGTGAGGCTACCGGGCGGCCACCGCCCGTCCGCGCCCGGGTGCGCGTGTTCCGGTGTCGAAGCCCTACGCCTTACGCCGCGCGGGTACGGGGGGCACGGGTCGGGCCGCTGAGGCCGCGCAGCGCGACGACGAAGCCGACGGCGACGACGGTGGCGGCGACCGACATGCCGACGGTGCCGTTGAGGGGCAGGACGATGCCGAGGGCGCCGCCGATGACCCAGGCGAGCTGGAGGGCGGTCTCGGAGCGGGCGAAGGCGGAGGTGCGGGACTGCTCGGGAACGTCACGCTGGATCGTGGAGTCCAGCGAGAGTTTGCTGAGGGCCTGGGAGATGCCTGCCACAGCGGCGACCAGAGCGATGGTCAGCGTCCCGTACCAGGCGGCGGCCGCGGCGGCGGCGGTCAGCGCGCAGAACAGCGCCGTGGCGATGATCTTCTCCGGTGGGCGGGCCCGCAGCCACGAGCCGAGCGCCGTGCCGAAGGCGTTGCCGACCCCGGCCGCCACCGCCACGACCCCCAGCGAGAAGGCCGCACTCAGCCCGCCCAGCGGGTGCTCGCGCAGCAGAAACGCCAGGAACAGCGTCAGGAACCCGGACAGGAACCGCAGCGCCGCATTCGCGCCCAGCGCGCTGAGAACAGCCGGCCCGACGCTCCGCAGCCCCTTCGCCGGGCCGTCGGCGCCCGGATGCTCACCGGAGCTGAGCTCGGCCCGGGACTCGCCCTTCGCGGAGTCGACCTTGTGCGGCAGCGAGAAGGACAGCATCGTGCCGCCCACGAAGATCACGAACGCCCCGTAGAGCGGCGCGCCCGGCGAGATCAGATGCAGCAGGCCGCCCACCGGCGCCGCGACCGCCGTCGCCAGCAGCCCGGCCAGGGTGACCCGGGAATTGGCCTTCACCAGGGTCGTACGGGCCGGGAGCAGCCGCGGTACGACCGCACTCCGTACGACTCCGTACGCCTTCGACCCGACCAGCACGCCCAGCGCGGCCGGATACAGCTCCAGGCCGGCCGTCGACACGACACCCGCCATCGTCCAGGCGAGGATCGCCCGGACCAGCATGGACACCGCCATCGCGGCCCGCCGGCCGTGCGGGATGCGGTCGAGCAGCGGGCCGACCACGGGAGCGAGCAGCGCGAAGGGGGCCATCGTCACGAGCAGGTACAGGGCGACCCGGCCGCGTGCCTCACCGGTCGGGACCGAAAAGAAGATCGTGCTCGCGAGCGCGATCGTGATCAACATGTCACCCGCGGAGTTCACGGCGTGCAGCTCGATGAGTTTCGCCAGGCCGGACTCGCCCGCGCCGCCCGCGTGGGTATGGCGGCGGATGCGGTGGCGCGTCGCGCTACCGGTGCGGTGCGCGGCGCGCGCGACGGCAAGCCCCGCTTTGCGAATCGGTCCGGGTCCGGACGTCACCGTGCGTGCCACGCTGGCCATACTGCCCCACGGGACGGCATCTCTACCCGATCCACACCCCATCCTTTGCGCATGCGGTGCGCACCGATAGCGTGCGATCCCGCAGAATGGTGTCAACAGGTGCGCCCGAGGTTGTCCGGAAGGTGGCGTCGACGCGGTCCTCCGGTCCGCTCCGCCACCGCCCGCCCTCCGGTCGGCGCACGCGTGAAACGGCGTAGGAGAGAATCGATTCTTGTGAGTGCTGCGATGCGAAGCCGTACCCCTGACCGCCTGTGCGCCGAGGCCGTCGATGTCGCTCTCTCGGCGGCCGAGGAGGCCTTCGGGGCCGACGCGGTCGGGAACCACCTCGGGGCGGTGGCCGAGGGAGAACGCGTCGTCACGCACCTGTTCGACTGCCGCGAACCGGCCTACCGGGGCTGGCGCTGGGCGGTGACGCTCACCCGCGCGTCCCGCGCCAAGGCGGTCACCCTGGACGAGACCGTCCTGCTGCCCGGCCCCGAGGCGGTCCTCGCGCCCGAGTGGGTTCCCTGGAGCGAACGACTCCGTCCGGGTGACATGGGCCCCGGCGATCTGCTGCCGACCGAGGCCGAGGATCTCCGGCTGGAACCCGGCTGGTCCGGCGAGGACACCCCGCCGCCGAACTCCGTCGTCGCCGAGCTCGCGGAGACGGTCGGCGAGGACGACGTCGCCCTCGAGCCCACCGAGCCGCCGGCCGTCGGCACGATCGGCGCGGTCGCCCTGGACATCGGCATGGGCCGGCCCCGGGTCCTCTCGCGGTACGGGCTGCACGCCGCCGCCGACCGCTGGGAGGAGAACTTCGGCCCCAAGACCGCCATGGCCCAGGCCGCGCCGGCCCCCTGCATCAGCTGCGGCTTCCTCGTCCCCATGGCGGGCTCGCTGCGGCAGGCCTTCGGTGTCTGCGCGAACGAGTTCTCGCCGGCCGACGGGCACGTCGTCTCGCTCGCGTACGGCTGCGGTGGGCACTCGGAGGCGGCGATCATGCCGAAGCCTCCGCGGCCGGCGCCGCCGGTTCTCGACGAGACCGCCGTCGAGCCGCTTCCGCTCCACCCCGACCGCCACGGCTCCGTCGAGGACGGCGGCCCGGCGGAGGAACTCGGCCACTCCTAGCCTGCGGCGCCGTCCGCACGCGGTTCGGCCCCAGCCCCCGAGAGCCTTTCGGGCTTCGCCCGGTGTGCTTGGGCAGTTGGACGGTTGGTGTGCGTCGGCGGCTTTCCGCCGGTGGCCGGGTTGTGTCAGCCCTCCCCCAGAGCTTCCTTCGAAGGCTGGGGGGAGTGCCCCCACCCCCAGCGGAACGTTCTCCCACAAGCCGGTAACGGGAGGGTGGGTGGGCGAAAAGGCCCCGGGGCGGCGGCCCGCGTGCGCGGGGTACCTTCGGCGGACAAGGGTTCGGCAGAACATTCGCAGAGGGAGAGACGACGTGAGCGGCACGGGAGTGGTGCGGCGGGAGCCGGAGGGCGGGGCTGATCCGTTCGGGACCGCGCGGCTGCGTCGGGGCGTGCTGGACGCGTGGGGTGCGTCGCCGGCGAGGTTCCGGGAGGACGCGAACGCCGAGGAGGACCTCGCGCTGGGCGGCTACCGGGACCGGCTGGTCATCGAGCTGGCCCAGAACGCGGCGGATGCCGCCGTACGGGCGAAGACACCGGGCCGGCTGCGGCTGACGTTCCGTGAGGGCGTGCTCGCCGCCGCCAACACCGGCGCACCGCTCGACGCGGCGGCCGTGGAGTCGCTCTCGACCCTGCGCGCGAGCGCCAAGCGGGAGGACACCGAGGAGACGGTCGGCCGCTTCGGCGTGGGCTTCTCCGCCGTACTGGCCGTCAGTGACGAGCCCGCCGTCGTGAGCCGTACCGGCGGCGTGCGCTGGTCGCTGGCCGAGGCCCGCGATCTGGCCGTGCATGTCCCGGCCCTCGAGGACGAGCTGCGGCGCCGCGACGGCCACGTCCCGCTGCTGCGCCTGCCGCTGCCCGCGGAGGGCACCGCGCCGGAGGGGTACGACACCGTTGTCGTGCTGCCGCTGCGCGACGGCGCGGCCGAGGATCTCGTACAGCATCTGCTCGCCGGGATCGACGACGCGCTGCTGCTGACGCTCACCGGTCTGGACGAGGTGGTCGTCGACACGCCGGAGGGCGTACGGACGCTGACCCGCCGCCAGGACGACGAGGCGGTCGTCATCGACGACAGCGCGACCGGTACGACCCGCTGGCGCACCGTCACCGAGGCCGGCCGGCTGGACGCCGCGCTGCTGGCCGGCCGGCCGGTGGAGGAACGGCTGCGGCCGGTGTGGTCGCTGACCTGGGCGGTACCGGTGGGGGCGGAGGGCGCGCCGGAGCGCCCCCGGACCACGCCCGTCGTGCACGCGCCGACGCCGACCGACGAGCCGCTGGGCCTGCCCGCCCTGCTGATCGCCTCGCTGCCGCTGGACCCGACCCGGCGCCGCGCCGCGCCGGGCCCGCTCACCGACTTCCTGATCGAGCGGGCCGCCGAGGCGTACGTGAAGCTGCTGCGCGAATGGCGGCCGGTCGGCCCCGGCATCGTGGACCTGGTCCCCGGGCCGCTGGGCAAGGGCGAGTTGGACGCCGAACTGCGCCGGCACGTGGTCGCCGCGCTGCCCCGCACCGCGTTCCTGCCCCGGGCCGTGGCGGCGGACGAGGGCGACCCGGAGGCGCTGCGGCCGGTCGAGGCCGAGGTGCTGGAGGGCGCGAGCGCGGCGACCGTGGAGGTGCTGGCGGAGGTCTTCACGACCCTGCTGCCCTCCGGGCTGGAACGGCGCCCCGAGCTGCGCGTCCTCGGCGTGGCCCGGCTCCCGCTGGGCGAGGCCATCGACCGCCTCGGCGGCGCCGAGCGCCCCGCGCCCTGGTGGCGGCGGCTCTACGACTCCCTCGCCGGCACCGACCCCGACCGGCTCAGCGGGCTCCCCGTGCCGCTCGCCGACGGCCGGACGGTGGTCGGGCCCCGCCAGATCCTCCTTCCGCTGCCCGAGATGGACACGGTGTACGGGGACTCCGACCCCGCCGCCCGCGACGCGCTGCCCGCCGCCGCCGAACTGGCCCGGCTCGGCCTGAAGGTGGCGCACCCCGACGCCGCGCACCCCCTGCTCGAAAAGCTGGGCGCCACCCCGGCGACCCCCCGGGCCGTACTGACCACCCCGCAGGTGCGGGCGGCCGTCGCCGGCTCGCTGGACGCCGACGAGTCCTGGGACGACGGCGACGGCGGGGGCGCCGCCCTGGACGCCGAGGAACTGGCCGAGGTCGTGCTCGGTCTCGTACGGGCCGCCAACCTCGCCCCCGGCGACGAGCCCTGGCTGGGCGCCCTCGCCCTCCCCGACGACGAGGGTGAACTCGCCCCCGCCGGGGAGCTGGTCCTGCCCGGCAGCGACTTCGAACGGGTCATCCGGGAGGGTGAACTCGGCGCCGTGGACTCCGACCTCGCCGACCGCTGGGGCGAGCAGCCGCTGACCGCCGTCGGCGTCCTGGCCACCTTCGCCCTCGTCCGTGCCGCCGACGTCGTCCTCGACCCGGACGAGCTGGAGCCGCGCGAGAGCGACTGGGCGGAGCCCGACGACGTGGGCCTGCTGGACGCCGTCGACGTGTGGTGCGAGGACGTCCTCGACCACCTCCCCGAGACCGACGTCCCGCCCGTCGCCACCGAGATCATCGCCGTCCGCGACCTCGACCTGGTCGACGACGACGCCTGGCCGGAAGCCCTGGCCATGCTCTCCCGGCCCCCGCTGCGCGACGCGATCACCCAGCCGCTGCGCGTCCTGCTGCCCGACGGCACCACCGAATCCGTACGCTCCTACGCCGCCTGGTGGCTGCGCGACCACCCCGTCCTGGACGGCCGCCACCCCGTCGGCCTCCGCGCGGCCGGCGGAGACTCGCTGCTCGCCGGGCTGTACGACGAGGTGGAGGCCGGCGCCGCCGACGAGCAGGTGCTGCGCGCCCTGGGCGTGCGCACCTCCGTCGCCGCCCTCCTCGACGAGCCCGGCGGCGCGGCCGAGCTGCTGGCCCGCCTCGCCGACCCCGAACGCCCCGTCACTCCGTCCCAGTTGCACCGGCTCTACGCCGAGCTGGCCGCCCTCGACCCCGAACAGGTCACCCTCCCCGACGAGCTGCGGGCCGTCGTCGACGGCCGAAACGTGACCGTTGTCGACGCCCCCGACGCCCTCGTGGCCGACGCCCCCGACCTCATCCCCCTCGCCACCGGCCGCCCCCTCCTCCCCGTCCCGCCCTTTCGCGCGGCGGAGCTGGCCGAGTTCTTCCAGGTGAGCCGCCTCAGCGAGGCCTACGCGGCGCCGGTCACCTCCCAGGGCGAGCCCCGCGATGTCCCGGACTCGGTGAGGGAGTTGCTGCCGGGCGCCCCCCTCACGTACATCGAGCACGAAGAACTGCTGGTCGAAGGCGATATCGAGCTCGACTGGCGCTGGGTCGACGGTGTGCTCCACGCGGCCACGCTGGAGGGCGTGGCGGCCGGTCTGGCCTGGGCCGCCGGCCAGTGGCAGCGGCGCTTCGAGGTCGCCGCGCTGCTGGAGGATCCGACCCGGACCGAGGAGCTGGCGCGCGACCGCTGGTTCGACTGACGGGCGAATCCTCCTTCGCCGGTCCGGTGGTCACTCTGTGGCCACTCTGTGATCACTCCACACGTCGTACAGGCCCCGTCCACGGCTCCATCACGGGGTCTGTACGATGCGAACATCAATGGGCCCATGCCAGGGGGATATTCGGCGGGGCCCCTTCATTCTCTGTGGGGATTGCACATGCGCATACGCGCCACTGTCGCCGCTCTTTCCGGCGCCCTGGTTCTCTCTGCCCTCGCCCTTCCTGCCGCCGCTCAGGCGTCGGAGCGTCCGGGTGCGGAACCGCTGAACACGTTCTCGTCCAAGGCCGTTCACGCCGACACCGCTGCCGGCGACACCACCTTCTCCAACGTGGTCGTCAACGGTGGCAAGGACATCGTCCTGGGCCTCACCACCAAGAAGACCGTCACCGTCTCCTGGACCGCGACCGACACGGACGGCGTCGCGGACTCCTGGGCCGCCCTGTGGCACGGCACCGACATGGACAACATGGACGGCGCCCTGGTCCCGACCGCGGACACGGCCACGTGCACGGTCTCGGCGACCGACGCCACCGTCTCCGCCTGCAAGATCAGCATCAGCATCGACGCGTCGACCGATCTGTACAAGAACGGCGCCGCCGGCACCTGGAAGCTCTACATCGACGCGGACGACAGCGCCGGCAACGGGAGCTACAACGACACCGCCACCACGGTCCAGGTGAAGAAGATCTCCAAGCTGACGGTCAACGCCACTCCCGAGCCGGTCAAGAAGGGCAAGACCATCACGGTCACCGGCAAGCTGTCCCGCGCCAACTGGACCACGAACTCCTACACGGGCTACAGCACCCAGCCCGTCAAGCTGCAGTACCGCAAGAAGGACAGCAGCACCTACACCACGCTCAAGACGATCAAGAGCAGCAGCACCGGCGCACTGAAGACCACCACCACGGCCACGGCCGACGGCTTCTACCGCTTCTCCTTCGCAGGCACCAGCACCACCGCCACCACGAACGCGACCGGCGGCTACGTCGACGTTCAGTAGTACCGGTCTGTCACACGCTTGTCGCACACAGGATCTCCATGAACTCCGCGCCGGGTCTGTACGATGCGAACATCAACAGGCCCGGCCGGAGGGAGACTTCGGCGGGCCTCTCGCGTTCTCGTGGGGGATTCACATGCGCATACGCGTTGCGGCCGCCGTTCTTTCCGGCGCCGTCGTTCTGTCCGCGCTCGCGCTTCCGGCAGCCGCCCAGGCGTCGGAGCGTCCGGGTGCGTCGACGAAGCTCAGCTCCTTCGCCCCGAAGACCGTTCGCCCGAACGACTCGTTGGGCGGCACCAAGTTCTCGGACGCGGTCATCAACGGCGGCAAGGACATTGTTCTCGGCACCACCACCAAGAAGTCCGTCACCGTCACGTTCACCGCCACCAGCTCGACCGGCGTCGCGCTCACGGAAGCCTTCCTGTGGCAGGGCACCGACAGCTCCAACCCGGACACCATCACCGGTGGCCTGGGTACGGATGACGACCCTGCCTGCACGGAGTCCACGACTGAGACCGGCGTCTACAGTTGCACGGCCGTCTTCAACATCAACGCCGCGGTCGACCTGAAGAACAACGGCGTCGCCGGGACCTGGAAGCTGTTCCTGGGCGCCTACGACCTCTACGCGAACGCCAGCTACGACGACGACGTCGCCACCACCAAGATCAAGAAGGCCTCCAAGCTCTCCGTCAACGCCACCCCGGAGCCGGTCAAGAAGGGCAAGACCATCACGGTCACCGGCAAGCTGACCCGTGCCAACTGGAACGACGGCACCTACGCCGGCTACAAGGGGCAGAAGGTGAAGCTGCAGTTCCGTAAGAAGAACAGCAGCACCTACACCACCCTCAAGACGATCACCAGCGGCACCGGTGGCGCGCTGAAGACCACCACCAAGGCCACGGTCGACGGCTACTACCGCTACTCCTTCAGCACCAACACCAGCACCGCCGCCTCGAACGCGTCCGGCGACTACGTCGACGTCAGGTAACCACCGCGCGTCAGCGCACCTGCGCCGGGTTGCCGTCTGTCACGGCGGCCCGGCGCCACGCGACTTCCAGGAGGACGGACGCGACCGCCGCCACCGCGACGGCCGTCCAGGGCCCCTGCGTACCGACCAGCTTGAGCGCGAAGAAGGTCTGCAGCCCGGGCGTGGCGAGGACGACGAGGAAGGCCGCGCCCATGCCCAGCACCAGGAGGATCCGCCACCAGGTGTAGGGCCGGGCCACGATGGCCAGCACCCACATCGAGACCAGGAACAGGGTCAGCGTCGCCGCGCTCGTCTCGGCGTCGAGGGCGCCGGGGCCCTGGTAGTGGTGGCGGGCCAGCAGGTACGTCACGAAGGTCGCGGCGCCGGCGATCAGCCCGGCCGGCAGGGAGTAGCGCATCACCCGTCGTACGAAGTGCGGCTGGGCCCGCTCCTTGTTGGGGGCCAGGGCCAGGAAGAAGGCGGGCACGCCGATGGTGAGCGTGGAGAGCAGCGTCAGATGGCGGGGCAAAAAGGGATAGGGCACCTGCCAGACAGCGACGAGGATGGCCAGCAGCACCGAGTAGACGGTCTTGGTCAGGAAGAGCGTCGCGACGCGCGTGATGTTCCCGATGACGCGGCGGCCCTCGGCGACGACCGACGGCAGGGTGGCGAAGCTGTTGTCGAGCAGGACGATCTGGGCCACCGCTCGGGTCGCCTCGCTTCCGGAGCCCATCGCGACGCCGATGTCGGCGTCCTTCAGGGCGAGGACGTCGTTGACGCCGTCGCCCGTCATCGCGACGGTGTGCCCGCGCGACTTGAGCGCGCCCACCATCTCCCGCTTCTGCTGCGGGCTTACGCGGCCGAAGACGGCGGCCTTGTCCAGTTCCGCCGCCATGGCGTGCGGGTCGGCGGACAACTGGCGTGCGTCCACCGGCCCTTCGGCACCGGGGAGGCCGAGCTTGGCGGCGACGGCGCCGACGGAGACCGCGTTGTCGCCGGAGATGACCTTGGCGTGGACGTCCTGCTCGGCGAAGTAGCGCAGCGTGTCGGCGGCGTCGGGGCGCAGCCGCTGCTCCAGGACGACCAGCGCGGTCGGGGTGGCGCCGTGTGCGACCGCAGGGTCGAACAGCTCGGTGCGGGCGGCGCTGTTCCGCACGCGGGCGAGGAGCAGGACGCGCAGGCCCTCGTCGTTGAGCTCGTCGACCTCGTGCAGGGCCGGGTCGCCGGCGGGCAGCAGGATGTCGGGGGCGCCGAGCAGCCACGTACCGGTGTCGCCGTCGGGCTCGTTGAAGGTGGCGCCGCTGTATTTGCGGGCGGAGGAAAAGGGCAGCGATTCGGTGCAGCGCCACTGGGGGTCGGGGTAGGCGGTGGTGATCGCCCGCAGGCTGGCGTTGGGGCGCGGGTCGGCGGCCCCGAGCGCGCCGAGGACCCGCTTGACGTACGCCTCGTCGGCGCCGCCGAGCGGCCGCAGGCCGGTGACGTCCATGCCGCCCTCGGTGAGGGTGCCGGTCTTGTCCAGGCAGACCACGTCGACCCGGGCGAGCCCCTCGATGGCGGGCAGCTCCTGCACCAGCACCTGCTTGCGGCCGAGCCGGATGACGCCGATCGCGAAGGCGACCGAGGTGAGCAGGACCAGCCCTTCCGGGACCATCGGCACGATGCCGCCGACCATGCGCAGGACGGCCTCGCGCCAGTTGTGCCGCTCGACGACGAGCTGGCTGACGATGAGCCCGATGGCGGTGGGCACCATCATCCAGGTCACGTACTTCAGGATCTGGCTGATGCCGCTGCGCAGTTCGGAGTGGACCAGCGTGAACCGGGTCGCCTCCTCGGCGAGTTGTGCCGCGTACGCCTCCCGGCCGACCCTGGTGGCCCGGAAGGCGCCGCTGCCCGCGACCACGAAGCTGCCCGACATGACGCTGTCCCCGGGGCGTTTGACGACCGGGTCCGCCTCGCCGGTGAGCAGGGATTCGTCGATCTCCAGGCTTTCGGCCTCCACGACCTCCCCGTCGACCACGACCTTGTCGCCCGGGCCGAGCTCGATGACGTCGTCGAGGACGATCTCGGAGGTCGCCACGGGTGCGGCGACTCCGTCCCGGCGGACGGTGGGTTTCGCCTCGCCGATGACGGCGAGGCTGTCGAGGGTCTGCTTGGCGCGCCACTCCTGGATGATGCCGATCGCGGTGTTGGCGACGATGACGAAGCCGAACAGACCGTCCTGGATCGGCCCCACGGCCAGAATGATCAGGAACAGCACACCGATGATCGCGTTGAACCGCGTGAAGACGTTGGACCGTACGATCTCCGCCAGCGAGCGCGACGAACGCACCGGTACGTCATTGACCTCCCCGCGTGCGACCCGTTCCGCGACCTGCGCCGCGTTCAGCCCGGCTTGCGAAGTGAGCTCGAGCTCCACGCGATCCGTCATGAATTCGACGGTACGTGCGGAATCGCCCCGGCACCCCCCGAGCCCCCCTGCTGTGCGGGAGATCTCGGGGTCGGTGTCATTCCTGAGGCTGATCCGAGGTGTCGTCCTCGGCCGCCGCGCGGCGTAGTGCGGCGCGCCGGGCGCGTACGTAGCGCAGGCCGATGAGGCCGAGGCCGGCGCCGGCCAGGCAGGTCCAGATCCACCAGGCGTGGCCGTGGTCGGCGTACCAGCCGTAGAAGGGCACCTGGACGACGAAGAGGGCGAACCACACGATCGTGCCGATCGTGACGGTCGCGACGTCGTTCGCCTCCAAGGGCTCGGGCGCCTCGCGCTCCGGCGTCGTCCACTGGCTCAGTCGCATGTGCACAGCGTATGCGCTTCAGCCAGTCATCTACGCGCGGAGATAGCGTTCACGCCGTCCATATGTTCATACTGAAACAGTCCGGGTCTGACCGGATTCATTCGTACGAACATCTGAACCCGCACCCGCAAGGACCCGTATGTCCCCCTCGGCCACCGCGTCGGTCGACGCTGCCAAGCTGCCCTCGAAGCCGCCGAAGAACGCCCTCGACGGCTACTTCAAGATCTCCGAGCGCGGTTCCTCCGTCGCCCGGGAGGTCCGCGGCGGCCTGGCGACCTTCTTCGCGATGGCCTACATCATCGTGCTGAACCCGATCATCCTCAGCTCGGGCACCGACAAGTTCGGTCACCACCTCGACAACGGTCAGCTGGTGACCGCCACGGTCATCACCGCCGCGTTCACCACGCTGCTGATGGGTGTGATCGGCAACGTCCCGATCGCGCTCGCCGCGGGTCTTGGCGTGAACAGCGTGGTCGCGCTGCAGCTCGCGCCGAGGATGAGCTGGCCGGACGCGATGGGCATGGTCGTACTGGCCGGCTTCGCGATCATGATCCTGGTGGCCACAGGGCTGCGGGAGCGCGTGATGAGCGCCGTCCCGCTGGGCCTGCGCAAGGCGATCGCCATCGGGATCGGCCTGTTCATCATGCTGATCGGCCTGATCGACGGCGGCTTCGTCAGCCGGATGCCGGACGCCGCGCACACCACCGTCCCGGTGCAGCTCGGGTCGGACGGGCACCTCAACGGCTGGCCGGTGCTGATCTTCATCCTGGGCGCGCTGCTGACCCTGATCCTGATCATCCGCAAGGTGTCGGGCGCGATCCTGATCAGCATCGTCTCGATGACCGGGCTGGCGCTGATCATCAACACGCTCGTGGACATCAAGCCCACCGCGTGGGGCCTCACGGTGCCGCAGTGGCCGGGCAACCCGGTCTCGTCGCCGGACTTCGGGCTGATCGGCAAGGTCAGCCTCTTCGGCGGCTTCCACCAGGTCGGCTTCCTGACCGGGGTGCTGTTCGTCTTCACGGTGCTGCTGAGCTGCTTCTTCGACGCGATGGGCACGATCCTCGGCGTCAGCGACGAGGCACATCTGCTGGACAAGAACGGTGACCTGCCCGGCATGAACAAGGTGCTGATGGTCGACGGCATCGCGACCGCCGCCGGCGGCTTCACCTCCAGCTCCGCCAACACCTGCTTCGCCGAGTCCACGGCCGGGGCGGGCGAGGGCGCGCGCACCGGCCTGGCCTCGATCGTCACCGGGCTGGCGTTCGTGGTCGCGCTGTTCCTCACGCCGGTGGCCACCATGGTCCCGGCCCAGGCGGCGACGCCGGCGCTGGTCGCGGTCGGCTTCCTGATCCTGGCGGGCGGCATCCGGGACATCGACTGGAGCGACTTCACCATCGCCATCCCGGCGTTCCTGACCATGCTGCTGATGCCGTTCACGTACTCGATCACCAATGGCATCGGCATCGGCTTCATCGTCTTCTGCGTGCTGCGACTGGCCTCCGGACGGGGCCGCGAGGTGCCGGTGGCGCTGTACGCGGTGGCGGCCGTCTTCGCCTTCTACTACCTGATGCCGGCGCTGGGTCTGGCCTCGTAGACCTCCTCGTAGAAACGTTCCGTCTCGTCGACCGAGGCCTTGAGCCGCTCGTCGAAGTCATCGCGGATGAGCGTCCGGACTATGTAGTCCTGGACGCTCATTCCGCGTTTGGCGGCGTGCGTACGGAGCCGGTCCAGCAGCTCCCCGTCGATGCGCATGCTGAGCACTCTCGTAGCCATGGAGCCAGAGTCCGACCCCCATACCCCACCGTGCGGCTCTTTCCGGGGCGAACTCACTCGGACGGGTGAGTTCGGGCACAGATGCGTTTGGACCACCGCACCTCCGCGCGGCTGCGCCGGGAGTTTACTTAGGGTAGGTAATGAGCTATCCTAACTACCGTGACCGAACTGACCGAGGACGACCGCGCCGCGGTGAACTCACTGCGCTCCGCCGTGATGCGGCTGTCGCGGCGACTGCGCCACCAGCGGGTGGACGAATCGCTCAGCCCGACCGAGATGTCGGTGCTGGGCACCCTCGCCCGCTGCGGCTCCGCCACCCCTGGGGAGCTGGCCCGCAAGGAGCATGTGCAGCCGCCGTCGATGACCCGCATCGTGGCCATGCTCGAAGCCAAGGGCCTGGTCCGCCGTGACCCCCATCCGGACGACCGCCGCCAGGTCGTCGTGAGGCAGACCGAGCAGGCCGAAGCCATGCTGAGCGAGAGCCGCCGCAAGCGGAACGCCTGGCTGGCGCAGCTCACCGAGCGCCTCAGCGATGAGGAGCGCGCGGTGCTGCGCGAGGCCGCGCCCGTCCTGGAGAAGCTCGCACAACTGTAAGGAACATCCCCGACGTTCCCCCACGAGCGTCCCTCATGAGGAGGCGAACCCCGATTGAGTTCGGCAGCCGCATCAGACGCCGCACCCGAACCGAACACCGCGCCGGCCACCCCCAGTCGTAGAGGGACCTTCAGCTCGCTGAGGAACCGTAACTACCGTCTCTTCGCCATGGGCGGCCTCATATCCAACACCGGCACCTGGATGTCCCGTATCGCCCAGGACTGGCTGGTGCTGAGTCTCACGCACTCGTCGTTCGCCGTCGGCATCACCACCGCTCTCCAATTCCTGCCGATGCTGCTCTTCGGGCTGTACGGAGGCGTCATCGCCGACCGCTACCCGAAGCGGAAGCTCCTGCTCTTCACCCAGGCCGTCATGGGCGCCCTCGGGCTCGCCCTCGCCGTACTGACGCTGAGCGGCCAGGTCCAGGTGTGGCACGTCTACGCCATCGCCTTCGGCCTCGGCATGGTCACCGTCGTCGACAACCCCACCCGTCAGGCCTTCGTGGTCGAGATGGTCGGCCCGTCCGACGTCCGCAACGCCGTCTCGCTGAACTCCGCCAACTTCCAGTCCGCCCGGCTCATCGGCCCCGCCGTCGCCGGCGCGCTGATCACCGCGGTCGGCAGCGGCTGGGCCTTCCTCTTCAACGGCCTGTCCTTCCTGGCGCCGCTGGCCGGCCTGCTGCTCATGCGCACCTCCGAACTCCACGTCGTCGAACGCGCCCCGCGCGGCAAGGGCCAGCTGCGCGAAGGCCTGCGCTACGTCGCCGGACGGCCTGAGCTCATCTGGCCGATCGTCCTGGTCGGCTTCGTCGGCACCTTCGCCTTCAACTTCCCGATCTGGCTCTCCGCCTTCGTCTCCAACGTCTTCCACGGCGACGCCGGCATGTACGGACTCTTCAACACCCTCATGGCCGTCGGCTCGGTCGTCGGCGCGCTGCTGGCCGCGCGGCGCGGCAAGACCCGCCTGCGGCTGCTCGTCGCCGCTGCGTTCGCCTTCGGGATGCTGGAGGCCGTGGCCGCGCTGGCGCCCTCGTACTGGATGTTCGTGCTGCTGCTGGCCCCGATCGGCATCTTCGGCCTGACCTTCAACACGACCGCCAACGCAAGCGTCCAGCTCGCCACCGACCCCGTCATGCGCGGCCGCGTCATGAGCCTGTTCATGATGGTCTTCGTCGGCGGCACCCCTATCGGCGGCCCGGTCATGGGCTGGGTCACCGACACCTACGGCGCCCGCGTCGGCTTCCTCAGTGGCGGCCTGATCGCCGCGGCGGCCTCGGTCGGCGTCGCCCTGGTCCTGGCCCGCGTGGGCGGCCTGCGGCTGAAGATCGACCTGCACCGGGGAAAAGACCGACGCCTGATCGCCTTCGTCCCCCGGGAGGAGGACGTTGAACGCGAGCTCGCTCCGGCGGCCTAGAACAGGACGGTTGAGAGAGCCCCTATTGCACCGGTTTGTGCCCGGTAGAAGACTGGTCGGTGTCAGGTTTTGTACGCGCCCGCTGTCTGGGAGGCGTCATGTTCGTACGCATCGTCTACGCGACCGGTGATCCGGGAAAGATCGACCAGGCCGTCGAAGGGCTGAACACGGAGGGCCGGCGACTGCTGGCCGACCAGCCGGGGTACCGGGGGTTCGGGCTGTTCGTGGACCGGGATCTCGGGAAGCTGCTGGTGTCGACCTGGTGGGAGACCGAGGAAGCCAGGGAGGGCAGCAACGATCGGCTGCGGCAGCGGCGCGCGGAGATCCTCGAGCCCTTCGCGGCGACGGTGGCGCTGGACAACTACGAGGCGGTGGTCTTCCACGCGGCCCAGCAGCCGGGGACCGGCGCGGCCATGCGGATGACCCGGGTGGAGTTCGACCCGTCGGACGCGGAGCTGTTCGCCGACACGTTCGGGAGCACGGTGCTGCCGAAGCTGGAAACGCTGTCCGGGCTCGCCAGGGCGACCCTCATGCTCGACAAGGCGCGGGGCCGGGGTCTGGTGGGCGTGATCTTCACCGACCGCAAGGCCCTCGCGGCGTCGCGAGCGGGACAGGCGGCGGCGCGGCACGAGGGCACGGCGAAGGCGCACGTGACCGTGACCGGACTCGAGGAGTTCGACGTGGTGGCCAGCGAGGTGCGGGGGGACTGAGGCGACGCCGGGCGGACCGAGTCGCCGTTCCGTAACGTATGTGCGGTGGGTACGTCCCAGGAATGAACGATCGTCCTGTGGTCCGCTTAGTGTCCCTCTCATGAAGCGCCGTATCGCCATCGGGCTCACCGCCACCATCGCGCTGCTCGCCGCCGCCTGCGACGCGAGCGGAGAAGCGACGGTGAGCGGCAGCGTGCCGACCAGGGCATCCGGCGACGTCAGGACGGTCCTTCCGACGTGGATCAGCGGGCTGCGGGTCGTCCGTACCAGCGGCGGCACGGCATGCCGCTGGACGATCAGCTATCCGTCCGTCCCGGGGGCGAAAGCGCTCACGGAGGCGGTGCGGCGGGGCGTGGAGGAGCGGCGCAGGGCCTTCGCCACGGGCTGCGGTTCGGGTGGCGCGGGGGACTCCGGGCTGAACGTCAGCTTCGACTTTCTGGTCGCCGCGGGGGACGTCGTCGGGGTGCAGACCACGGCGCTGGACGAGACGGCGGCGGCGGACGGCATGACGCTGGCCACCTACTGGTACGACGGCAGGAGCGGCAAGGTGCTGCCGGCCCTCGGGATGATCGGGGAAGGGTCCGCGGACCGGTTCGCGGAGCTGGTGGAGAAGGCGCTGATGCACCGGAAGGGCGCCGACCCCAGTGCCGCACACGCGGCGCTCGATGACCCGGCCGCGCGCGTGCACACGCTGAACAACCTGGCCTTCGCGGAGAACGGCTCACTGGTGGCGACCTTCGACCAGGGCGCGGTGGCGCCGGTACCCGCCGGGCGCCAGGAAGTGGTGCTGTCCCGGGCCGAGGTGACGCCGCTGCTGTCCGGCTTCGGGCGGCGGGTGCAGCGGCAGGCCCTCCACCCCGGGCACAGCCTCACGCTGCGGTCGCAGAGGTGAGGCTGTTCGTGGCGGTGGTGCCGCCGAAGGACGCCCTGCGTGAGCTGGAGCAGGTGGCTCGCGAGCTGCACGGGCTGCCCGGCGCCGACGAACTGCGCTGGACGGAGCGGGCCGGCTGGCACCTCACGCTCGCGTTCCTCGGTGAGGTGCCGGAGGCGCTGCTCCCCGAACTGGGTGAGCGGCTGGACCGCGCCGCCCGCCGGCACGAACCGTACGACCTCGGACTGGCCGGCGGCGGGAGGTTCGGCGACCGTACGCTCTGGGCCGGGCTGACCGGCGGTGATCTGCGCCGCCTGGCCGGTTCGGCGGGGGCGGCGGCCCGGAAGGCGGGAGTGGAGATCACGGCGGAGCACGGCTTCCACGCCCACCTCACGCTGGCCCGGCAGCGCCCGCACGGCAGGGTCCCGCTGCGGCCGTACGCCGACGGGCTCAGCGGCTTCGCCGGCACCCCGTGGACGGCGGACGCGATCACCCTCGTACGCAGCCACGCCCCGGCCCCCGGGGTGCCCGGGGCGCAGCCGCGCTACGAGGCGCTGCGGACCTGCCCACTGGGGCGCTGACCGGACGCCGACGCCGTGCGGCTAGTCTCGGTACGTGGACCCGAAGACCCGTACCCGAGTGATGACCGCCGCGCTGGTGCTGATGCTGGCGGTCGTGGTGATCGCGTCGGTCTTCCGTTAGGCCCTGATCGGTACGACAGGCCCTAGACCCAATGCCGGTGACTTAGGTTCTGTCCTGCCGAGTGATGGTGACGGTGTCTGGTGCGGGTGGCGTCCAGTTGCGGTGCTCGGCCCGTTTGAGCG